>JAFVAI010000026.1 GCA_017480545.1 Schwartzia sp. (in: firmicutes) | reverse complement strand
TTGGACCCGGAAAAGCGGGATTTCTGGGTACATAGGAGAAATTATCCCGCTGCATGGCCCGTTTTCCGATGAAATTTATCCACAGATTTTTGTTGATACATGAATTTTGACATTTGGACGCTTATTCGGTGTTTCCTTAACAGCTAATGCAAAGAACTTGCGAAACAACATGACAAAAGAAGAACGCAAGTTGTGGTATGACTGTCTGAAAAAACTGCCCGTCACCGTAAACCGCCAAAAAGTATTCGGCAAGTACATTCTCGACTTTTACTGCGCCAGTGCGAAAATCGCCATAGAGGTAGACGGCTCCCAGCATTACGAGGAAGATGGACAAGCCAAAGACGAGGAACGCGATACATATCTGAGCGAACAGGGAATCACCGTGCTTCGGTATTCCAACCGTGAAGTCAACCGGCAATTCAGAGATGTATGCGAAGATATAGAACGTCATCTTTCCTCCGCCACGCACACATCAGCCGCTACGTTGTAACACCTCATCCGTCAGCCCTGCGGGCTGCCACCTTCCCCTCAAGGGGAAGGCGAAAGAGGCTCAACCCGCAGATAAAAAAGAAAGGATGAAATACTATGGGCAATTTAACTAGAATGCGTTTGCCGAAAACTCTGCCGCCGCTGACCGAAGCGGAAAAGCGGGAACTGTCGGAAGCGATGAAACGCCCCATCAATTATGACGATATTCCCCCGTTGACGGACGATCAACTGGCAAGAATGCACCGTGTCCATGACGAACCGATATACAGAACCGCTTATAAATGAATATCATACCTCCTGCCCGCAGGCATACTGCCTGCGGGCAATTTTTCTTTACGCTTCTTCCTCTTCCTCCGCCGTCGTCCGGTCCGCGACGGCTGCCGCCGCCAGCGCTTCCTTTGCGCCCGCCAGCTGCGCCGCCAAGGTCTCGGCGCTCATGGACTCCGGCATACGGATGCCGCTGAACGTGATGCCGCTGCTTTGTTCCGACGGCCGCGAGGATGGTACGGCGCTCTTTTTCCGCTCCTCGGCCGCCTTGCCGCTTTCCAGTCCCACGATGGCGTCCCTGTATGCCTTTGCCGCCGCTTCGTTTCCAAAGATAGGCTCCGGTTCCGGTGTCGGCGTCGGCGTCGGTTCCGGTGTCGGTGTCGACTCCGGTTCCGGCTCCGGTGTCGGTGTCGGCGTTGGCATCGGTTCCGGCTCCGGTGTCGGCGTCGGCTCCGGTTCTGGCTCCGGTGTCGGCGTCGGTGTCGGACTCGGCGTCGGCTCCGGTGTCGGCGTCGGCTCCGGTTCTGGCTCCGGTGTCGGTGTTGGCTCCGGCTCCGGTTTCGGTTCCGGTGTCGGTGTCGGCGTTGGTGGTGTGTATGCCTTGATGGTGAATGCCGTGGTGTTCGCCGCCGCGTTGCTGAATGTATAGTTCGTTCCGTAATCGCCGCTTGCGCTGCCGTTCAGCGTGCCGGTGACGGCGTAGCTGCCCGCCGTTGCCGCCGCCGGATTGTCCAGCGCGAAGGAAAGCGTATCGCCGCCGTCCAAGCCCTCGTTTTCCACAAAGCCCGTGACGCTGCCGCTCCACGTCGTCGGCGTCGCCTCGCCCTCGGTGATGGTTTGGGGCGTTGCCACCAGTTCCAGCGCCTTGCGGGTGATCGTGCCATTGTCAGCATCAACATACGTTTGCGTGAGACGGTAATTCTGCGCCTCCGTGCCCGTCAGCGTTATATTCGTATATTTGACTCTCTTGCCCGTGCCCACGTTCTTATCTTCGTAGGCGGCGTCTGCCGTCACGCCCACGTTTCCTTTATCGGCGTTAATCAGGCCAAAAAACGTCGCCGTACCCGGCGTGGCGCTCGTCGTGCCGTCGTAAATCTTGGTCGTGGGATTGAAGGTCACTTGGGCGTCCTTCCGGTTGATGGTGCTGGCCGTGTTCGCCGCGTAGGTCACGTTGTAATTGCCGCCGTTGTTGCCGTCGCTGACAGTCACGCCGGAAACCGTGACGGTCTTGTTTGCGCCCGCGTTCTTGTCGGTAAAGGCGAAGGTGCCGCCGCTGATGACGTCCGTGCCATAAAGCTGCCCGGACGTAACTTTCGCCGCCGTACCCGTTGCGCTCGTCGTGCCGTCGTAGGTTTTCGTCACGGCGTCGGTGGAAATGGTTATATCGGCTTTCGCAATCGAGCCTTTGCCCGTGGCGGCAGAGGCAATCGTATAGTTCCCCGCGTCCGTGCCGGAAAGCGCAACGCCCGTATAATTGACCGTCTTGTCCGTGCCGACGTTCTTGTTCGCAAACGCGGCGGTTCCCGTGATTGTTACCGCGTCGCCCGTCACAATGCCCGTGGATGAACCCGCGCCCGCCGTGGCGTTCGTCGTGCCGTCGTAGGTCTTGGAAATATCGGCAAAGGTGGCGGTGATTGCCTTCGCGGTGATCGTGCCCATACCCGTGACGGTGGCGGCGTTGACCAAATTGTAGTTTTTCGCCTTTTCCCCCGTCAGCGCGAGGTTCGTATAATTGACCGTCTTGTTCGCCCCGACGTTCTTGTCCTCGAAAGTCGCCGTCACGCCGTCGGCAACGTGAACATCGTCGAAGTCGAAGGTACTGTAACTTACGATGCCGTTCAGCACGGGAATGCCCGCCGTCGCGTCCGTGGTGCCGTCGTAGGTCTTGTAAGTGGAGCTGAAGCCCACCGTCACGTCCTTCGGCGTGACGATGGAAACGTCCTTGATATAGTTGAAGCCGTCTTGCGCTTCTGTGACGTTATATGTTGTCGCCGTATAGGTCGCGCCCACGTCCCCCGTCGCCGTTCCGTTGTATTCCGTCGTCGAGGTGATATTGTCTTTCCGCGTCAGGAACGCCGTCAGAAGCGGCATGGTATTGTTCTCGTAAATACGCCATGCACCGCTCTCCGAGAAATCAAAGCCCCCGTAAGACGCTTGCTTCATCAAGTCCTCGTCGGCAATCGCGGCGACGTTTGAAATCGTGCCGCTGTTTTTGCCTACCGTATCTCCCCGATTGGTAGTGGTGAACCCGGTAGCGGTAACGACGCCGCTGTTGTACCCATTCGTCAGCAACGTCCCGCCCCGCATTTCCCCAATCAGTCCGCCCACATAACCAGTAGGAGAACCCATCGCATTCTTTTTTCCTGTCCCGGTAACCGTTCCCGTGTTATAGACATTTTCAACCGTTCCACCTTGAAAGCCGGATTGGGCATTCTCGCCGACTATGCCGCCTGCATACAAATATTTTCTTACAGTTGACGGTGTCTGTATCGTCCCCTTTATCGCCCCCGTATTGTAAGCGTTCTGTACATTGCCTCCGAAATTGTATCCCGCAATGCCGCCGACGTAGGAATTACCAGCGTACGCTGTGTGGCTGACGGTGACAGCGCCCGTATTGAAAACTTGCCGGATGATACCGCCATTCCCATTGGTTCCTGCAATGCCGCCAACGCAGGCAGGATTCTGAGCGGGCCCCGTCGCGGTCACATCCCCAGTATTGTAAACATTTCGGATGGTGCCTGTGTTTTGCCCCGCAATGCCGCCGACGTTGGCTTTATTATTGCCCCCCGTCCCTTTCACATTCCCCGTATTGTAAACATTTCGGATAGTGCCTGTATTGTTGCCCGCAATGCCGCCGACAAACTCGCTATTTGCCGTCCCCGTCACGCTGCCGCCCACCAGCCCCACGTTCTCGATGACGCCTTCGTTTTGGCAGAACAAGCCGACATACGCAGCGTTGCTCTCAATCGTGAGATTCTTGATCTCGTGGTTCAGCCCGTCGAAGCGCCCGGTAAACGTTCCAATCGGCTCGAAATTTCCTGCCGTCACGTCCTGCGCCAGCATATAGTTGCCGCCAAGGTTGTCCTTCATATTCTGCAAATCGGCAGCGTCATGGACGAGTTTATAGTTGTACGTCGTGCCGCTTGTGGTATAGCCCGACGCGCCGCCTGTCGCCGAGCCGATATGGATTTCCCCCGTGCTGTTCGCGGTCAGCGTGACGTTTGTATTGATTGCGTCGCCGTTCTTCACGTCGGCGACATTCTTGAACGTGATGTTGTTTCCCTCCACGGAAATCACCGTCGCGTTCAAAGTGCCGAGATTGATCACATCGCCCGTGCCGATACTCGCCGAAGACAGCGCGGAGACGCCCGCGTCATAGCTTGTAAGCGCGGCAGGGTCTAACTGCTTCGTCGAGAGATACAGGCTTCCCACATTCACCGTCGCGCCGTCGCCGATCAGGATGCCGTTCGGGTTCACGAGATAGATGCTCCCGCCGCCCTTCAATGTGCCTAAAATATCCGAGCGCGCGCTGCCCGTAACGTAATTCAGGTAATTCTTCGCGTCGAAGGTGACACTTTCGCCGCTGCCGATGGAAAAGTCCACCCACTTAATCAGATTATTCGCCGCGCCGCTGGTGATGTTCATATCCGCCGTGCCGCTGATGGACACCGCCGCGTCCTTCGCGTCGAGAATCGGATTGGCATAGACTGCCGGAGCCATCCCTATCGTCCAGGCGGTCACGGCCCACGCCAGCGCTTTTCTCCACTTTGCGCCGCGCTTTTGGCACGGCCTTCTGTTTTGGTTCGCGAGGGTGTCTATACGGTGCGGAGCGCCGCCCCCCCCCCGAGGACATAAGAGCGCATAAAAAATTCCTCCTTTGCGTAATTCTATGTTTCCATTATATGGTGGAAAAAGTAAATGTCAACAAAATCGGCGTGAACGACAAAAAATCGGCCTGAACGACAAGCAAAATGTCGTTTACGCCGATTCGTGAAAATTTGACTTTTTGTCTTGAAAAGAAATCAACGCCCCGCTTTCGCGGGAAAAACGCAGCAACGACGCGCTTTTCTCCGATTTCGCGGCGATTTTCCAACTGAAAACTTTGCACAAATCATGCCAAAGTTTTCACTATACTGAAAAGATTGCACATATCGTGCCAAAGTTTTCAGTTGGGATTTTAACGAAATACGAAGGCAAACATCTCCGCACTTCTTGAAAATCAAGGCTTCGCATCCACCGGGGCGGCGGCGGGGCAAAAAATGATCGGAAACGTCGGCGGCAAAAACGAGATTTCTTGACAGGCGCGAATGATTATACTAATATGATAAGGCTGAATTTTACCGTATATATAATGAAAGAAACACAGGAGGCAACCGAACAGGATGAGCACGAACGAAAAACTGAGGAATGTGGCGATCATCGCCCACGTCGACCACGGCAAGACGACTTTGGTGGACGCGATGCTGAAGCAGAGCCATGTGTTCCGCGCCAATGAGCAGGTGGCGGAGCGCGTGATGGATTCGGGGGATATTGAGCGGGAGCGCGGCATCACGATTCTCTCGAAGCATACCGCCGTCATGTACAAGGACGTCAAGATCAATATTGTCGATACGCCGGGCCACGCGGACTTCGGCGGCGAGGTGGAGCGCGTGCTGAATCTCGTTGACGGTGTGCTGCTCTTGGTGGACGCTTTCGAAGGGCCGATGCCGCAGACGAAGTATGTGCTCAGGAAGGCGTTGGAGCAAAAGCTGAAGCCTATCGTGGTCATCAACAAGATCGACCGCCCCGACCAGCGCGTGGACGATGTTTATGACGAAGTGCTGGAGCTTTTCATGGAACTGGGCGCGGACGACGACCAGCTCGATTTCCCGGTGGTCTATTGCGCGGCCCGCGACGGCATCGCGAAGCTCGACATGGCGGACGACAGCGATAATCTCGTTCCGCTGATGGACACGATCATCAAGGAGATTCCCGCGCCGAAGGGCAACGAGAACGGCCCGCTGCAGCTGATGGTGACGACGCTCGACGCCGACGAGTACGTGGGCAAGGTCGCCATCGGGCGCGTGATGCGCGGCGCGGCGAAGCCGAACCAGAACGTGGTGCTTCTCGGCGGCGACGGCGAGACGAAGGCGAAAATCGCGAAGGTTTTCGTCTATCAGGGATTGAAGCGCGTGGAGACGGAGAGC
The DNA here is from genome assembly GCA_017480545.1 of Schwartzia sp. (in: firmicutes). Classification (GTDB taxonomy): domain Bacteria; phylum Bacillota; class Negativicutes; order Selenomonadales; family Selenomonadaceae; genus RUG12372. Next base: position 19,552 of record JAFVAI010000026.1, on the reverse strand, counting down.
GCGGGCATCGGCGAGATCGTCGCGCTGACGGGCCTCGGCGACGTGCGCATCGGCCAAACGGTGGCGGATGCGGAAAATCCGGAGGCGCTCCCCACCATCAATATCGACGAGCCGACCCTTTCCATGACCTTCGGCGTCAATACCAGCCCCTTCGCGGGCCGCGAAGGGCAGTTTGTCACGTCGCGCCATATCCGCGACCGTTTATTTAAGGAAGTGGAGACGAACGTCGCGCTTCGCGTGGAGGAGACGGACTCGGCGGACACGTTCAAGGTATCGGGGCGCGGCGAGCTGCATCTTTCCATCCTGATTGAGACGATGCGCCGCGAGGGCTATGAGCTGCAAGTCGGCAAGCCGGAGGTTATCTACAAGACCATCAGCGGGCAGAAATGCGAGCCGATGGAGAACCTGACCGTCGAAGTTCCGCAGGAATACATGGGCACGGTCATGGAGCTGCTCGGCAAGCGCAAGGCGGAGCTTTCCAACATGACCGAGGGCAACGGCTATATGCGCATGGAATTCATCATTCCGGCCCGCGGACTGATCGGTTTCCGCTCGGAGCTTTTGACTAGCACGAAGGGCAACGGCATCATGAGCCACATCTTCCACGGCTACGCGCCGTACAAGGGCGACATGGAAGGCCGCGAGCACGGCTCCCTCGTCGCCTTCGAACAGGGCGAGACGACGGGCTACGGCATTTATACGCTCCAGGATCGCGGCACCATGTTTATCTCGCCGGGCCAGATGGTCTACGAGGGCATGATCGTCGGCGAGAATTCCCGCGAGCTCGATATCGACATCAACCCGTGCAAGCAGAAGCACGTCTCGAATATGCGCACGTCGGCCTCCGATGAAGCCATTCGCCTGACGCCGCCGCGCATCCTGAGCTTGGAGCAGGCGTTGGAATACATCAAAGAGGACGAACTGGTGGAAGTCACGCCGCAAAACGTCCGTCTCCGCAAGGCGATCCTTGACCACACCACCCGCGGCCGCACACGGAAAAACGCAGTGAAGGCGGCAAAAGCGTAAAAATCGATTTTATGAAAGACCCCTGAAAAAATTCCCGTCCAGGGAAATTTTTTCTTGCATCCAACAGAAAAATGCGGTATAGTGTAAATTACCATCAATAGCAGTATGGAATCATATATCGCGTCCGGACGAGGATTTGGGCGCGAGCCTCTCTGGAGCCGCAAATGTGCACGGTTTCATAGGATTGGGGAGTCCGATGGGGCGAAGATTCAAAGGGGAAAGTTTCAACAGAGGTCAACAGGCAGTGGAGGCGGAATGATTATGGGGATCGTAGACAAGATTAAAGAATTGCTCGATTACGACGAGGACATCGATTTGGAAGACGAGGAATTCGAGGAGCTTGAGGAAGAGGAGAAGGAATCCGTGGCGGAGCCGCAGAAGGTTGTCGCGGCGGCTGCCGCTCCTGTCGCAATGGCGGCAAAGCCGAGAGCTTTCGTACCTGCGGGAACCGGCACGATGCAACGTCCGAAACTCACCGTTCACACGACGAAGGTGCCGGAGCTGGCGATGGAGATTCATGTGCCGTCGAATTTCGAGCAGGTGGCCCGTATCGCGGACGACCTCCTCGCGAATCGTGCGACCATCGTGAACTTCGAGCGCGTGGAGACCACGGAACAGCAACGGATTTTCGATTTCATCAACGGCGTTTCCTATGTACTGGATTGCGCGGCGCGTCGCGTTTCGCCCGTCATGATGCTGTATGTGCCGAGCGGCGTCGATGTGGCGACGGCCCTGCCGAGACCGATGGCGAAATAATACGGAATTATCATTACTTTATAATAAGCCCCCGCTCCATTGGGTTGAGCGGGGGCTTATTTATTATATGCCTCATTCTGTTTTCAGCGCCTTTCGAAGCGATCTCGTGAACGGCGGGCGCAGCACACCTTTTTCGGTAATAATCGCGGTGATCAAATCGGCATCCGTGACATCAAAGGCGGGATTGAAAACTTTGATCTTTTCGGGCGTCATGCGCTCCCTGTACCACATGGTCGTGACTTCCTCCGCCGGGCGCTGCTCGATCTTGATTTCCTTCCCTGTCGGCGTATTCATGTCGATGGTCGAGGACGGCGCGCAAATATAGAACGGCACACCGAATCGTTTCGCGGCGATGGCCAGCGGAAACGTGCCAATCTTGTTCGCCGCGTCGCCGTTTGCCGCGACGCGATCCGCGCCGGTAAAGACTGCGTCCACCCAGCCGTTCCTCATGGCCGACGCCGCCATGCCGTCACAGAGAAGCGTCACATCCATGCCCGCTTCGGAAAGCTCGTAGGCGGTCAGCCGCGCCCCCTGCAAAAGCGGGCGCGTCTCGTCGCAGAAAATGCGGAAGCCGTAGCCTTTTCATGGCCGAGATACATGGGCGCCGTCGCCGTGCCGTAGCGGCTCGTGGCAAGCTGTCCTGCGTTGCAATGCGTCAGGAGCCCCATGCCCGGTTTCAAAAGCGAGAGGCCGTGCTCGCCGATTTTCCGGCACATTTCGATATCTTCCGCCTGTATAGCTTTCGCTTCCGCCAACAGACGTTTTTTTATTTCCGAAACGCTTTCTCCCCGTCCCGCCTCGACGACCTTTCCCATGCGCAAGAGCGCCCAAGATAGATTGACCGCCGTGGGACGGGAAGAGTTCAGGTATTCCTGCGCCTCGAAAAATTTCTTCGCGAAAATCTCGTAGTCCGCCGCGTCAATTTCTTTCGCCGCGAGATAGATTCCGTAAGCCGCCGCCACGCCGATGGCAGGTGCGCCGCGCACCTGCAGCAGGTAAATCGCGTCCCAGATTTTTTTCTGCGTCGTCAGCCGCAGGATTTTTTTCTCGTTGGGCAGCCGCGTCTGGTCGATGATGACGAGAGCCGAAGCGTCGTCGTCCAGCGCCACCGTCTCAAAGCCCAGTTTGTTCGCGTCCTTCAAATTTCTTCCCTCCCCTGTTCCGCCATGGTGTAAACGCGAACGGCGTGTTTTATCGTCTCAACGCAAAGAGGCAACGCGGGGCCTCGCTCGCCGTCAAGGTCGCTTTCCGCGGGCTCGTCCGCTTCCACGACAAAGGATTTCGCCTGCATGTGGAGCAGATTCTTTTCGTCCGGCTTGATCGTCCCGGAAACCACGTCCTTCGCCAACGCCATGAATTCCGGCAGGCTCACGTCCTTCGCCACCAGAAGATCGAGTTTGCCGTCGTCGATCCTCGCGTCAACTGCCACATTTTGCATACTGCCTGCCACGGAGCTGTTGACGATGACGAAAAGGTACGCGCCCGTCGCGATTTCCGTGCCGTCCGCCTTGATATGCAGATGGAGCGTATGCAGCTTCGGGATTTCTCCGAGGCCGCGCAGATAATACGCCATCTTCCCTAGCGTGTGCTTGAGCCGCACATTGACTTCGTGGGCAACGGAAGTCAGCGCGCCCGCGCTGGCGACGTTGATAAAATATTCCCCGTTCGCGCAGCCCACGTCCACGGGGCGGGAAATATCGTCGACAATGCAGTCGAAATACGCTTCGAGATCGCTGTTGACGCCAAGATAAGTGGCGAAATCGTTGGACGTGCCACTGCCGATGATGCCGATGGGAAGGGAAAGCCCCCCTTTCATCAAGACGTTGACCACCTCGTGCAGCGTTCCGTCGCCGCCCGCCGCCAGCACCCCCTCCGGCTCCGCCTCGCGGATAAAATCCGCCATGCGCAGATTATCGCCGGGACTCGTCCGATAGGGTACCAGCATCGTCTGCCGCCGCTGAAACGCCTCGATGATGGTGTCCAGACTATGGCGAAACGTCGCGTGCCCCGACACGGGATTATAGACCAGTACATATCGTTTCATGACTTATTTCTCCGCCGCTTCCCCCGGCGTTTTGAAGATGCCGGTGCGCCGCAGGACGCGAATGAACGTATGGCCGACCATCGGCACACGGGCCATATCCTCCTCGCCGATGCCGCCGATCACGAGCATGGCCACGAGATAGACCGCGAGACCGACGAAGGTCGCGCCGAAAGTGGAAACCGCGTTGACGCCCCAAGCCGCGAAGGTCGTATCGTAGAAGAGCTTCACGGCCAACGCCATGACAACGGAGGCGCAGCACGCCTTAAAAAAATGCTTCCACTCCATCGAGCAGCCGACATATTTATAGATGAAAAACATATTGATGAACGCCGCGACCCCCATGTCCGCCGCCGTGGCGAAAGCCGCGCCGAGGATGCCCAGCGTCGGGATCGCTGTCAGCGTCCAGTTCAGGATCACCTTGGCCACCGCCGCCAAAATCATATTGATCATTGGAATTGTCGGATGGCCGAGCCCCTGCAAAATACCCGTGGAGACCTGATGAAGCCCCAGAAGCACGATGCTGAACGAGCAGGCCCAGACCGCAGGGCCCGCGCCCGGCGCGCTGTAAATCAGCGTCGAAATCGGCGTTGCCAGCATCAGCACGATAACAAAAGCCGGGAAACAGACAAAATGGGAGATGCGGATGCCCGCGGCGGAGTGCTCGTAAATGCGAGCCTTATCCCCCATCGCCCGCGCCTCGGACAGCGCGGGAATAATACTGACCGCCAACGACGCCGTGATGATCGTCGAAAGATTGATCAGCGGCACCGCCATCCCCGTCAGATACCCGAAAAGCTCCGTCGCCTGATTGACCGTGTAGCCCGCGACCTCCAGACGTTGCGGCACGATGGCGAGGTCAAGATTCGACACGACTGGAAGCATGATGCTGGCCGCCGACACGGGAAGCGCCAGTTTGAACAGACGACGCAGGATTTTCCAACAGGATTCCCGCTCCACATCCGCTTTGGGCATAATCTCCTCCGGCGCATAATCCCGCCGGATGTCACGGTCAAGCTGCCAATGATACCAGACCAGTACAATGAGGCCCGTCACCGCGCCCGCGCACGCGCCGAAGCTCGCGCCCGCCGCCGCGTACTCCAACCCCATCGGCAAGAACAGCCGCGCCAGGAGCACCATCGTAATCACGCGGAAAATCTGCTCGACGATCTGCGACACCGCCGTCGGCGTCATGCGCTGCCAGCCTTGCAAATAACCGCGCGAGCTTGCCAGAAGCGTCACAAAAAAAATCGCCGGAGCCAACACCACCACGGAATAATAGGCGCGCGGGTCGCGAATGAACTGATACTCAATCAGCCAGCCCGCGCCGAAATACGTCAATAGCGAAAATAGAACGCCTGTCGCCAGCATCAGCACCATCGAGATGTGGAACACGCGCCGCGCACCCCAAATATCCTTGATCGCGACGCGCTCCGCCGTGATGATGGAAATCGCCACCGGCACACCGGCCGTCGAAACGGAAAGGGCGAAAAAGTAAATCGGGAACGCCATCTGATACAGGCCGATGCCCTCGCCGCCCAAAACCCGCGATACGAAAATCCAGTTCAGGGACCCGATGATCTTGACGACGATGCCGGCAACCGTCAGGATAAAGGTGCCTTTCATTAGGGACTCGCCCTTCGTGGATTTATTCCCTTCCTCCGTTGCCGCCACCACCCTTCTCTTTTCAAATCCTTGCTTTTTCTATATAATAGATATAACAGCAAAAAGCTCTATACATAAAGGGAATTATATCATTTATCCGCCGCAGTTTCCAGTGGTATCGGCAAAAATCGCGAGGTAGGACTATGAAAATCAATTTGATCCCCTTTGACATGAAGATTGGAAGAAACAAGCCGGAAAATATTGTCCACAGGGAAAACGACTGCCCCTTCTGCCACCCCGAGGGACTGACGGATATCCTCGCCACGGGCGAGGGCGGCATCATCCTGCTGAAAAACAAATACGATGTCCTTGCAAACGCCGACCAGTTGGTACTCGTTGAAACCGACCGTTGCGGCATCGATATGCCGGACTACACGACCGAGCACATGCGTCGGCTCGTCCGTTTCGGCGTCAGGCACTGGCGAGCCATGGAAGCCACCGGCAAGTACAGCGCCGTCATTTTTTTCAAAAACCACGGACACTTGTCCGGCGGCACCATGCGCCACGCCCATATGCAGATCGTCGGCTTTCAAGGCGCCGACCCGTCCCTGTTCCCCGACGAGGAAGATTTCGAAGGACTGCCCATCGCCGAACGGGGCGGCGCGCGCTTAAATGCCGCCACCCACCCTCGCGTCGGTTTCGGCGAGTTCAATCTCATCGCCGCCCCCGACGCGTTGGACGACCTCGCCGATTTACTGCAAAAAACGGTCTCCTACGTCTGCGACCGTTTCAAAAAGAGCGAAGACAGCTACAACATCTTTTTCTATCACGCGGGTGAAAACATAGCGGCCAAAATCATGCCGCGCTTCCCCACCTCCCCGCTCCTGATCGGCTACGACCTCCGTATCCTGCCCAGCAACCTGCCGGAAATGGTTGAAGATTTCCAAAAGAATTTTTTGTAATTCACGTACCATATCAAAAAAGGGCCATCCACGAAAGAAAAACCTTCATGGATAGCCCCTTTTTTGATATGTCCAAATTTTTGATGCTTTCACGCTTGCGCTTGCGGGCGCGTAATCATCATCGCGTCCCCGAAAGAGAAAAAACGATACCGTTCCTTCACGGCTTCCCGGTATGCCTCCATCGTGAATTCCCGGCCCGCGAAAGCGCTGATCAGCATGATCAGCGTCGATTTCGGCAAATGAAAATTCGTAATCACGGCATCAACGATTTTGAATTCATAGCCAGGATAGATGAAGATGCTCGTCTCGCCCGATTGCCCGTAAATCTCATTATTTCCCGTCGCCGCTGATTCCAGTGTTCGGATCGAGGTGGTGCCGACAGCGACGACGCGCTTTCCCGCCGCCTTCGTCTCACGGATCAGTCTGGCCGTATCCTCGCCGATGGAATAGTATTCGCTGTGCATGGCGTGATCCTCGATGCGCTCCGCCTTGACCGGCCGGAAGGTGCCAAGACCGACGTGCAGCGTCAGAAAGCCAAGATGGATGCCCGACGCTTTCAAAGCTTCCAGTTGCGGCTTCGTGAAATGCAGTCCCGCCGTGGGCGCGGCCGCCGATCCGGATTCACGGCTGTAAACAGTCTGGTACCGCTCGCTGTCTTCGAGTTTTTCATGAATATACGGCGGAAGGGGCGTCTCTCCGAGACGGTCGAGAATTTCCTCGAAAATGCCCCGGTAATGGAAGGTCACCAGCCGCCCGCCGAAGTCCGTGTGCCCCGTCACTTCGCAGGAAAGCTCTTCACCGAAGCGGATGGTCGCGCCGCGCAGTGCTTTTTTCCCCGGTTTCGCCAAGGCTTCCCAAGTATCGCCCTCGACGCGCCGCAGAAGCAAAACCTCCACCCGCGCGCCCGTCGGCTCCTTCCGCCCGATCAGCCGTGCCGGCATGACGCGCGTATCGTTGAAGATCAGCGCATCGCCCGGCGTGAGAAACTGGTCCAACTCAAAAAAGTGCCGATGCTCAACGGTTCTCGCCACGGGATCGATCACCATCAGCCGCGAAGCGTCACGCGGTTCCACCGGTGTCTGCGCAATCAGTTCTTCCGGCAGTTCGTAGTCAAAATCCGATAACAACATAGCAAATCCCTATCCCTCAAAAAATAAAAGTGAATTCCACGCCTTTATAATAGTGGCCCAAAATTTCCCTGTACTGCTTTTGGGCCGCCATCGCTTTGGCACCCCATTGCGCGAGCCCGATGCCGTGGCCGCGGCCGTAGCCGTCGAAAACGAGCTTGGCGGTATCCTTGCCAGACAGGTCGATTTTTCCCTTCGCCGCCTCTTTGTCAAGATGAATCTCAAACAGTGTGCCCGGCAGGCCGAGCATCCAGCGAAGCTTCGTCCCAGACACCGAAACCGTCTGCTTGGAGCCGACAAAGCGTACCTGTTCCACGCGCCCGGACGGGTAACGATCGGGGGCGCCCTGCCCCACCTTCAGTGGCGTCAGCCCCAGTGCTTTCAGGCTGCCCACGGAAAATCCGGAGGCTGCCAATTTGGACGAAAGCTCCCGGACGGAAAGCGAGACTTGCCAATGACGATTCGGTGTCGCCTGATCCCCGGAATCGCGCACCGGCTTCAAATACGGAAGGGCCATTCCCCCCGCTTCCTCGCTGCCCGCAGTCATGCCGCCGGAGGAGGCGTGGAAAGCCGCGTAGATAGCCTTGCCCTGATAAGTCAAGATTTCCCCGCGCGTCGCCGAAACGGCGCGAAGCCCCTCCGGGCTCTCCGATTCTATGCCCCCATACACTTGGCAATGGGTGGTCGTGCAGACATCGTAACCGTCCTCATCGTGAAGGCCCAGCGAATACACGGCGAAAGTCCGCGCCGCCACCGCCTGCGCCTTCAGCGCTTCCGACGGCCAGTCCGGGCTCATCTCCTCCGAAATGACACCGCCGATATAGTCGTCAAGCTTCACCTCATTGATCACGGTGATGGTTCCATCCGCCGCCAACGACAGCACGATATGGCCGCGGTACTTTTCGCCCGCAACTGCAAGATGCCGCGCCGTCCGGTCATCCGCCACGACAAAACGCAGCGCTTTCGCCGCGACCGTTTTGCCGTTCACGACAAGAGCCCCCGCCTTGACGGTGACAGTCGTCTGTTTGCCCGCGCCGATTTTTTCGATTTCCCGCTCTGTTTCCACGTCACTGAGAGCATAAGCGGCATCCGACGTAACGACCGCAGAGATTTGCCCTTCGCTCAGCCCGACGCGGATTCTCGGTTCCGGTTTCGCCACACGCCCGCGCGGTTCTGTCGATTCGTTCTTTCCCGCTTTCGGTGATTTCGGCTTTTCCACCGCTTCATTCTTGCTTGTCGGCTCTTCCTTTTCCGCCGGTTCCGCCGCTTCGGTCCGGCTCGGCGAAGCTTCCTTCTTCGCCTCGTCAAGCGCTTTTTTCTCAGATGTCTCCGGATTGGTCTTTGTCACTGCGCCTGGGATACCGGCGCCGACGGTCGGCCTGTCCACCGCCGCGAGCGCGACGCCCGGCGACAATCCCTGCACCGCACAGAACAGTCCCAACAAAAACAGAATCACGTATCGCTTCATCAAATCACATCTCTCCTTGCTTCGGCATCGCGCCTGCACGCCCTGTGCGCCTTCTTCGCGGCTTTTTTCATCGTCCGGCTGTACCGCTCTTCCTCGCTGAACACGCAGCCGCAATACGCCTGCCGGTATAGCCCGAGCTCCAGACTGATATCGATTCCTTCCTGCCAGCCCGCACGAAAATCTTCATAATAAAATTCCACGCCATAGACCTGCGCGAAATGCTCTGCAAGCTGCTTCATCACGTCGTGCTGCTGATAAATGCTGTAGAACAGCGTCGAGGTAAAGGCGGAATAGCCCCCCTCCGCCGCGCATCGCGCCGCCTGCTCCAGACGCCATGTATAGCACATCCGGCAACGCCTGTCCTTTTGCAGCTTGTAGGCCGTCACAAAAGCCAACGCCTCTTCCTGTGTGCCCGCAGCCGCGAGCGCCGGTTTACCCTCCGCCGCCAGTGCGCGCCGCAAAAAATCCCGCAGCAGATACCGATCGTCCGCCACGAATTCCATGCCCGTCTTTTCCGCGAAGCACTTTGCCGTTTTCAGCCGTGTATTCCATTCCTGATAGGGATGGATATTCGGATTAAAAAAATAACCGACCGGCTCGATTCCGTCCGCGCGAAGCTTTTTCAACGGATAGCACGAACATGGGCCGCAACACATATGCATCAGAAGTTTCATATTGCCTCCGGTTGCTTGAACAGAATCTGAAGGGAACGCCAAACAACGTCCATACAGTATAGCAAAAAAGCCGCCGAAGGTAAAGATATCCACAATATAAACAAATCCCCTGTGAAAACGTGTCGGTCGCACGTTCCCATAGGGGATTTTCATTGCATTACGCCCAAATGGAGCGCATGATATCTTTATATGCCTCGCCCAGATGACGGATAATTACATCAAACATCGCGTAGACCATATCGCCGGTGTGCTCGCTTTCCAGGGAAACCAGCGGCACATCCAGAAGCAGCGCTCCCGCGTCGTCGCAGAAATATTTGAGCGGCTTATACTGCTTGTTGTAGCCGTTGACGATCTTCAGCACCGCCAGCTCATTGGACTCGTTCAGCGCCTTCGGCGCGACCAGCACACGGACAATGCCGTAAATGCTGTCGTCGAAAATCACCACCGTTGGCAGTTTGTTCCCGTCCACGTCGATTTGCGAACGGAACAGCGCCGTATGCAGTTCGTCGTCCCGCTCCTCCACCGCGAACACGTTCTCGATGTCCTTCTCCTTCAGATAGTCCTGGAATTGCTCTGCTTTCTTGTTCATTTTGAATACCTCCAAACACATAATATAAATTCGGCATATTGCCGCCCAAACCCGTGATTCGAAATAAAAGCCGTTATACCCGTTCCCCCTCGAACAGGGGGATATAGCCGCCACCGCCCTCCGCGCCGGGGTAGGGAATCTTCATGTGCTCATACCCCGTCCGGGTCACGACGCGCCCGCGCGGTGTCCGCATCAGGAAGCCGAGTTGGATCAAAAACGGCTCGTAGACATCGGTGATCGTGTCCGTTTCCTCGCTGATGGCTGCCGCCAGCGTCTCCAGGCCCACCGGGCCGCCCGCAAATTTCTGGATCATCGTCATAAGCATCCGTCGGTCCATGCGGTCCAGTCCCGCGTTGTCGACCTCCAGCCTGACGAGCGCCTCGTCCGCCAGTGGTTTTGTAATGACACCGTTCCCTCTGACCTGCGCGAAATCGCGTACGCGCTTCAAAAGGCGGTTCGCCACACGCGGTGTGCCGCGCGAACGGCGAGCGATTTCCGCCGCGCCCTCGTCCTCGATTTGGATTTTCAAAATCTCCGCCGCCCGTTTGATGATTTCCTTCAACGCTTCCGGACGGTAATATTCGAGACGAAGCGGCACACCGAAGCGGTCGCGGAGCGGAGCCGCCAACGCGCCCCAGCGCGTCGTCGCGCCGACCAACGTAAAGGGCGCGATGTCCAACCGGATCGAGCGCGCACCGGGGCCTTTGCCGATGATGATGTCCAGCGCGAAATCTTCCATCGCGGAGTACAGCACTTCCTCGATACTGCGGGACAACCGATGAATCTCGTCGATAAACAGGACATCCCGCTTTTCGAGATTCGTCAAAATCTCGGCCAGCGTCCTCGAATTTTCAATAGCGGGGCCACTGGTCACGCGGAAATTCACCCCAAGCTCATTGGCGATAATCGCGGCCAGCGTCGTCTTGCCAAGCCCCGGCGGACCGTAAAGCAACACATGGTCAAGGGCTTCGCCCCGGTCCAGCGCCGCCTTGATGAACACGGAAAGATTTTCCTTCGCCTTTTCCTGCCCGATATACTCCCGGATCTTTCGCGGGCGCAGGCTGTACTGCCAGTCGTCGGCGGCCTGTTCCTCCATGGCCACGATGCGGCCTTCCTGTTCTTCCACCGGTTACCTCCTTCCCGCGAACTCTTTCAATGCGAACCTGATGGTTTCCTCTGTCGAAAGCGGCTTCGTGATACGTCGCAGAACCGAAGAAATTTCCTCCTGCGAATATCCAAGAGAGGAAAGCGCCGCCGCCGCATCGGAGACCTGTGCCTCCGTCTCCTCCTCCAAAGGAGCCGCCGCGTCTCCATCTCCATCCAGTTCCACCGCCTTGTCCTTTAGTTCAAGCACAAGGCGTTCCGCCGATTTCTTTCCGATGCCCGGCAACTTCGTCAGTACCGCCAACTGTTTCCCATGAATCGCCTGAAACAGGCGCGGGACAGTAATAGCCGACAGGATGCCCATAGCCGCCTTCGGCCCGATGCCGGAAACAGAAATCAGGAGCTGAAACCCCTGATACTCCTCCTGGCTCTCGAAGCCGTAAAGCGTCATGGCATCCTCCCGCACTGCCAGATGCGTGTACAGCATGGCTTCCTCGCCGCCCTTCAGGCGGCTCCGCGTCGAAGACGGGATATAGACACGATAGCCTACCCCGCCGACATCCAACAGGCAATAGTCCGGCAAAAGCTGTATGACTTTGCCACGCAAAAAACCAATCATGCCTCTCGTCCATTCTCCAAATGATTTCTCCAAGCCGGGCTGCCCATATAATGCAGCGCGCATATCGCGACCGCCAACGCGTCCGCCGTGTCGTCCGGCTTCGGCGGCGCGGACAGATTCAGGAGCTTCGTGACCATATAAATGACCTGATCTTTCGTCGCTTTGCCGTACCCCGTCACCGACTGCTTGACCTGAAGCGGCGTCCGCTCCACGAGCTCCAGATTATTTTTCGCCGCGGCGAGCAGCACAACGCCGCGCGCCTGCCCGACGGGAATCGCCGTCGTTACGTTCCGGTTGAAAAACAGTTGCTCGACACCCATCGCGTCGGGCCGATACGTTTTGATCAAAGCGTCAATCTCGTCATAAAGCTTCATCAGCCGATCCTGCATCCGCGCTTTCGGGCTCGTCGTAACGGACCCATACTCGCGGGGAATCAGACGGCTTCCCTGCGCCGCTTCGACGAATCCATACCCACAAATCGCCGTGCCCGGATCAATTCCAAGTACCAACAATGATTCTCCCCTTTTCCCAAAGCGTCTCCGCTTTTATACCGCAACCTATTATATCATGCTTCTCGCGTGTTTGCCATCGTCCCTGCTCCGTTCCGAAATGTAGGCGAGTCCTCCAAGTCCAACTTTCGCTTCGGTGGGGGCACCAGACGGAGCCGTTCCCCATCGCGCAGGACGAGCCCCAATTCCTCAAATATCCGAAGGGAGATGCCCATGACTTCAGGAGACACATCGCAAATATCCGCCAATGTTCCGTCATCCGCGAAAAACGCCTGCCCTGTCCGCTCCTTTTTCAGCGCGAGATAGATGCCGCCGAGAATCTCCCGCGTCGGGAACAAATGGCGTCCCTCGGAATGGCGAAGCTCCGTCAGCTTGCACTGCACATATACCCTGCCGTTCCACTCGTTCAATTCCGGCACGAAGGCTAAATCGACGCGGCCCCGATGGAGCATCACCAATTTTTCGCTCATGTTCCAACCGACAATTTCCAGGGAATCCGCGCCATTTCTAATCATGAATTTCAGATGTTGGCCTTCGCGCCCGATGACCTTCGCGTCGCTCCCCCGCACATTGAAGCAGCCGAAAACGGGGCGCGGATTTGCCATGCCGTACGGCTCCAAGCGCGAAAGCTCCGTCACCAAATCCTTCGTGATTTCCTCCGGGCGAAGCTCCGCTTCCAGTTCGAGGCACGGAATGTAATCCTCCGCCGTCAGATGCGCGTCGGCGTATTCGTCCAGTACTTGGCGGAGCGCGTCGAGATTTCCCGGCATGACTGTAAGACCCGCCGCCATTTCGTGACCGCCAAACTGCACCAGAGTATCTTTCGCCGCCGTCAGCGCGTCAAACAGATGAAATCCCCGGATGCTTCGGCATGAACCTTTTCCCACGCCATCCTGGATACTGACGATGACAGTCGGCCGATAATAAAGCTCGACAAGCCGCGAAGCGACGATGCCGATGACACCCGGATGCCAGTCTTGTCCGGCGATGACAAGTGTACGCGCCGCAACCGTGTCGACGGAGGCAAGTTGCTTCTTCGCCTGCTCCAAAATATCGGCCTCGACCTGTTGCCGCTCGCTGTTCAGCTCATTCAAAGCCAACGCGATATCCTTCGCCCTGCTTTCCTCTTCGGTCAGCAAAAGCTCAACGCCGCGCATCGCCGTTTCCAAACGCCCGGCGGCGTTCAGGCGTGGCGCGAGCACGAAGCCGACCTGCCCGCTGGTGATCTCTTTGCCGCTCAATCCTGAAACCTCGATGAGCTGGCGGAGCCCTTCGATCTTCGTGCCTTTCATCTCAACCAAACCAAGCTTGACCAGTTTTCGGTTTTCCGAAAGCAACGGCACAATGTCGGCAATCGTCCCGAGGGCCACAACTTCCAAATCGTCCTGAAACTCCTTGCCCTTCATTTCCAAGAATAACGCTTGGCATAGCTTAAAAGCGACTCCGACCCCCGCCAGATCCTTGAACGGATATTCGCAATCCTCGCGATGAGGGTCTACTACCGCTTCCGCGTCGGGAAGCTGCTCTCCCGGCAGATGGTGATCGGTGACGACAATATCGAGTTTATCGCGCACGGCCCCGATTTCTGCGGCGTTGGCGATGCCGCAGTCCACAGTCACGACAAGCCTCGCGCCGTTCGCCGCCAGTTTCTCCAGCGATTCCGTATGGAGACCGTAGCCTTCCTGCCTGTCGGGGATGTAATACTCCACCGCCGCGCCAAGACGACGGAGTGCGCGCACAAGAAGGGTCGTCGACGTAATGCCGTCCACGTCATAATCCCCGTACACCACGATCTTTTCCGAACTCCCGATGGCTCGCCGTATCCGCGCAACCGCGCGATCCATATCCTTCATTCCAAACGGATCGTAATAGGGTTGCTCCGTCTCCGGGGAGAGAAACGCTTTCGCTTCCTGCGCATTGGTGATGCCGCGACGCCGCAAAATTCCGGCGAGAAGGGTTGAGACGCCGAGTTCTTTGCCAAGCGCCTGATCCGACGCGTCCGGCTTTCCCACGATTGACCACTTTTTTCGCAAAGAAATTGCCTCCGTCATATCATCATAACAGAAAAGGCACACGGGAAAAGCCTCGTGCGCCTTTCATTCAACTTAACGAACTCTCGATTTTTTCGCTTCATGCCAATTTCTAAGCGTGACCCAGAGCGGGCTCGCGATGAAAATGGACGAGTAGCAGCCGCTGAAAAAGCCCACCAGCAACGCGAAGGAGAAATCTTTCGTCGTATCGCCGCCGAACCAATACAGCGCGAAGGTCGTGAAGAGCACGGTGCAAACCGTGTACAGGGAGCGTGCCAACGTCTGGTATATGCTGCGGTTCGCCAGCTCGACGATGTCGCCGCCGCGCCGGAAATGCAGGCGCAAATTCTCACGGATGCGGTCGAAAATGACGATGGTGTCGTTGATCGAATAACCGACAATCGTCAAAAGCGCCGCGACAAAGGAAGAGTCCACCTGTTTCTGCAAAATCGAGAACGCGCCAAGCACCACAAGCACATCATGAACCAGCGCCAACACCGCCGCGATGCCGAAGCGGAACTCAAAGCGGAACGAAACATAGGCGACAATCAAAAGCCACGAGAGCAGCGTCGCCATCGCCGCATTCATCAAAAGCTCCGATCCCATCGTCGCGCCGACTTTTTCCTCGCGGAGCACCGCGTAATCGCCCAACTTTTCTTTCAGGGAGGCCATAATCGCCTTGCGCTCGTTTTCCTCGAGGTCGACGGTGCGGATCATCACGTCCCGCGCCTCCGTCGCGGAGCTTTCGTCGCCGGAAAGCTGAATCATGCTGTTATCCAGATTGTAGCCTTTCATGACCTCGCGCACATCGGTAATCGAAGCCGCCTTGTCAAAGCGCAGCTCGATAATCGTGCCGCCTGTGAAGTCGATGCCCAGATTGAAGCCCTTGACAAACATCGAAATGATACCGGGAATGATGACACAAAGCGAAATAAAATACCAAATCTTGCGCCGTCCCACAATATCGAAATTATGCACGCTTCACACCCCCTTCCGTTACCGGCGCAGCCTTCGCGCCGTAAACAAACGGGCTCGTGAAGATATTGGCCCCAATCAGGAGCTTCAGCATGAACTGCGTCAGCGAAATCGCCGTAATCATGGAGAGCACGACGCCAAGCCCCAGCGTAATCGCAAAGCCGCGGATTGAACCGGTGCCGAACATGAACAACACAATCGACGCGATGATCGTCGTGATGTTCGAGTCAAAAATCGTCGTGAACGCGCGCTTGAAGCCCGAATTCATCGCCGCCCGAAGCGTTTTTCCTGTCAGGTACTCCTCCTTGAAGTGCTCGAAAATCAGCACGTTGGCATCCACAGCCATACCGATGGACAGGATGATGCCCGCTACGCCCGGCAGTGTCAGCGTCGCGTCAAGGAATTTCAACGCCGCCAGCAGCATCAGCACATAAGCCATCAGGCTGATGTCCGCGATGAAGCCGGAAAGGCGATAGAAGAGAATCATGAACACCAGTACCGCGCCAATGCCCACAGCAAACGCGAACTCGCTCTTGTCCTTCGAGTCCTGCCCGAGGGTCGGGCCGACGGTGCGTGTCTCGATGATATTGACCTTGACCGGGAGCGCGCCGCTCCGAAGCAAAATCGCGAGATTATGGGCTTCTTCCAACGTACGGGAGCCGGTGATGACAGCCTTGCCGCCGAGAATCGGCTCCTTGACATTCGGCGCGGTCAGCACCTCGCCGTCCAAAAGAATCGCAATCGTGCGGCCAACATTGTTCGTCGTCAGATCGGCGAATTTCTGCCCGCCCTCGTCGCTGAACTCCAGTGCCACGAGATTTTGCCCGGACTGATCAGTCTGCTCCTTCGCGTCCTTGAGATCGGTACCCGTCAGGACTGTCGTGCCCGCTTCGTCTTTGAATTCCAGCATCGCCGTCTTGCCGATAACTTGAATCGCCTTGTCCGGATCCTTGATGCCCGGCAGCTCGACGATGATACGGCGGGCACCCTGCCGCTGGATAATCGGCTCGGTCAGTCCCAACTCGTTGACGCGCTTTTCCATGATACGCACGACGCGCTGCATCGCGTCATCGTTCACCTGCGCTTCCTCGGTGTCCTCCGCCTCGAGGACGACGTGCGTACCGCCCTGCAAATCAAGCCCCTGCCGAATCGAATAGGCCAGCGGCGAGACAAACGTGAAGAACAAGCCTACAATCGCCGCAATCACAATCAAGAGCTTGCCAAATTCTTCTTTTCTCAACGATAGTTCCTTCCCTTCCCCATTATTCTTCCATCACCGAAATCGGATACGATGCCGACAAGAAGCCGACGCCCGCGTTCTCCGCCTTGTCCGGCGCCACGCCAAGCACCGCCACCGTCATATCCTCGGCGGGCATATCCTGGTCGAGCGCGAGCGCGTATTCCAGAATATTCTTCGCGATGAAATCCGCGTCCCTCGCCGGATTCCCGCGGACAATTTCCCAAAGCTTCTCTTCCTCGAAATGCGCGCCACCCCGTTTCTTTCCCGCCATGCGGACTCCCTCGCTGACTGCGACGAGAATCATGCCCTGCGCCAGCGGCAAGTCATAAGTCTGCGGATTGACGCTGCGGCTCATGCCGAGAGCCGTCGCCTCGTCATCATAGACCGTCTCGTATTCCTCCGTCCAAACATAAACAGGCGTCTGCCCGCTCCGGCCGATGGCGACCGACTCCGACTCGGCATCCACGCCAAAAATCGTCAGTGCGCAAGCGACTTTCCGGTCTTTCATTTCGTAAAGCTCTTCGTGAACCGTCCGCGCTACCGTGTCGTTTTCCTTGCCTTCCAGCACGAGGCTTCGGGCGCGCTGCGTGACCCAACGGCTCGTCTGCTGCGCGGCGGCCGTATTGCCGTGGCCGTCCGACAAAATCATCGTCATGCCGCCCCCCCGCTCGACGAGGCTGTGGCTGTCGCCGCAATACTCGGCGCCGCTTTTCGTGATTCCCGCGATCCCAATCTTGATTTCCATAACTTACCACCAAACTTGCTTATTTCTTGCTTGTTTTGAAAACGCCCTGCTCCGTCGCTATCCAGTCCACGCCGCAATCGTGCGGAAGGCTCGGAATATGATCCGCGATTTGGCATTGGAACGCCGCCGCAATTTTCACCGCTTTTGCCGCTTTCGGCAAAAACGCGTCGTAATAGCCACCACCCATGCCTAGCCGCGTCCCGTCCCTGCCGAACGCCACGCCCGGCACAATCACGCAATCAATCGCCTGCGGCGGCAAGACCTCCCGGATTTCCTCCCGCACCGTCAAAATGTGGTACGTACCCGCTTCCAGCGCGTCCATCGACGGCACAAGCACCGCTTCCATCGCCCGCTTTCCCGTAATCCACGGAATCGCGACCTGCTTTCCCATGTCCAAAAGCCGCGAGAGCAGCGTTTCCGTCTGCACCTCGTCTTCCATGCCCACATAGGCGAACACGAACTGCGCTTTGTCCACATTTTCATGGGAAACCAACCGCTCGCCAATGATTTCGGAAAACGTTCTGCGATCCGTTGGCGAAAGCGCCCGCCGTACGACGAGCATCTTTTTTCGCAGCGCCCGCTTTTCCCCGTCGAAATCGACGCGCTCAGGCATCCCGCTTTTCATCCTCGTCATGCCATTCCTTCTCTGGCTCCATCTGCGGCGACTTGCCCTGCGTAACATTTCGGCTCACCGCGCTCCGCGTAACCTTGACGACCACCTTGTCTGCGATTTTCAAATCAATCACATTGTTCTTGATTTCCAAAATCTCGCCGAAAAGGCCGCCCACCGTGACAACCCTGTTCCCCTTGTGCAGCGTAGCCAGCATATCATCCCGCCGACGCTGCTCCGCCCGCTGGGGGCGGTACAGGAAAAAATAAAACGCAATCACCATTGCTACCAACGGCCCATACGCGCTGAGCAACGCAAGCATTCCCTCATTCATTTATTTTCCCTCCATGCTTTTCTCCGAAAGCTGATACTTCGCCCAAAAATCCCGGCGGAATTCCGCGAACCTGCCCTCCACGATTGCCTCGCGCATCGTGCGCATGAACGCCTGCAAGAAATACAAATTGTGCAGCGTCAGGAGCCGCAGGCCGAAAATTTCCCCCGCTCGCACAAGATGGCGGATATAGGCGCGAGTATAGCCGTTCCGGCATGCGTAGCAGTCGCAACCCTGCTCCAGCACATCGTGGTCGTGGGTGAATATTTGGTTCTTCATCACGAGCCGCCCCGTCCATGTCATCGCCATGCCGTTGCGGGCAACCCGCGTCGGGAACACGCAGTCGAACATATCAATGCCGCGCGCCACGCCCTCCACAAGGCAATCGGGCGTACCGACCCCCATCAGGTACCGCGGCTTGTCCCGCGGCAAACGCTCCGTCGTATGCTCCAGAATCTCATACATCAATTCTTTCGGCTCGCCGACGGAAAGGCCGCCCACCGCGTAGCCGGGAAAACCCATTGCCACCAGACCGTCGACGCTTTCCGTCCGAAGCTCCTTATACATGCCGCCCTGCACGATGCCGAAAAGCCCTTGGTCGTCCCGCGTCATCGCTTTTTTGCACCGTTCCGCCCAACGCAGCGTCCGCGCGAGCGACTGCTTCGTATAGTCGAAATCGGCGAGATACGGCACGCATTCGTCGAACGCCATGACGATATCCGAGCCGAGCGCCGTCTGCACCTCGACGGAAATTTCCGGCGACAGGAATTTTTTCGAGCCGTCGATATGCGAGCGGAACGTCACGCCCTCCTCGGTGATCTTCCGAAGCTCGCCGAGACTGAACACCTGAAACCCGCCACTGTCCGTCAGTATTCCACGATCCCAGCGCATGAACTTGTGCAAACCGCCCGCCTCGCGCACAAGCTCCATGCCCGGACGCAAAAACAAGTGATAGGTATTCGACAGGATAATGCCCGCGCCCAGCTCTTTCAATTCGTCCGGCGAAACCGCCTTGACGGAAGCCTGCGTCCCCACCGGCATAAAAATCGGCGTTGGGAAACTCCCGTGCGGCGTATGCAAAACGCCCGCCCGCGCGCCGGATTGTTCGTCCTTCTTTATCAATTCGTAAGTGATAGCGTCC
>JAFVAI010000025.1 GCA_017480545.1 Schwartzia sp. (in: firmicutes) | reverse complement strand
GATGTTTGGCGATACGGGCGTCGCGGTGCATCCCGACGACGAACGCTATAAGCATTTGATCGGCAAGACGCTGATTTTGCCGATTGTCGGGCGGCGGATTCCTCTCTTTGCCGACGAGTATGTCGATCCGAAGTTCGGCACGGGCGCGGTGAAGGTGACGCCCGCCCACGACCCGAACGACTTCGAGATGGGGAACCGTCACAATCTGGAGCAAGTTGTAGTTATCGAGAACGACGGCACGATGGGCGAGGGCGCGGGAAAATACGTGGGCCTCGACCGCTATGAGTGCCGCAAGCGGCTCGTGAAGGAACTGGAAGAGACGGGCCTCCTCGTCAAGACGGAAGTCCACGAGCACGCGGTGGGCCATTGCTCGCGTTGCCATACGACGGTGGAGCCGTTGGTTTCAAAGCAATGGTTCGTGAAGATGGAGTCGCTGGCGAAACCCGCCATCGAGGCGGTGAACGACGGCCGCATCCAGTTCGTGCCGGAACGCTTCACGAAAATTTATACGGGATGGTTGGAAAATATTCGCGACTGGTGCATTTCCCGTCAGCTTTGGTGGGGCCATCGGATCCCGGTCTGGTACTGCGACGACTGCGGTGAGACCACGGCGTCCCGCGAGGACATCACGGTCTGCCCGAAGTGCGGCAGCGCGCATATCCATCAGGATGAGGACGTGCTCGATACTTGGTTCAGTTCCGGGCTTTGGCCCTTCGAGACGATGGGCTGGCCCGAGGACACGGAGGAGCTTCGCCGTTTCTACCCCACCAGTGTGTTGGTGACGGGCTATGACATTATTTTCTTCTGGGTTGCCCGTATGGTGATGCAGGGACTGAAATTCGGCAAGGATATTCCGTTCCGCCACGTGTTCATCCACGGCCTTGTGCGGGACAGCCAAGGAAGGAAAATGTCGAAGTCTCTCGGCAACGGCATCGACCCGGTGGAGGTCATCGACAAGTACGGCGCGGATACGTTGCGCTTCATGTTGGTGACGGGCAACACGCCGGGCAATGATATGCGCTTCTATTGGGAGCGCGTGGAGTCGGCGCGGAATTTCGCCAACAAGCTCTGGAACGCATCGCGCTTCATGCTGATGAATCTTGAAGGCTTCGACAAGAATTTTGTGCCGGAGAAGGGCGATTTCGAGTTGTCCGACCGTTGGATCCTGTCGCGCTATGCGAAGACGGTGGCGGGCGTCACGGAGAATCTCGAAAAATTCGAACTGGGCGAGGCGGCCCGGGCGATTTACGAGTTCATTTGGAGCGAGCTTTGCGACTGGTACATCGAGCTGGCGAAGCCGCGCCTCTACGACAAGGAGAACGAGCGCCCGCGCCGCACGGCGCAGTATGTGCTAGGCTATGTGCTGGAGCACACGCTGCGGCTCTTGCATCCGTTCATGCCGTTCATCACCGAGGAAATCTGGCAGCGTGTGCCGCATGAGGGCAAGAGCGTGATGGTGACGGCGTGGCCGACGGGCGAGGAAGGAAAGCGCGACGAGGAAGTGGAAACTTCCATGACCGCCATCATGGAGACGATCAAGGCCATCCGCAATATGCGCGCCGAGGCGGGGGCGCAGCCGGGCAAGAAGAGCGAGGCGATTCTCCATATCGTGGAAGAGAATCTGCGCAACGTCTTCGCGGAGAACGAAGGGTATCTGCGCGGCCTTGCCGACACGGAGCCGGTGACGCTCTGCGGCGCGGACGCGGCGAAGCCGGAGAACGCCATGACGGCGGCCGTGGGCGGCGTCGGTGTCTATCTGCCGCTGAAGGGCCTGATCGACGTGGAGAAAGAGACGCAGCGTCTGGCGAAGGAATTGGAGAATCTCGACCGCGAAATCGAGCGGGCGAAAAAGAAGCTCTCCAACGAAAACTTCACCGCGAAAGCGCCCGCCGAGGTCGTGGAAAAGGAGCGGGCGAAGCAGAAGGAGTACGAGGAAAAGCGCGCCGTCAT
The DNA here is from genome assembly GCA_017480545.1 of Schwartzia sp. (in: firmicutes). Lineage (GTDB taxonomy): Bacteria > Bacillota > Negativicutes > Selenomonadales > Selenomonadaceae > RUG12372. The sequence continues at coordinate 3,935 of JAFVAI010000025.1, read as the reverse complement.
GGCGGATCGTTTGAAACACCTCGCGTCGTTATGAGCTTTCGTGCCGTCGAAAAATTTTGAGGTAAGAATTTCTTACTTCAAAAATTTTTGGCGGAATCCAAACATGAGGTTTTTGCATGACATACCAACAGGCATTGGAATATCTGGCATCGCTGAACACCTTCGGCATGCGGCTGGGACTGTCGCGGGTTCGGCGTCTGGCGGAACTTTTGGGCAATCCGCAGGAATCGTACCGCACGATTCACGTCACCGGAACGAACGGCAAAGGCTCCGTCTCCGCGCTGACGGCGGCGGCGCTTTCGGCGTCCGGGCTTCGGACGGGGCTTTTTACGTCGCCTCACCTCGTATACTATAATGAAAGAATGCGAGTGGACGGCGCGGATATTTCCGACGTGGACTTTGCCCGGATGCTTTCGCGGACGCGGGAAGCGGCAGAGCAAATGAAACGCGGGGGTGAGGAAGGGCCGACGCAGTTTGAGGTACTGACGGCGGCGGCATTCCTGTATTTCGCCGAAAAAAAAGTGGATTACGCCGTCATTGAGGTCGGCTTGGGCGGCCTTCTTGATTCGACGAATATCATCACGCCGGTCGTTTCGGCAATCACGAACGTCACGTTGGAACACGCCGACGTTTGCGGCGGTACCCTGGAGGGGGTTGCCAAGCACAAGGCGGGGGTTATCAAGGAGGGCATTCCCGTTGTGACGGCTGCGCAGGGGATGCCGCTCGATGTAATTCGACGGACGGCGGCGGAAAAGTGCGCGCCGATTTACGCGATAGGACAGGATTTTTTCGCGAAGCGGCTTTCCGATACGTGCGGGGGACAAATAATTTCCATCGACGTCCCCGCGTGTTCTCTTTCGGATTGGCGGTACGAGCTTTCGTTGGACGCACCCTACCAGACAGAGAACAGCGCGGTGGCGGCGGCGTTGCTCGTCGTGCTCGCGCAGAAAGATGCGCGGGTTTCGATGGGAGCGGCGCGGGGTACCTTTGCGCGGGCGACCTGGCCGGGACGATACGAGCGAATGGACATCGGGGAACAGAAAATCGTCGTGGATGGCGCACACAATCCGGCGGGCGCGAAGGCGCTCAGGGAGGCGCTGAACGCGACGTTCGCGGCGGAGCCGCGTGTGTTTTTGCTCGGCATCCTGCACGACAAGGCCATCGATGAAATGCTCGATACACTGCTTCGGCCGGAGGATATTGTCGTCGTGACACAGCCGGACTCGGCGCGGGCGGAAGCGGCGGAGCGGTTGGCTGCGTCTGCGCGGAAGCGCGCGCGGCGCGTGGAAACGGAGCCGGACCGGGGGCGCGCGCTCGCCCGGGCGCTATCCATGGCGAAAGGCAGTGTCCTTTGCTGTACAGGCTCGCTTTATCTGATCGGCGAGTTGCGCGCGCGACTGGAAGCGGGAAAGGAGGCGCGGGAGAATGTCGGAAACGGACACGCGAAGCAACATTGAGGAGAAAAAAAAGCTCAATCGCCAGCGTGCCATGGAAAACCGCTGCTATTCAGCGCTTCGGGCCGAGGCGTTTCTTGTCGCACTCAATCCATGGCTTGCCGCCGGCGCTCTGGCGATCGGCGTTGTGTTTTGGCTCTGGCGATGGGGGCGCGATCCGGATTTTCATTTCCGCAGGCTGCCTTACGACGTGCCGGTGTTCCTTTTCATTCTGATTGGCGCGGCGTCCGTGGCGGTCGCTCCGGACAAGGCGGCCAGCTTTTACAATTATTATGTCCTTGTCGGCTCGTACGCGTTTACCTATTTTCTGGCGGGGCAAACGCTCCGGACGGAAAGCCAGCTTCGGGGCGTCCTGGGCGCGTTGGCGTTTTCGGCGTTTTTCTCCGTGATGTACGGGCTTTATCAGTTCGCTTTCGGCATCGAGACCGCCGACATGAAATGGGTGGACGGCGACGCGTTCCCCGAGCTGAGGCGGCGCATTTTCTCCACTTGGGAAAACCCGAATATTTTCGCGGGCTATCTGGGCGAAGTCATCGCCATGGTCTTTGCGTTTTTCATGACGGAGGAGGATGCGGCCCGTCGCTGGAAGTACGGCGGGTTTCTCTTGGTGCTGGCTTTGTGTCTGGTCCTGACGTACGCGCGGGGTGCGTGCTTCGCGGTTATGCTGACGCTGGCGGGCTATGGGGCGCTCAAGGACCGGCGCGTTTTGCTGGGGTGCGCCGCCGTCGGCGCGCTGGCGCTCTTCGCCGATCCGATGTTGGCGGATCGTCTCCTGTCCGTGTTCACGAAGACGGACACTTCTTCGGAAATGCGGTTGGCGATTTGGGAGAGCAGCGTGGCCATGATTCTCGATCACCCGATCCTCGGTATCGGGTGGGGCTCCTTCCTGAAAGTTTACCCGGAGTACGATTTTTATATCAACGACGCTTCCGCGCAGATTTTCCACGCGCACAATATGTATCTGCATTACGCGGCAGAAATCGGGATTGTCGGCGCGGCCGCGTATTTCTGGTTCTTCTTCGGCACGATGGTCTCGGCGTTCCTTTCGTCGGGCGCAGAGGAAAGCCCGCTTGTGCGCCGGAGCGAGCTGGGGTGGGGGCTGGCGCTTGTCACAGTGGCTTTCGGGGGCGTCACCGATGATGTGGTGTTCAACATTCCGACCTCGATGTTATTGTGGATGGGCTGTGCGCTGTCCATGGCCGCGCGGGGCATCCTCCCCGGGCATCCCACCCACAATGAAACGAGGGAATAAAGACCTATGCAGCGGATGCCGAAAAGCGCCCACAGCCTGACGGGAAAACGGATTTTTGATCTGTTTTCCCGTTTTTCCGGAAAACGATATATTGTGATGGTTTGTGCATAATCAAGCAAAAAATGTCCATATATGGGAGATGGCCTTTCTGCGTGCTACAGGTGTCCGTATTGCGGGAATTGTCAAAAAAAACGAAAGAAGTAGGCCGAATTGCTTGACTATAAACGCCCAAAGTGATACACTAACTATCGGAAGAAATTGGCGCTCGAATGTGCTGGGACAGCTTGCTTTTCGGGGTCCGACAAATGCGAGTTATCGGGCGGCCGGGAGGGAGTGCAGCCTTCAGGCGTCAAAATAACGGCCGGCTTAGGCCGTAAATCAAAGGAGGTTTTTTAATGGTTGGAAAGAACGACATTCTTGATCGCGTTCGGAACAAAGCTCTGCAAGATAAGATCGTTACGGCCGAGGAGGCCGCCGAGTTTATCAAGCCGGGAATGAGCATCGGCACGAGCGGCTTTACGCCGTCCGGTTATCCGAAGGCTGTCCCGCATGCTTTGGCCGAGCGCATGAAGAAGACACCGTTCAAAATCAATCTTTGGACCGGCGCTTCTGTAGGCCCTGAGCTTGACGGCGAATTGGCAGCGGTCAAGGGCATCGATTTCCGTATGCCTTACCAGACGAACAAGGACATACAGAAGGCAATCAACACGGGCGAGATTTCTTACTGCGATCTCGATCTGAGCTCTTCGGCGCAGATGGCCCGCTATGGCTTCATGAAGGGCAACAAGATTGATGTTGCCATCGTTGAGGCCGCCGCGATCACGGAAGAGGGCAATATCATTCCGACGACTTCCGTCGGCAATGCTCCGTCCTATGTCCAGACTGCGGATGTTGTCATCGTTGAGGTCAATACCTCCCAGCCGTTGGCTCTTGAGGGAATGCATGATATCTACGTCCCTCTCGATCCTCCCTATCGTCTCCCGATCCCGGTGGTTCGGCCCGACACTCGCATCGGCACACCGTTCATTCCGTGCGATCCGGCGAAAATCAAGTACATCGTTCCTTCGGATGTGACCGACAAGGTTCGTCCGTTGGCAGCGGTGGACGACGTCGCGAAGAAGATGGCGGGCAACCTCATCGACTTCCTGGATGGCGAGGTCAAGGCAGGCCGTATGCCTCAGAACCTGCTGCCGCTCCAGTCCGGCGTCGGCAACGTCGCGAACGCGGCG
>JAFVAI010000024.1 GCA_017480545.1 Schwartzia sp. (in: firmicutes) | reverse complement strand
TCGTCAGGCCAGAGGTTTGCCTGCACCTTCCTTCAGATTCCACCTCGCGATGGACACCCTTGGTGTTCAGCTATGTCTTTCCCGCTACCGGGCAGACTCCGGACTTTCACCGGTTAGAAACGTGCGCCGCCGGGCGCACCACCATACAGCAATAGCCCGTGGCCTAGTAACCACGGGCTATTGCTGTTAAACGTCCAAAAAACCGACGCCCGAAGACGTCGGTTTTTCTTGTTCTGTTCACTGCGCCAGAAATTCCTTGACGATTCCGTTGACCAGCTTGCCGTCCGCGCGGCCCTTGACCTTCGGCATGAGCTCTTTCATGACTTTTCCCATGTCCTTCGGCGACGTCGCGCCGCTCTTGGCGACAGCTTCCTTCACGAGGCTCCGCACCTCGTCCTCCGAAAGCTGCTCCGGCAAGTATTCCATCAGGATCGCGATCTCGGCCTCGGCCTCGGCGACAAGGTCGTCGCGCCCGCCCTTTTGGAAGTCCTCGATGGAGTCGCGCCGTTGCTTGACTTCCTTGCTGATGACAGCAAGCACGTCCTCGTCCGAAAGCTCTTTCTTGCCGTCGATTTCCTGCTGGCGGACCGCGCCGCGCACGAGGCGTATAACGGACAGACGCTGCTTTCCGGCTTCTTTCGCCTTCATGGCGTCCTTCATGTCCGCAGTGAGTTTGTCTTTCAGCGTCACATGGAAGACCCCTTATGCCTTGAACTTGCGCTTGCGCGCAGCTTCCGACTTTTTCTTGCGGCGCACGCTCGGTTTCTCGTAGTGCTCGCGTTTGCGGACTTCGGCTAACGTACCGGCTTTTTGCGACATCCGCTTGAAACGGCGGAGCGCGCTGTCAATGCTCTCGTTCTTGCCGACCTTGATCTCGTTTGCCATGGTTATCCCCCCCTCCAAATGTGTTGGGGCAAATTTTGCGTAAATTCTCAAAAGAGAATCACGCTTGAATATTATACACGATAGGAGAAAAAACGTCAATCAAATTCAGCCCGGCGGCCATTGCATAGAGCGTCCGCCGAGCAGATGGAAATGCAGGTGCATGACGGTCTGCCCGCCGTCCTCGCCCGCGTTGGTCACGACGCGGAAGCCGTTGGAAAGTTTCAGTTCCTTCGCGAGCTTCGGCACGACGTCGCAGAAAATGTGCGCGGCCAGTTCCCGGTCGCCGTCGCCGAGCTCGGCGGCGCTGACGACGTGCTTTTTCGGGATGATCAGGACGTGCGTCGGCGCCTGCGGCTCCAAGTCCTTGAACGCCGCCACCATGTCGTCCTCATACACCATCGTCGAGGGAATCTCCCCGGACGCGATCTTGCAAAAAATGCAGTCTGCCATTGATTGTCCCTCCTTTCAGCGAAAACGGGAAGTTTTCAAAATCACAGGATCAGAATGGATATCCTATCCGTATTGGCTTGCGATTACGCGGCGTCTTTCTGCCGGTGGGCAGCCGCCCATTTTTCGATTTGCGGCTGAAGCAGGCGGACGACTTTTTTCCTCGAAAGGTTCCTGTCCAAAAGGATCTTGTTTCCGTCCGCACGGGGGAAGGCTGCCGCGGCGCATTCCGCGGCGCCGTCGCCATAGCAGGATATGGTCGCCTTGTAGGTTTCAAGGTCGTGGATTTTCAGGAAAAGCATATCCATATTTTGCGTTTCAAGATTTTTCAGCACCCAATCGCCGAGCCGCTTTTCCAAATCCTGCCGCTTTTCCGGCGTCAGCGCGAGGACGGTGGCGCAGCCGTAGGAAACCCCGCCGATCTTGAATTCCTTGTAATCGGAATAGAAAATGTCCTTTTCCGACATATTCCGGTAGGCGGCAAAATCTTCTTCCATGGCGAGGAAATAGGCGGTTCTGTCTTTGACGCCCGCTTTTTTCACAAGGTCGGAGACTGCCTGCCGGTCCAAATCCGTGGCGGTGCTGCTTTGCAGATTGTCGGTGTCGGACAGGATGGCGGAAAGCATCAACCCGGCCATATCCTTCTCGATGGGGACGTTGGCTTCGAGATATTCCAGCCACACGATGGTGGAAGCGCAGCCTACGGGCAGGTTGCGGTAATATGCGGGAGCCGCCGTCGCCACGTCGCCGATAAGGTTGTGGTGGTCGATGACCTCTAATATATTGGCCTTGTCCATACCGGAAGCCGCCTGAGCGAAGCTGTTGTGATCCACGAGGATGACGGATTTCCCGGCGGCGTTTTCCAGCGGCGGCGGCTCTTTTACGCCGAAATATTTCAAAGCGTAGGCGGTTTCCGCGTTCACCGGGGAAGCAATCCGGGCCTCGGCGTTTACGCCCAATTTCCGCTTCAGGTTCGCGTAGGCAATCGCCGTGCACACGCTGTCGGAATCCGGCGGCTTGTGCCCGATGACATAGACCGTATCCTTTCCGTAGTCGATTCCCTGCATATACGCGGGATAGCTGACGCTGTTTCTGCGGATGGCGTCCGCTGTCGGGACGCAGGAAACGAGCAGGCCGAAGAGAAGCAACGCACAGGCCAGCAGCAGGGAAGGTTTCTTCTTTTGCATGGAAATTGTCTCACTTTCATTTTAAGGATCAATAAGCACGGAGCTTTGTATGTTGCCGTAAATATTATTTTCGATATGAAATCAAAAGTTCCTGCCTGAAAATAAAAAAGAGCGAAACGTACTATTCGCACACTTCGCCCCAAAATCCATCCCGATGCAATCGCGAAAGCCGCATGGGCAAAATCTCGCCGAGCTTCACGGGCGCGTCGGCATAGACGCGCATATAGCCGCCCGTCAGCCCGATTTCTTGGGCACCGGCGCCGACGATCTTGTTCGCCTCGCGTCGGCGCCGGTGGATGATATTTGCGCGGACACGTGAAATGCGGTATAATGAACCGCAAACATGAATTTGTTTTTGTTGGAGGAATTCTATGAGATGGCGTTGGGATCAAGGGCGGCTGGCCTACTTCCAATTCAGGAACATTTGCTCCATAGCGAAGGTTTTGAGGTCGTTGGACGGAATCGACTTGGGAACAAAAGATGACTTCCTCCGGCAGCCGCTCGAAAAAAACACCGGTCTCCCTTTTGCACCCGCACACTACAAGGTGTGGCGAAATTACTCCCGCGTGTTTCAGTGCGCAATGCTTGCAACGAGTTTCGAGCAGCGGCTGATTGCAACGGAACTATGCAATAACTTGGCGGGGAACAATCCGTTATCTCCCGACGAATACTTGAACTTTGTTTTTTCTCGTTTCCAATATCCCTATCCGGCCTTCGAGGGATACAATCCGGAGGCCGGACAGGTCTTTCCCTTTGCCGCAATTCTGAAATTTTTGATTGCCCGAGGCGAAAGGCCAGTGTCATTGGAAGATGTCTTTTCGTATGTCATCGGAAATGAGTGCACGGGATTGGAAGAGCCGTCATATTACCGGGGATTGCAAAAGACCTCACGCGCACCTATGGGGGATGAGGAACGGCAAGTGCGCGAAATGCTCGTGTTCATGGGGCAGGCCTCCTACGTTCGCTGGTTTGACAGGAATCTGTACTTGGACACGAGCGACTATGACGCCGTTCTGAGCGCGACGGTCCCATGGATCGCACTGAATCGGGAAAAAGAACCGAACAAGGAGTTCCTGCGTCTCGCCTCGCTGAAAAATTGCCCGGAAATGCAGAACCTGGATATTCGCCTTCGCGACCGTGCTGTTTCAGAGTTTGCTGTGAAAGAAGGGCGCAAGGCGTTTGCCTCTCATCAGAAGATTGAGCGAAGCCCGCTTCTCCGCTCTCATTTTTTCAGGCTTCACCCGGTTTTTGCCTGTGACGCCTGCGGCATGCGCCCTGCGGAAAAGTACCCGTGGCTTTTCGATGCCAACATCCTGGAACTGCACCATATCCTGCCGCTTTCCGCGACACTGAACAGCAACGGAACAACGACAACGCTGGACGATTTGAAGCCGCTCTGTCCGACCTGCCACCGCAGCATTCACATTTTTTATAAAAACAAGCTTGCCGCATGGAGCATGGCGGACTTTTCATCCAGAAGGATGGCACACGACGTGTACGAACTGGCCAAAAGGGAGATCGTTTGATGGAACGGATTACATACAAGCAACAGAAAGAGCTTATGGATTATGCGATAGGGCATGAAATACCGCTTGCGAAAATGCTTTCTGACCGGGGATTGGATTACAACGCTCTGGTCTACGCCGACGAATCGAGGATGGACGATTTTTCATTCCCCGATTTTGTCCCGGTGGACGAGCGCGAGGCCGTGGCGCATGGCATCCCTTGTGTCAGCTTTTTTTCCGGCGCCGGCGGTCTTGACATTGGCTTCCGCTATGCCGGTTTCGAGACGCTTGCCTTTGTCGAAATCAATAAAATGTTCTGCGATACGCTCCGTGCAAACGGGGCCAAAAAAGTGCTCGGCCCGCCGGACTTTCCCGGGAATATGCAGGATTGCGACGCAATCATAGCTCGACTTGAGGCGGAAGGCATCCAGAGAAACTTTCCCGGCGTTTTTCACGGCGGCCCGCCTTGCCAGTCATTCAGCATAGCGGCAAATCAACGCTTCTCAAAAAGCGGCAACAATTTCAAACGCACGGGTTTTCTCCACGAAAAGTACGGAAACTTGCTGTTTTGCTATGTGCGCGTCATCACACACTTCCTGCCCGAAACGTTCCTGATCGAGAACGTGGACGGGCTTTTGACAGTGGACGGCGGGGAACAAGTGCGCAACGTGTGCAGGCGGCTCCGTGAATTTGGCTATGAGGTGGCCGAGCCCGATGTTGTCGATGCCGCCGACTTTGGGGTGCCGCAAAAGCGAATGCGGACATTGATTGTCGGAAGCAGACGGGGAAAATTTTTGTTCCCGCAAAAGATAAAAACCCGCTTCCCCGCCGGGAGCGCATTCAAAAAACCTCTTCAGACAAGGGAGAGCAACATCCCCCGAAACCACAAGGCAGAGTCTGTCAAGCGCTATATGATCCTTGGGTTTGGACAGCGGGACAAATTGGGGCGAGTTGACAGGATTGATCCCAATTTGCCGTCAAAGACCATAATCGCGGGGGGGACAGGCGGCGGGGGACGTTCTCATTTGCATCCTTTTATTCCGAGGACAATGACGGTGCGCGAGTGTGCCCGTCTGCAAACATTTCCGGACAGTTATACATTTACGGGGCCAATGGCTCGGCAGTTTACACAGGTCGGGAATGCAGTCCCTCCCCTTTTGGGCTACAAAATGGCTTGTGCAATATATCAATCCGTCTATGAAAGGAATCTGTCAAGGGCTGCCTCTTGACGAACTTATACGAATCGCAGTTAGGATTTTTAAATCCTTGCTGCGATTGCATGAGACGTCAGACGCACTTTGGCGCATCTCAGGCCAAAATTTTAAATAAAATTTTGGCCTGAGATAAGTATGAAATCCCTACGCAAAACGAAAAAACTGCGACGACAGAAATGCCGCCGCAGTTTTTTATGTTTGGGATTACGCCTCCGCCGCCCTTTCGCCCCAAAACCCATCCCGATGCAATCGCGAAAGCCGCATGGGCAAAATCTCGCCGAGCTTCACGGGCGCGTCGGCATAGACGCGCATATAGCCGCCCGTCAGCCCGTCGGCGACGCCCTCCGTTTCTGTTTCAAAGAGTACGTCCTCGACGCGCCCGACGAGGGTTTCCCGCAGGGTACGCGCCGACGTCTCCGCCGCTTCCTCCATGCGGCGCACACGCCCCTTTTTCACCGCCATCGGGAGCTGTCCCGCCATGTGCGCGGCGGGTGTTCCCTCCCGGCGCGAATACGGGAACACGTGAACCTTCGCGAAGCCCATGCGCGAAACGAAATCGAGGCTTTCCTCAAAAAGCACGTCCGTCTCCCCCGGAAAACCCACGATGACGTCGGTGGTAATCGAAACATCCGGCACGGCTTGCCGTACATTCTCCAAAAGCCGCGCGAAGGCCGCTTTGTCGTAATGGCGGTTCATGGCGCGGAGAATCGCGTCGGAGCCGGACTGAAGCGGGAGGTGCAGATGCTTCGCGAAGCGTGGATTGTCCCGGAGCAACGCGAAAAGCGCGTCCGAAAGCTCGACGGACTCCAACGAGCCGAGCCGGAGGCGCGCAAGGCCGCCGAGAGACAGAATCTCCCGCGCCGCCTCCGCCAGCGTCGTTTTGTCCGCGAGGTCGCGCCCGTAAGCGCCGAGGTGGATGCCCGTCAGCACGATTTCCTTGAATCCCGCGCCTATGAGCTTGCCCGCCTCGCGCCGGACGCTTTCGAGGGGACGCGAGCGGAGCGGGCCGCGGGCGTAAGGGATGACGCAGAACGTGCAGAAATTTTCGCAACCCTCTTGGATTTTCAGGAAAGCGCGGGTGCGTGTCGGCGCGTCGTAGAGCGGAATATCCTCAAAGTCTTTCGCCGCCATGACGTCGCTCACGTCGAAGACCACACCGTCCTCCCGCGCCGCCCGCTCGACCAGTTCCACGATGTGTGCGCGGTCGCGGGTGCCGACGACGAGCCGCACACCGTCAAGAGCCGCCAGCTCCTCCGGCGAAAGCTGCGCGTAACAGCCCGTCACGACAATCAGCGCCTTTTCATTCTCCCGCCGCGCCCGCCGGATGATTTGGCGCGACTTTTTCTCGCCCAGCGCCGTCACCGAGCAGGTGTTGATGACGCAGACGTCCGCGGCCTCGCCGAAGGGGACGCTCCGATAGCCCGCTTGATGGAAAAGCCCTTCGATGGTTTCCGTCTCGAATTGGTTGACCTTGCAGCCCAAGGTCATGAATGATACTGTCGGCAAAAAATCTTCACTCTCTTCCCAAATCGCCTTTGCTATGCTGCACAATCGCCAATGTCACGATGGCCGCCGTTTCCGCCCGCAGGATGCGCGGGCCGAGGGTCACTGCAGCAATGCCCGCCGCTTTCGCGCGCCCCGCTTCGGCGGGGGTGAAGCCGCCCTCCGGGCCGATGACCGCCGTGAACGCGCCGCCCTCCGTTTCCGCGAGCCACGCGCCCAATGTTTTTTTCTCTTCCGCCTCGTAACAGAAAAACGCCGCGCCGTCCTCCGGCGGCCTTTTTTTTATCCATTCATCGAAGGACAACATCGGCGCGACTGTCAGGAGCGCGGTTCGCCCGCACTGCTTCGCCGCCTCGTCCGCGACCCGCTGCCATCGTTCGCGCCGCGCCTCGGCTTTTTTTCCGTCGTAGCGCGCGACGCAGTTTTCGCTTTCGACGGGCTGCACCTTCGCCGCGCCAAGCTCCACCGCTTTTTGCACGACGAAGTCCATCTTGTCCGATTTCAAAAGGCAGACGGCTATCGCCAACCGAACCGGGGATTCCGTGTCCGCCGCCAGCCTTTCCACGAGCCGCAGCGTCACCGTGTCGGCGGTGAATCCCGTGATCTCCATCGACGCCACCTGACGCTCCGCGTCCACCGCCACGACCCGCTCGCCGACCCGCGCCCGCAGCGTATAGCCTAAATGGTGGGCATCGCTCCCCGAGAGCGTCACCGTATCGGCCAACCGTCCGGGGATAAAAAGCCGCCTCACGCCTCGCCCCTCCGGCGGATCACCATCGCGTGCCATTCCTTTTCCTCATGGCCCTCGGCGACAACAAAGCCCGCCAGGTCCGCCGCTTCGCGCACCTCCTGTGTGCGGTCCTCGATGATGCCGCTGGCAAGGAGCGCGCCGCCTTTTTCCAGATGCGCGTCAAGGTCGGGCAGCAGACGGATCACCAAATCGGCGATCAGATTTGCCGTCACCAACCCCGCCCTGCCGGGAAGCGCGGAGAAAAGGTCGCTCTCCGCCGTCGATACGACGTCCGCGACGCCGTTGGCCTCGATGTTTTCCCGCGCCACGCGCACCGCCGTCGCGTCGTAGTCCACGGCCCGCACTTCCGCCGCGCCGAGCTTCGCCGCCGCGATGGCCAGTACGCCGGAGCCCGTGCCCACGTCGAAAACCGTCATGCCCGGCCTTATCAGCTTTTCCATCGCGCGCAGGCACATGGCCGTCGTCGGGTGCGTGCCGGTGCCGAAGGCCGCGCCGGGATCGAGACGCAGCACGACCTCGCCCGCCTCCGGCTCGTATTCCTCCCATGACGGTTGGATGACGACGCGCTCGCCCACCTTGTCCGTGTGAAAATACGCCTTCCAACTGTTGGCCCAGTCCTCGTCCTGCACCCGCGTCACAGAAAATTCCGCCGGTTTCGTATCCACGCCCCGCGCCGCGATTTCGTCCAGCCCCGCGCGCAGCGCCGCCAACTTCCCCTCTATGGATTCGTCCGCCGCGAGGTACGCCTTCACCGTCACCGCCGACGTGTCCTTCTGCTCGGGAATGTCCGTATAATCCCAAAGCCCCGAATGAATATAATCGTTGATCAGCGCCGGGTCCTCGATCACCGTCCCCGACGCGCCCGCCTCCTCGAAAAGCGAGGAAACCGCGTCCACCGCTTCATGCGACGTCCGAAAGCTCACCTCGGCCCACTCCATGGCGCGCCCCCCTTTCAAAACTTCCCATCTATTATACAACCTTTCCGCGTCTCATGCGAGAAAAAAGCCGAGCGGCTCTCCCCAAAAGCGTACGGTTTATGATACAATCATCTTGGCAAAGCCGCAAATTCCGAAGAAAGGGCGCAGGACATCCATGCAAACGGCAAAACGATTCCGTGACGCGGCGGGGAGAGCGTCATGAAAAAAGAACTTCCCCATTTCAACGTAGAAGAGGCCTACGGCGGCTCCCAGCGCTGGTGCGTCGACCATTGGATGTGGCTCGGGGGCTGCGCCGCCGTCACCGCTTGCGACAGCAGCCTCTACTTCACCCTGCACAAAGGCATCGGCGGTCTTTATCCCTACGACGCGCAGGCGATTTCCAAAGCCGACTATGTCCGTTTCGCGGACGTCATGCGCCCGTATCTGCGTCCGCGCCGAAAAGGAGTCAACCGGCTGCCCATTTACATCGAAGGATTCCGCCGTTTCCTCCGCGAGCGCGGGGCGCGGAACCTCCTCATGACGCCGTGGCCGGGCCGCCGCAGCTTCCGCGAGACAAGAGAAATCGTCAAAGCGCAAATCGAAAACGGTTGGCCGGTCCCCTGCCTGACGCTCAGGCACCGCCGCGCCGCCCTGCGCCTCTATGTCTGGCACTGGTTCCTCCTGAACGGCTACGAAGAAACTGCGGCCTCTTTCAAAGTCAAAGCCGTCACCTTCGGCGAATGGCGCTGGGTTGACTTCCGCGAGCTCTGGGATACGGGCTACGCCCAAAGGGGCGGACTGATTTTGTACGACACCCTATAAAAATATCTGCGCAAAAAACCGCGCCGCCCATCTTCGGATGGTTGGCGCGGTTTTTGTGTTTATCCCTTTGCCCTTGGAATCAATGCGAACCGCTCATCATTCGGCGATGCCATTCGCGCATCAGCGGCGCATGGGTGCGAATACGTTCGCTCATTTCCTTTGCCAGCGACTCGTCATAGGTGTGCGCGGTCATATTGCGGTCATCCGCCATTGCCAGCGCCTGCTCCGTTTCCTTTTCGTCCAAGACGCCCGTTTCGCGCAATAGCCGAATCACCTTCTTCGGCGAAGCCGCGTCCAACCCTTCCTCCGTGAGCAAATACTCTTTGCCGCATTTCCAGAGAATTTCAAAACAAAACTCAAACCGCTGAATCAGAGCGTCCCGTTCCACGTCGGACAACTCTTCCCTGTCCGTCATTTCCCGCAGACGCTCCAAAGCGCGACCGGCAGCCTCCATCCGTTTTGTCATTTCCATGCCATGCCGTCCTTTCGTATTTCCTCGCGCAAACTCTCCGACGCGAAGCCCATATCCACCACATCCACGCGGCAAGGGAGCGTGGATTCCTCCAAAAGTTCCCTGAGCGCACCGATTTTGCCCGGATTCCCGCCCTCGACGGCAATATCCACGTCCGAGCAACGACGCTGGGTTCCTTTGGCCCAAGAGCCAAACAGGTAAACATGTCCCGGCGTGTCCGCAAGAAACTCCAGCGCCATCCGGCGAATCGCCTCGATATGGGCGTTGCCGGTCTTGTTGGCCGCAAGCACAGTTTTCATGGCGTTTTTCTCCTTGGCAAAATACATATTTTCATTATTATATACCATTTTACTTGACGATGCAGATATTTCGCAAAGAAAAATCTCTCGCTCAAAACGAACGAGAGATTTTTTTGGTTTGTGTTTTATTTTTTGAACATCTTCTTGATCGTGTTCATGAAGCTTTCCTGCTCCGGGTTGACATTCTGCCCGCTGAGCTCGCCGAACTCCTTCAAGAGTTCCTTCTGCCGCGCGGAAAGTTTCTGCGGCGTCAGCACCTTGACGCGCACGAGCTGGTCGCCGCGGCCGTTGCCGCGCAGGAACGGGATGCCTCGGCCTTTCAGTCGGAGCATGGTGCCGGACTGGATGCCCGCCGGGATTTTCATTTCCACCTTGCCGTCGATGGTCGGCACCTCGATGGTGTCGCCGAGCGCGGCTTGCACAAAGGACACCGGGACTTCGCAGAGCACGTCGGAGCCGTCGCGCTCGAAGAGCTTGTGACGCTTCACGAAAATGTAAACGTAAAGGTCGCCGTTGCCGCCGCCCCGGACGCCCGCCTCGCCGCCTCCGGCCACGCGGATGCGCGAGCCCTCGTCGACGCCCGCCGGAATCTTCACGCTGATTTTTTTGCGGACTTTCTTGCGTCCCGTGCCGCCGCAATCGGAGCACGGCGTCTTGACAATCTTGCCCGTGCCGTGGCACCGCCCGCAGGGATGGGAGTTCAAAATCTGCCCGAAGGGCGTATTCTGCCGCCGCTGGACCTGTCCCGTGCCGTGGCAGTCCGGGCAAGTCTCCGGCGACGTGCCGGGAGCCGCGCCCGTGCCATGACAGGTGCCGCAATTTTCCGCGCGCGGTACGGTCAGCTCCGCCTCCTTGCCGAAGGCCGCTTCCTCGAAAGTCAGCTCCAAATCGTAGCGAAGATCGCTGCCGCGCTCCGGGCCGGAACGCCGCGAACGGCTCCCGCCGCCGCCGAAGAACGCGTCGAAAATATCGTCGAAGCCGCCGCCGCCACCGCCGAAACCGCCGAAGCCCCCGAAACCGCCGAAGCCGCCCGCGCCGCCGCCACCGCCGCCGTTCTCGAAAGCCGCGTGGCCGAACTGGTCGTACTGGGCTTTTTTCTGCGGGTCGGAAAGCACACTGTAAGCCTCGTTGACTTCCTTGAACTTTTCCTCCGCCGTTTTCGGGTCGTCGCGGTTCAGGTCCGGATGGTACTTGCGCGCCAGCTTTTTGAAAGCCTTCTCGATTTCATCCTCGGACGCGCCCTTGGACACGCCGAGCACTTCATAATAATCGCGTTTGTCGCTCATATCGGATCACCTCTATGAAAAGAGTGGAGTGTGAAGCACACTCCACTCTTCCAACCTCACTCTTATTTATCCTTGACTTCGGTGTACTCGGCGTCCACTACGTTGTCGTCGGCCTTCTTCGGCTCTTCCTGCGCCGCCTGCTGCTGCGCCCCGGCGTCCGCCGCGCCGCCCGCGGCCTGTCCCGCTGCCTGCGCCTGCTGATACGCCGCCGCGCTCATTTCATAGAGCGGCTTTTGCAGTTCCTCGGTCGCCTTCTTGATGGCGTCGTTGTCGCCGCCCTTCAGCGCTTCCTTGACCTTGTCGATGGCGGCCTTGACCTTGTCGACCTGCGCCGCGTCGGCCTTGTCGCCCATATCCGTGATTGCCTTTTCCGCCTGGTAGACGAGGTTGTCGGCGTTGTTCTTGATCTCGATGGCTTCCTTCTGCTTCTTGTCCTC
>JAFVAI010000023.1 GCA_017480545.1 Schwartzia sp. (in: firmicutes) | reverse complement strand
CGTGCCCCTGCCGAGGGATTTTTTCGTCAGGCAAGGAAAAGGGCTTGAAGGCGTAGCATCGCTACGTCGAAAGCCCTTTGACACGGCATGACGGAAAAAGACCCGGCAGGGGTGCGGCGGGACTTGTTCGGTGTTTCCTTAAATGAAAACAAGAGCAACGAAAAGAAGGAGGGTTTAACGATGGCAAACTTGGACAAAGAAAAAATTCAGGTGTTCCGGGATGAGATTGATGCCGAGAAATTGGCGCAGGTGATTCAGGATATTCCCGAGGCGCGGGTGGAAAAGGCATTCAGGAACAAAGACATCCAGAAATTGGCGGACAAGCTGGGCGAGGACGTGGATTTGTTCCAGGCGGTCATGGGCGTCTACGATACGGAGCAATCCTACGCGGCGGCGACTGCGGCTGTCCCCGGCGACTATACGAAGGCAGAGTTCGATGAATTCCGCACGGTTTACGCCAATCTTTTCCTGAAGGATTTTCAGGAAAAAGTCTTCGAGGACAAGGCGGAATCCAAGAAACTCACCGACGAGGAATTGGAGCATGTGGCCGGCGGCGTTCCCTTTGCCTCGGTGTTCTCCCTTGTGGGGAAAGGCGTGAGCTTCATCGTGGACAAACTCCCCATCAGCGACAGCGCAAAGAAAAGCACAAAGCTGATCGTCAACACCGTCAGCGCCGTGGGCAATATCGCCGCCGGAACGGTCATGTGCTGCACCGGGGTCGGCGCCGCGGCGGGCGGCATCGTCATCGCCAGCGGGGCCGTGGATCTCGCCAATGCCCTTCACGGCGCGGCGACGATGAACAAGAAATAAGCCGGGACGATGCCAAGGATTTCGCCGCAGACATGGCGGAAACATAATGGAAAGGGTCTGCCGCATGAAGGATTTTCTTTCATGCAGCAGACCCTTTTTTCAAATCAGGTTCACGTCAATGATTTTCGCGGCACAGGAGAAAGTCACGAAAAAATTTCAAAATCCCTGTCAGGATTTTCCGGCTCGCGCATATATACGGATGAACAAGCCAAACGGCAAGTAAGAGGGGAGGAAAAGACAATGACGAACGAATTGATGGAAAAGACATTGACGCTGGAGGAAATGGAGCCGGTGGTGGGCGGTGCTGTGCGCCCGAGGGTCAGAGTTACGACAAGGAAAGGCCCGAGGAAAGGTCCGGGCATCCGTCGCGGGAATGTCGGGGATGGCATCGGGAACGCAATCAGCTATTTGATGCTTTACTTTCTGGAGCGCAACGACAAAAAGAAGGGATAAAGGCCCCAAAAAGCAATCGATTTCGGCTGAAGAAATTGGGCGCGAATCGTGCATGAGGCTTTGCCGAATATGTCGGACGCTATCGGGAGATGCCTGCGGCGCTTTTCGTGGAACGCTGGGGAGCCGCTGATACTAATCGCAGTTAGGATTTTTAAATCCTTACTGCGATTGCATGAGACGTCAGCCGCGCTTTGGCGCGGCTGTAGCCTGCGAAGCAGGCGCATCTCAGGTCAAAATTTTATTTAAAATTTTGGTCTGAGATGAGTATGAGAAATGAATGACAGTTTGTAATCCGCAGAAAAACGCGCTTCCCGCATGAAGGGAAGCGCGTTTTTTGGAGAAATGGGGGCGTGTGTTCTTATGCCGCGTCGATGGAAACGAGACCGTTCGGGCGGATGGTGACGCGGTAAATGCGGAAGAGGTCGAGGGCGTTCCAGTAGTCGTAGGTGTTGTCGTCATAAACGACCATGATGTCCCAATATTGCACGTTGTCTTTCGGGTCGAAGCCGAGGAAAATTTCCTGGCCGGGATACAGTACTTGGTTCTTTCCAAGCTCGTCCTGGTAAATCCATTCTTTGGTGCTGGTGGGGCTGAGGTAAATCTCGGTAATGATGCGGCCCGTGCCGTTTTCCAGCACGAAATCCTGCGAGCCGCGCTGGCCGGCAAACGCGACGGCAGTGATGGCAAGCGTCAAAATGAAAGCCGCGACGAAAAGTCCGGCAAAACGGTATTTCTTCATATTGTTATCCTCCTGTACATTGGTTTTCCCCATTTTTCCCCGTACCGTATCATACGCTTTTTTGCTTTTCAGGTCAAGAATTTCGCGCCTCTCGGCAGGCGCATTCTTGGAAGGATTAGCGTATATATAGACGTGCAGGATTTTCCTTCCTGCGGCAGCCCCTTTTTTCAGATCAGGTTCGCGGGAATCAGGCTGTTTGCCGCGTCGATGGGATACGGCTCTTCCGCCATGCAGACGACGCCGCCGGGACCGACGGGGCGTTCCGCGTTTTTGAGTGCGCCAAAGGCTTTGATTGCGTTCCTGTCCGGCGAGGATGATTTCTTGATCTCGATTGGGTGGAGCGCGCCGTCCTGTTCAACTACCAAATCGATTTCCCGTTTTTCCTTGTCCCGGTAAAACGCCATCGTCGCTTTTTTCTCGCCGTATGAGAACGTCCGCAAAAATTCACCCACGGCATAGTTTTCAAAAAAATGGCCGGAGACAGCGCCGTTCATCAGCGTGTCGCGGCTGGTCCAGGACGAGAGATAGGCGGCGAGCCCGGTATCGCAGAAGTAGAGCTTCGGCGTTTTGACCAGCCGTTTCAGCTCGTTTCCCGCGTATGGCTCCAGCAAAAAGACAATGCCCATCGTTTGCAGCACCTTCATCCAGTCTTTCGCGGTCACGCCGGAAACGCCGGAAGCGGAGGCAAGCTCGCTGTAATTCACCAACCGTCCGCAAAACGCGGATGCGGCGCGAAGGAACTTCCGAAAGCCCACCGTGTCGGCAATCCCGTTGTCGTCCACGGCGTCGCGCATCAGGTAGGTTTCAATATAAGAATTCCAGTATTCTGCGGTCTGCTCGGCGTCCAGCCGCAGAATCTCCGGCATCCCGCCGCGCCAGATATGAGAGAACACCGTGACGATATTGGCCTTTGGGAACAACCGGCTTCGCTCACGGAGCGAAGGCAAGGAAAAATCCAGTGGCGCGTCGGGGAAAACGCCCAAAAGCTCACGCTGGGACAGGCTGAACAGCTTCAGGACGCAGACGCGCCCCGCGAGGGAATCCCCCGCCTCCTTCATCATCTTCCGGCTTTCGGAACCCGTCAGCCAAAACAGGCTCCGCTCCTCCGAATTGTCGCAGAAGGTTTTGATAGGCTCAAAAAGCTCCGGGGCTTTTTGGATTTCATCAATTAAAATCGGCGGACGATAGGTTTGAAAGAAAAGTCCGGGGTCGCTTCGGGCAAGCTCCCGGTCGCGGGCGTTGTCCATCGAGACGTAACGCCGCCCTTCCCGATCCGCCAAATGGCGGAGCATGGTGGACTTGCCCACTTGACGCGCGCCCGTGACCATGACGGCTTTGAAAGCGGCGCTCATGCGCAAAAATTTCCGTTCCAATTCGCGGCGAATGTATTCCAAAAGAATCACCTCGACCAATCTAAAGTCAACTTTATTTTAGTCGAATTTTTTGCTCGCGTCAATGATTTTCGCGGCACAGGAGAAAATCACGGAAAAATTTCAAAACTCCCGTCAGGATTTTTCGGCTCGCGCATATATACAGGTGAACAAGCCAAACGGCAATCAAGAAGGGAGGAAAAGACAATGACGAACGAATTGATGGAAAAGACATTGACGCTGGAGGAAATGGCGCCGGTGGTGGGCGGTGCTGTGCGGCCGAGGGTTAGAGTTACGACAAGGAGAGGCCCGAGGAAAGGTCCGGGCATCCGTCGCGGGAATGTCGGGGATGGCATCGGGAATGCAATCAGCTATTTGATGCTTTACTTTCTGGAGCGCAACGACAAAAAGAAGGGATAAAGGCCCCAAAAAGCAATTCGGCGTTTTCTTAACAGAGAGCAACATGAATCGTTTTTGCCGAAAATGTTTCACGTGAAACAATAGAACAAAACATGAAAACTTTTTCAGGCTATGTTCGCTTTATGTGGGCGTTGCCTGCATAAGAAACTGTAACTCGATACGCGGGGCGAAGCGTGGAACCGGAAAATTTTTTGCGCGCGCCACGGGTAGCGTTTCACGCGAAAATGTGGTACAATAAACAACAATCTCAAAATTTATACGAAACGGAGCGCGAAAGTTGTGCGGATTAATGTCTTCGGGGGGGGGACACGCCCCCGGGCGTAACAGATAAATCGTTGCTATATGGCTGGACATGCAGGGGAGGGATTTTGTTCCGTCCCTCTTTTTTAGTGGGCGATTGGCTTTCGGAGCATGGAGGGTTCGAAGGATGAAAAAGCATCGGACAAGGAAGTTGTCGAAACGGCGCGGGAATGTCTTGACGGCGATGATTCTCGCGGGTTTTTCCGCGCTGCCGTCGGTGGCGGCGGCGGAGATAGTGGAAGTGCCGATGGAACATTTATATCATGATGGGAAAACTTTCGCGGATCTTACGTTTTTTCCAAAAGGCACTGGGCTTGGAAGTTCGGCGTATTGGTATGCCGACCAGTCGCAATACACGCTGTCGGAAACGCTGCAAAGCGCGACCGTGTCCAGCGCGGCGTATTGGTCGGACATCCTTGGCGACGGGGCGAAAATCACGCAGCCGTGGCAAATTTATGTCAATACGGATTTGAAGCAAAACGCCGGCGCGATCTCGAAATCCATCCGCTCCGACGGCGCGAATAGGAACATCTTGACGGCGGGGCTTTTCGTCCCGGAGCAAATCCAGAACGGCAAATCGCTCTCAGTGTTGAATCAGGAGTATTTGGAGACGCATGGCAACACGCCCGCGGCGGGCGAGTACGGCTTCAGCGAGGTCACCATCGGGAAATACATGGGGGCGGCGCGCGAAGGCGCGGAATTGGGCTGGTGGGTGGACACGGACACGGTGCTGCCGACCAACGAGCAGGCGGCGGACTTCGTCGGGACCTTCCGCCATGAGCTGGGCCACGCGCTGGGCATCTCGCTGAAAAAAGATACTATCGGGATAGGGAAGCCGAAAAACTCCTACCAGTTCATTCGCTCCGACGTGACGGCAAATTCTTGGTCGCTGCACTTGATGGATCAGACCGGCAAGATGGCAAAGCCGGGGATGTTCTTCGTAACGACGGACAACCCGGCAAACACTTTGGCGAAATTGAACGCGGATCGGGAGGCCGAAGGGAAATTCGCTTTGACGGAAGCCGATGTTTTCATCGTGAACAAGAACATTGACGCCGACGGAAACGGCTACGCCTATTTCGTCGGCGAGAACGTCACCGACGCCCTCGGCGGCGCGACGTTTTTTGGCCGTAACGGGCTTCCCGTGAATGGCTATGAAGATTGGAAATTTGAAGGCTCCCATCTCCAGACCACGGGCATGATGAGCCATCGCGTGTACAGCAACTACACTTCCTTTATGGAGGTGGAGCTGGCGGTGATGCAGGACCTCGGTTACAAGATCGACCGCAAGGCGTATTTCGGGAAATCCATCTACGGCAACGGCGGCACGATTACGAACACGCAGGGCTATTTCGCGCGGAACGGGAACGGCACCGCGTACCTTGAAAATACGTACAGCGCCGTTCCTCTCGGCATCGGCCTCCATATCTACGGCTCGAACAACATGGTGACCCAAGCGGCGAACATCCTGACCCGAGGCGCGGGCGCGACGGGCATCCGGATGGACGGCGTGGGCAACACGCTGAACATCCCCGAGGGGACGGAGATCCACGCCGACGGTCTCCGGGGCAACGGTATCCTGATTGCCTACGGCAGCGGCCAGACCGTGAACCAATCCGGCACGGTGACGGCCAGCGGGCAGGGCGGCACCGGCATCCGTTTCGATTTCGGCTCCAGCACCAACGGCGCGGACGACGAATACCGGGGCTCCTATATCCGTTACAAGCGGAAAGTCAATACTGACGGGACAATGACCGCGACGGGGGACGGTTTGGGAAATCTCCCGCTGCGCATCGAGAGCTCAGCCGTATATAATGCCGCGCCCGACGAGCTGAACGGCGCGATGGTGGAGAATTACAATCTCTCCGGCGCGCTGGTGGGCGGCGAAAACGCCATTTATATCGGAAAGAACGCGTTTGTAAAAAATATCAATATCAATAACGGTGCAAGTATCCGGGGCCCTATCATCTCAGATTGGAAGCGGTTTGGCGCGGAGGATTGCGCGGGAAGCTATGATATAGACAACCCGCTAAAAATCCAATATAACAGCGGCAGCTACGACTATAGCGCCTATATCCCCGACCTTGTGACGAACCTAAACTTCAACACGGATATGACCTATACCGGCAATATCATCGGCGAGGACAACCTGAAAATCTTCGTCAACGGCGGTAAGCTGAGCTACGGCGGCACGGCAAACGTCGTCTCAGTGCAGGTGGCGAAGGGTGCGGCGCTGTTCGGCGGAAAGTATGTATTGAATCGGTTGACCCCGGCAGCCGGATTTACGGACGACACGATCGGCACCTTCATCAACCACGGCACCATCGCTCCAATCGACGACACCAATATGACGATCAACGGCAATCTTGACTCCGACGGAGCGATTGGTCTTGTCACCTATAACGGCGGACATGACGCGCGAATCGTCGATGTCAATAAGAACGGTCTGGAAGGTGGCGTCGCGAGTCTCAACGGTACCACGCTTTTCAACGTGGAGGAGCAGATTTATCTGCCGAAGCAGGAATACGTTTTTTTGGAAGCCGACACCATCAACGGAACTCTGGCATCCAAGGTCGATGACAATTTCTCCGGTTTTTTGGATATTGCCGAGATTTTCAAAAGCGGCGGCACTTCGACGACATACTCTGTGGCGCTGAAACGCGACAACAATTTCCCGGGCCTTGACGCGAACCAGCGGGCCGTCTACGACAGTCTGGACGAAATCTATGACCGCGCCGACGCGGCGGGACGCACGCGCATCGGAAAGCTTTATTCCCTCGGCGTCGAGAAAGGAAAAATCGCGCTGACGGACATATCCACAGGCCCGGCGACGGACGCCTCCTTTGTCATGCGGCAAAATACGGTGATGAATGCGTTAACCGCGCGCCATCGGTACCTGACGCATCAGGCAAACGTGCCGGTCAGCATTCCGATGAAAAAACTTGTCAGCCACTACGCGGCGACTTCGCCTTCCCCGTCAACCTCGTCCGTTGACCCCGGGCTTGACATGATTGTCCCCGTGGAACTGAGCGAAGGCGGCGGGCTTTGGTTCAAATTCGCCAAAGGTTGGGGGAGCTACGGCAAAGGCGATGTCACGGGCAACGGCTTCACTACCACGGTGGGCGCGGATTTTGTTTTGAGCCCGCAATGGAAGCTGGGCGCGCTTTTTTCGTACAGCAACGAATCTTACGGCGGCATGCGCGACCACAGGGACACGAAGGACAGCCGTTTCGGCGTTTACGGCGACTGGCGGGTCGGGCCGCAGAGCGCGTTCCTCTATATCGGGGGCGGTTGGCAAAAGCACGACCAAACGCGCCACTTCTACGCGGGCAACAACTACAACGCGAACGCGGATTACACCAGCAACACGATTGAATTCAACGGGCGCTACACCTATGACCTCAGCTACGGAAAGAACGGCTGGCACCACAAGCCCTTCGTCACATTCCAGGCGGTGCACTACCGGCAGGGAAGTTACACCGAAAACGGCGCGCGCGAATTCGGGCAAGCGGTGGACAGCGCGAACAATACCTATACGGCGGCATCCGTGGGATGGGACTTCGCGAGAGATTTTGGAAAGCAAGGCTATGTGGAATTCGAGCTGGGCGTCTCGCAAGCGCTTGGCGGGGACAGCATGAGCTGCACGGCAAACCTGATGGGCATCGGCCCCAAGTTCACGCTGCGCAGCGCCTCGATGGACAAGACGAGAATCCTGGCGGGCGTTTACGGCAGCCAGGCGTTGAGCGACCGTTGGCGCATCGGCGGGGAAGTCGGCCTCGCGCAGGGCGCCTACGACCGGGACGTGACCGCCAGCATTTCGCTCCGATATTCGTGGTGAAAATCAATTTGTTCATTTGCGCTGGGCATATACCCTTGCGGCATTGTGATAAAGCGTCAAGGATTTTATCGGGTAGGAGGCTGAATGTATGCGAAAAATGAAACGGAAGAAATTATCGGGAGCCCGTCGGCGGATTTTGACGGCGATGATTCTCGCGGGGCTTTCCGCGCTTTCGTTCGCGGCGGCGCCGTCCGTTGCCGGCGCGGCGGAAGCGGACTGGCAGACGGAGGAATATTTCGCGTCCCGGGGGCTGGACATCGTCAACGCGGCGGAGGCTTATGATCTCGGCTTCACGGGCAAGGGCGTCCGCCTCGGCGTGTGCGACCAGCCAACCAACTTCAATCACCCGGATTTTTCGGGCAAAAGCGATTCCTCCATGCTGAACACGGCGAAGTTCAGCAATATTTTGGGGTACGAGCCCTTTTATACCGTGGAGGAATTCGGCTGGCAGTATGTCACCCACGGGACCCATGTTTCGGGCATCGCCGCCGCCGACAAGAACGACGCCGGCATCCACGGCGTCGCCTTTGACGCGGACGTGCTGGGAGCGGTGTACGGGGAGTATATCGACAGATACAACAGCTTTCGCGTGGATTCGGGCTATTCCACCTTTGCGCCCTACCTTTCGCTGGATGACGTCAAGGTCATCAACAATTCATGGTCATCCAGACGCTATTTGAACGACTACGGCAGCCTCGACGCCTATCGCTACACGGTGGCGGGCGACATCATGGATTCCGTTTTCGAGGCGGCGAAGGCAGGCAAGCTGCTGGTGTTCGCGGCGGGCAACCACGGGCGCCCCGAAGCGAATCCCCAGGCGCTTTCCGCCGCGCTGTATGACGAGGCGAAGAATCAAGTCGTCGCGGTGACGGCGCTGGATGACGTGGATTTTTTGTCGCGGTCGGGCGGGAAAATTTCCGGGTCACAGCTCATGGGCATTTTCTCGAATTTCGCCCTCTACGCGGAGGACTATGCGATGGCCGCCCCCGGCACCAATATCCTGTCCGCCAACGCGAATTTCGCCGCCGACGGCATGCGGGATATTTCCATGAGCGGCACTTCCATGGCCACGCCCTTCGTGGCAGGCGGCGCGGCGCTTGTCCAGCAGGCGTTTCCGTATTTGGACGCCAAGCAGATCGGCGACGTGTTACTGTCCACGGCCAACGCCGATGTCTCCGCCACAAGCGGCTATGTCGTTTCCTATCAAAACCGCGACAAGGTCAATATCTTCTACACCGATCCGTCCGTGACGTCCAAGACGGATGCTGAGTTGCGCCAGGATATCAAGGCTCTCTTGGACACCCGGGACACGTCCGCCTATCCCTTCAATTATCTACAGGCTGCGTACGATAGGAACTGCACGGTGGTTCCCTATTACCAAGTCCCGATGGAAGCTCTCGTGGGGCAAGGCGTCCTCGACATCGGACAAGCCGTGCACGGCCTCGCGGCGCTGAATGCTCGCCGCCTGTCCGCTTCCGACATCAGCGGCGACTATACGGTGCTGGGCACCAAGACGGACCAAGCGCTTTACACCGTCGACACGGCGGGCTATGACTCCGAATGGTCGAACGACATCCGCGAGATTCGCGTTGGCTATCTCAGCGACAGCGACACGGAGGAAGACCTGAAAGCGCGGTACAACTATTACAAGGTGAACTGGCTGGACAATCCGAGCGGACAGGTAGAAGGCGCGGGAGCCATGCAGGATTACATCAAGGAATTCAATGATAACGTCGAGAAGAGCGGGCTGGCCGGGCTTCCTGTGGGGCTTTTGAAGACGGGAGAAGGCAGCTTGGCCCTCTCCGGCACAAACACCTACCAAGGGGCCAGCATCGCCGCGGGGGGAACCCTTTTCATCAACGGCTCGGTAGCGGGCGACGCATACAGCGTCAGGAGCGGCGTCCTTCGGGGAAGCGGCGTCATCGGCGGCACGCTCTACAATGACAATAAGGCCGTAGCGGGCGACGCGACCGGAAAAGGCGATTTGCGGGCGGCGAATCTCGACTCCGAAGGCCTGTTGATGAGCGTCGTCTACGACAACGGCAACGGAAACACGAAATTCATCGTGGACGGAACGGCGGACGTGGCAGGCTCCACCATCGAAGTGGACGACATCCTGCCCGGCGAGAAATTCACCGTCTTGACCGCGGGCAAAGTCACGGGCGTCCCGAAGAACAACGGCAACACCCCCGTCACCGGCATGCTCAGCGAAGAACTGACCGTGGGCGACAAGGAAATCACGGTTTCGGTGACGGCGTCGAACAACCTCGGCACGTCGGACGAGAGAATCAACGAGACCTTCGACGCGATGGTTTCCATGCAAAAAATCCTCGACAACGCGGGCGACCCGCGCGAAGAGGAAATGCGCCCGCTCTTCGACCTCGAGGCGCCGGAGGCGAGAGAGGCTCTGTCCTCCATCTCGTCGGGCGCGGCGGCGAAAAGCGCAAGCCTCGCGCAAACGAGCGCGATGACCGGGCACATCGTTTCCTCGCGTCTCGCCGAAGCCTTCGTGACGAAGCCCATGGATGTGAAACTCCCCGTCAAGAAACTCGACGACGGGGAGGAAAAAGCGGTCGCGCTGCCGATGAAACTGCCGCAGCCCGCGGAAAACGATTTCTGGTTCAAGGCGGCGAAAAACTGGGGCGACCTCAAAGGCGGCGCGTACTACCACGGCACGGCCTTCGCGGTGGGCTATGACCGCGCCTATGGCAAAGCGTGGCGCGCGGGCGCGTTCGTCAGCCACGGTACCGTGGGCTTCGCCGACACGGGCGCGCGGAACGAAATGAAAGACACGCGTCTCGGAATTTACGGCGGCTATCGCCTCGACCCCCACGCGGGCTACGTCTATCTCGACTACGGCTGGCTGAAAAACGACCTTGAGCGGAGCATCGCCGGTATGGGATTGTTCCCCAAGGCGGACTACGACAGCCGCATTTTGGAACTGGGCGGCGAATACAGGTATGACCTCCAGGCGGGCAAGGATACGCCGTGGCACTTCAGCCCCTATGCCAATATGCAGCTTTCCGGGCTCTGGCAGGACGGCTACACGGAACGCGACGCGGGCGTTCACGGCCAGCGGGTTTCGAGCGCGACGAACACCTACTTCGCGGGCGGCCTCGGCTTCGAGTGCAAGCGGTATCTCGCCAACGGCAGCTACGCGCTGCGCCTCGGGGTGAAGCACGCCTTCACGGGCGCGGACCCGAGACTGACCTTCGGTTACGTCGGCGACAATGCTTCCAAGTATGAAATGCGGAACGAGCAGGACACGACCCATTTCGTCATGAGCCTCGGCGGCGAGGCGGAGTTCGCCCCCGGATGGTGGCTGTCGGGCGACGCGGCGCTGCAAAAAGGCGCCCACGACAGGGAGGTGATGTGCGCACTGACGCTGCGGCGGATGTGGTGACCGAAAAAAATAACGCGGTCGCGAAAAAATCCTGTCAGGATTTTTCGGCCCGCGCATATATACAGTTGAGCAAGTCGAAAGGGGGCGTTTCGGCGCCCCTGCGGTTTTGCCGGTATTCAGGGAATATTGGGATTTTGGGCGGCAAGGCACGGGGATATTTTGCATTATTGACAAAATCAATTTTAGGAGGTAATCCCATGAAAAAATTTCGTTTTGCAGGTCTTTTCTTGGCGGCTTTCCTGCTGACGCTCGCGATTGCCAGCGTCGCGATGGCGGGGACGCGCGGCAGCCAGAATTTCGTATTGGAGAACGGCACGGGCCGCGTCATCCGTGAAATTTATCTGAGCCCGACGAGCAAGAACACTTGGATCTATCAGGACGAGCTCGGGCAGAACGTCCTGAATCCGGGGCAGGAGATTTTCCTCGATTTCGACCCGATGGACAATGTGCAGTATTGGGATATCCGCGTCGTTTATGACAACGGCGACGAGGATCACTGGTACACGCTGGACCTCTTCCGCATTTATCGCGTGACGATCCGCCCCGGCAGCATCGCTACAATCGAAACCGTATAAACCGCAAGTTTTTCCGTGTATGCGTCCCGATCCCCAACCCCTGTTGTTGGACCCGCTCCTCGGCTTTGCCGGCTGCGGGTCTTTTTTATGGATATGGGGCAGGAATTCCTTGCCCCAATTTTTTTTCAAAAGCCCTATCCGTTTCTTCCGTCTGCGAGTATAATATAGGAAACATTGACAATTTGTCGACAATCAAGAAGACGATGCGGAAACGGCGATCCTTGCAGATGCAATGGGGGTTGACGAAATTGAAGAATCATGTGTTCACCATAGAGGAAAAATGCACGGGGTGCAACAAGTGCATCGCCGTGTGTCCTTCGGATTGCGCCAACCAAGTGTATCTGGCGGCGGACGGCTCCCGGAAGGTGCGGGTGGACAGCCGGTATTGCATTGATTGCGGCGCCTGCTTCCGGGCCTGCGACCATCAGGCGCGGGACTACCGCGACGACACGGAGCGGTTCTTCGCCGACCTTTCCGGCGAAGCGCCTGTCGGCGTGGCCGCCGCGCCCTCCCTCCTCACGAATTTCAAGGAGCCGGGGCGGCTGCTCGGCTGGCTGAAGTCCCTCGGCGCGGCGCATATCTACGACGTTTCCCTGGGCGCCGACATCGCGACTTGGGCGATGCTCCGCGCCATGAAAGAGCAGAATCTGGATTCGGTCATTGCGCAGCCCTGCCCGTCGGTTGTGAAATATTGCGAGAGCTATCACCCGGAGCTGCTCGATTACCTGGCGCCTGTCCAGAGCCCGCTGATCTGTCTCGCGATTTATCTGCGCAAATATCGCGGCTTTGCGGGAAAGCTTGCCTTCCTTTCGCCGTGCATCGCGAAAAGCGGCGAGATCGAGGATGCCAACACCGGGGGCCTTGTGCAGTATAACGTCACGTTTGCGAAGCTTCGGGAGAAAATGGCGAGGGACGGCGTGGATCTTTCCGCCTTCCCGGTGGCCGGGTTCGAGGAAAAGGCCGCGGGCATCGGCCATGTGTACAGCCGCCCGGGCGGTCTGGCGGAGACGGTCCGGGCCGTCGAGCCGGGGCTTTGGATCCGGCAGGTCGACGGCGCGCGGCGGACTTATGCCTATTTGCGCGAGTATTTGGAGCGAAGGGCGCGGGGCGAGGCTGTCCCGGCCATCGTGGATATCCTGAATTGCAACGGCGGCTGCAACCAAGGCACGGGCACCGGAAGGGCGCCTGCCGTCGACGACGCGGACGCGGAAACGAACCGCCGGACACTGGAAAAGGAAAAAGAACAGTTCCGTCCGGCCCCGGAGGGCGTCCGATACGCGATCAACGAGTATTTCGACAAAACCCTCGACTGGAGGGATTTCCTTCGGGCCTATGAGAACCGTCATGTCGACGCGTTTTTCGGCGACGACGGGGATTTGGAGGAAGCCTTTGCGCGGCTCGGCAAAGAAACGCCGCAGTCGCGGCAAATCAACTGCTACGCTTGCGGATACGGCGAATGCCGCAGACTGGCGCAGGCAATCAAGCGGGGCATCAATGTCCCCAGCAGCTGCATCGACTTTGAAAGGAACCGGCTCAAAACGGACGCGCTGACTTCGCTTTTGAACCGCATCGGGCTGGAAACGGAAACGGAACATCTTTTGCAGGCGAATGGAGCCGCATCCTCGGGGCATCTGTCGATGCTGATGATGGACTTGGATGATTTCAAGCTCGTCAACGACCGCTTCGGGCACGACACGGGCGACTTGGCGCTGAAGGCGGCCGCCGCGGCCATACGGGACACGGTTCGCCCGTCCGTCGCGGCGGGCCGATGGGGCGGCGACGAATTCATGATTCTTCTGCCCGACACCGACGAGAAAACGGCAAAGGCCATGGCCGAACGTATCCGCGATGCCGTTTTCCGTTGCGAGGTCCTGCCGAAAGGGGAACATATCACCGCGAGCATCGGGGTCGCCGAGGCGCACACGGGCGACAGGGGAACGGATCTCTTCCGCCGCGCGGACGAAGCCCTCTACGAAGCGAAAAAGCGCAAGCCGTCAAAGCCGGAAGCCCGGCGCGCTTAGAGCATCCTCTATACGAATGACGGCTATAAAAAATTTTATATTTTACCAAGGCCGAGAGTCGGGCAAGCAGCTTGAAATTCCGAAAGTTTTTTTCCGCCCTTATGCTTTCGCCTTGGCGAGGCCATGCAAAAAATTGAGGTAAGAAATTCTTACCTCAATTTTTTTTGGAAAGATATTGTACGTCGCCGCGAAGATGCGATATAATGAAAAAGATTTTTGTGCAATGGAGGAGAAGCTATGAAAATTGTAGTCACAGTCGTGGGCAAGGACCGCGTCGGGATTATCGCGACGGTCAGCAGCCTGTTGGCGGAAAACAAGGTGAATATCCTGAGCATCAACCAGAATATCATGGACGGCTTTTTCAATATGGTCATGCTGGCGGAGACCACGGACGAGGCGGTGAAGCTCGGCGAGCTTTCCGCGTCGCTCAAGCGGAAGGGCGAGGAAATCGGCGTCGAGATCAAGGCGCAGCATCAGGACATTTTCAACGTGATGCACGTGGTATAAAGGAGGCTTGCGCACTTGATTACGGTTGACGATATTTTGGAAACGAACCGGATGATTACCGAGAACAAGCTCGATGTCCGGACGATTACGATGGGCATTTCCCTTCGCGGCTGCGCCCATCCGAATATGAAGCAGTTCTGCGACAATGTTTATGACCGCGTTACGACGGCGGCGGAGTTCCTCGTCAAGACGGGCGAGGACATCGAGGCGGAGTACGGCATCCCCATCATCCACAAGCGGGTGTCGGTGACGCCGATCGCCATCGCGGCGGAGGCCTGCAAGACGGACAGCTATGTGCCGGTGGCGGAGGCGCTGGACCGGGCGGCGAAGGAGGTCGGCATCAATTTCATCGGCGGCTTTTCGGCGTTGGTGGAAAAAGGCTTCACGCAGGGCGACCGCATTTTGCTCCAGTCCATTCCGCAGGCGTTGGCCTCGACCGAGCTGGTCTGCTCGTCGGTGAATCTCGCTTCGACGAAGGCGGGCATCAATATGGACTGTGTGCGGGAGATGGGCGAGGTCATCAAGCGCACGGCGGAGCTGACCCGCGACCGGCAGGCCATCGGCTGCGCGAAACTGGTGGTATTCGCCAACGCGCCGGGGGACAATCCCTTCATGGCGGGGGCGTTCCACGGCGTCAGCGAGGCGGAGACGGTGGTCTCCGTCGGCGTCAGCGGCCCCGGCGTGGTCAAGCACGCATTGGAGGACAAAAAAGGCGCGGATTTCACGGAAATCGCCGAGACGGTCAAGCGCACGGCGTTCAAGATTACCCGTGTCGGCCAGCTCGTGGCGCGGGAAGCGTCGAAAAGGCTCGGCGTTCCCTTCGGCATCATCGACCTTTCGCTGGCCCCAACGCCCGCCGTCGGCGACAGCGTGGCGAACGTGCTGGAGGAAATGGGCCTTGGAAGTTGCGGCGCGCCGGGAACGACAGCGGCGCTGGCGCTCCTGAACGACGCGGTGAAAAAGGGCGGCTTGATGGCATCCTCCCATGTCGGCGGGCTTTCCGGCGCGTTCATTCCGGTCAGCGAAGACGCGGGCATGATCGACGCGGTGAACCGCGGCAGCCTGTCGTTGGAAAAACTCGAAGCCATGACCTGCGTCTGCTCGGTGGGTCTCGATATGATCGCCATCGCGGGCGACACCCCGGCGGCGACGATTTCCGGCATCATCGCGGACGAGGCGGCCATCGGCATGATCAACAACAAGACCACGGCGGTGCGCGTGATTCCCGTGCCGGGCGCGAAGGTCGGCGACTCGGTGGAGTACGGCGGGCTTTTGGGTTCCTGCCCGATCATGCCCGTCAAGAGCGAATTCAGCTCGGAGGCGTTTATCGCAAGGGGGGGACGAATCCCGGCGCCGCTTCGGAGCCTGACCAATTGATGCGTATCCCGGGCCAAACTTTTGGGCACAGGTTGCGGCAACGATGCGGGCGGCGCCTTCGGGCGCCGCTTTTTTGTGCGCTTCGTTGAAAATATACAGGAGTTTCATTTTCGTTGATCCGCTTGCAGGAATTTTTTTGAAAAAAGCGAAGTATTACTAGATAAGTATCAAATATAAACGGAGCAAACGCGGTTATGGAATTTTGGGAAAGAATACGGCAGCTGCTTTTTGGCAAGCAGCGTGTGAAGACGCCGACCATCCTCCAGATGGAGGCGGTGGAGTGCGGCGCGGCGTCGCTGGCGATGGTGCTCGCCTATTACGGGAAATGGTTGCCTTTGGAAAGGCTGCGGCAGGAGTGCGGCGTGACCCGCGACGGCGTCAACGCGAAAAACATCCTTCGCGCGGCGCGGCGGCTCGGCTGTGTCGCGAAGGGCTTTGCCGGGCAGCCCGACGTGCTGCGGAAAAAAGAATATCCGCTCATCCTCTTTTGGGAATTCAACCATTTCGTCGTCATGGAAGGCGTCGAGGACGATACCGTGTATTTGAACGATCCCGCGCTGGGGCGGCGTACCGTCCCGTGGGCGGAGTTTCTCACGTCGTATACCGGCGTTTATCTGAACATCCGTCCCGGCCAGGAATTCCAACCGGAGGGACGGCCGTACAGCGTGGTCAAGGTGATTGCCGAAAAGTTGGCCGAGGACAAGTGGGCTGTCCTGTTCATGCTGCTCCTCGGGCTTTGCATGATTGTGCCCGGCCTTGCCGTGCCGGTGATGAACCAGATTTTTATCGACGACATTTTTTCGGCGAAGCATCCCGAATGGACGCACAAGCTGTTTTTCGCGATGGCGGCGGCGGCGGTGCTGTCCGGCGCCCTGGCGGGCATGCGGGCGGCGGTGCTGACCCATTGGCAGAAGAAGCTGACGCTGGCGGACTCCTCCTCGTTTTTCTGGCACGTCCTCCGGTTGCCCGTGGCTTTTTTCCAGCAAAGGTTCGCGGCCGATGTGGCGTCCCGGATCCAGTTCAACGAGTCGAACGCCGAGGTGCTTTCGGGGCAGGCGGCGACCGCGCTTCTCGACTTCTTTGTCGCGCTGTTTTATCTCGTCCTTTTGGTGCAGTACAGCGTCCCGCTGACGTTGGTGGGCGTTTCCGTCAGCCTCGTGGATTGGGCGGTGCTGCTCTATATGCGGCGGAACATGACCGACCTGATGATGCACATCCAGCAGGAGAAGGGGAAGGAATACGGTGTGCTGATGAACGGCCTGATGATGATCGAGAGCGTCAAGTCCGCCGGCAGCGAGGGCGATCTCTTCGCGAAATGGGCGGGCTATGCCGCCAAGGCCCGCATCGCGAAGCAGGAAATGCAGCTTTGGTCGATGAAGCTCAGGCTGCTTCCCACGTTGCTGGCCGGACTGTCGGGGGCGCTGGTGATCACGCTCGGCGGCTTTTCCATCATGGACGGCATGATGACCGCCGGCGTCTATACGGCGGTGAACAGCCTGCTCGGCAAGTTCCACGAGCCGATCCAGAAAATCCTCGCGCTTTCCGATACGATACGGACGACGGAAATGCAGATGCAGCGTCTCGACGATGTGCGGCGCTACCCGATCGACAGCCTGAATTATCCCGACGGAACGCAAACAATCACCTTCACGGGCGCAAGGCTCTCCGGCGCGGTCGAGCTGCGGGACGTGAGCTTCGGCTACAGTCCGCTGGACCCGCCTTTGATCGAGCATTTCGACCTCTCGCTGGAGCCGGGGCGATGGGCCGCCGTCGTGGGCGCGTCGGGCAGCGGCAAATCGACGCTGGCGAAAATCGTGTCCGGGCTTTACGAGGAATGGTCGGGGGAAGTCCTGTTCGACGGCGTGAAGCGCCGGGAGATTCCGCGGGCGGTGCTGGTCAATTCGATTGCCACCGTGGACCAGGAAGTGTTCCAGATTTCCGGCACGGTGCGGGAAAATATTTCCATGTTCGACAGGTTCGTGCCGAAATCCGATATTGTCCAGGCGGCGCAGGATGCCTGCATCCATGACGACATCCTGCGCCTCGCGGGCGAATACGAGGCGGAGGTCGCCGAGGGCGGGCTGAATTTCAGCGGCGGGCAAAGGCAGCGCATGGAAATTGCGCGCGCCTTGGCGGGCAACCCCTCCATCATGGTTCTCGACGAGGCGACCAGCGCCATCGACCCGATGACAGAGCAAAAAGTGCTGGAAAACATCCGCCGCCGAGGCTGCACCTGCCTGATTGTCGCCCACCGCCTTTCCACCATCCGCGACGCGGACGAAATCATCGTGCTGGAAAAAGGCAAGGTGGCGGAGCGCGGCAAGCACAGGGATTTGGTGCAGCACGACGGCCCCTACCGCAGGCTGATCGAGGAGCGGGAACAGGACAAGCAGGAAGACATAGAACTGGATTAAAAAGCAAATTTAACCATAAAAATTGTTTAAGATTGCATATTGTGATATAATTGCTGCGAGGAGGGATGGCAATGAAAATATTAAGGGTTGAATTTGAAAATCTAGCGCATTTTCTCGATGGAAAATGCGCTGTTGACCTCGTGGCGACAGATCGCGTCCTGGATGGCAACGGGCTTCATACCGTGGAAAATGGAATCAAAACGCAGAATACGATTGCTTTTGTTGGCTTGAATGCGACAGGCAAGACCTCGGTTTTGCGGCTGCTACGAGCAGCCCTGCAAACATTGCTCCATAAGGCGGACATAAATCCTCTCTTTTCGTCAAGTGAAATGATTCAGGACGGCACGATTTTTCGGATTGTCTTTTTCCATCAAGATGCTTATTTTCTTTTGGAATCTGAAATTGGCATTCGTGAAGAGCGCGGCTTTCGATATGCTTATTACAAAGACGAGTGGCTTTATGAGAAACGCAAATCGAGAGTCCGGGCAAGAAAGGACTTGTTTAATTTCAAATCAAATGCCGAACTTGTCAAAGTACGCTCCGAATTAGATGACAATGTGCAATCGTATCTGAAAGATTCAATCAGCATCGCGGTTTCCATAGCGAAGGACACCGATACCTGCGCATTGGATTTTTTGGAGCTGAACTATGTCAATCTTGTTAGTTCGGTAGGCAGTACGCCAACCGAAATCCTCAACGTTTTTGATGAAAGCATCGAGGAGTTGGTTGTTGAGCTTCAGGGGGACGATATAAACTGTAAAGTACGTTTCAAGGACAATGCAAAAGTTTATGAAACGAAAAATATGCTTGCGTTGAACCAAATTATTTCCGCAGGAACCATCAAAGGGCAAGGGCTTCTCCAAAAGGCAATCATCGCCTTGCAAAAAGGCGGATATTTGCTTGTGGATGAATTGGAGGCGCATCTCAACAAGGAACTCGTTCACGTTATTATTGACCTGTTCAAGTCCCCGAGAACGAATCCGAATGGTGCTTGCCTGATTTTTTCCACGCACTATGTGGAAGTTTTGGACTTTATGGATCGCAAAGACAATATTTACATCACCCGCAAACGGAACGGTATGCTCTCTGCGACGAAGTATGCGGATGATTGCCGCCGCAACGACATTAAGAAAAGCGATGTCATACTTTCCAATGCACTCAAAGGAACAGCCCCTTCTTATGAAAAAATCAAAAGGATGCGTGATGCGATATGTGCGATCCTTTGAAAGAACAGTTGAAGGGAAAGTACGTTATCTGTTCCTGTGAGGGAGCTGCTGAAGAAGCAATTATGGATTTGTTGATTGACAATGGATTGCTTTGTTTTTGCCGCGAGGATTTAATTTGTAGGGAATGCACCCGCATTCGAGACGGAAAGCGTCTTGCTCTCAAATACTTGGGAACAGAAATGGAGCGTGATGTAGTTATTCTGCGTATATTGGATCGAGAAAAAGAAAAATTGAATTTGCCCGAAGTGTACCGAATGGGGAGGAATATTCCTATATTCGATATTGTTACCAAGCCGGAAATAGAGATTTTGCATATCCTTGACGCGGATTTATATGATGATTTCAAGGCCCCACGGAATAAAGGCGTCAAGGCTTCCGCATATTGCAAAGAACATTTGGAAATGGGGAACAATGTTCGCGACCCAAAGTCAAAAAGATTCATTGTTCAGCGATATGCGGATAATCCTGTGCGCCTTATCGAGGCGATTCGACGACATCGACAGATGGTGCGACAGAAGTCGTATAGCTTGTTTGATTTATTGGCGTAATATGGAAAAACATAGGAACTGAATTTCTGCAAATGTTGCAATCACGGGGAGAGAGTTCACCATGACACTGGACGATATACTGCACGGCTCAAAATACAACATGGAGCGGTTCAACGAGGACAACAAAAAAGCGCTGCTTGCCCGCACCACGACCAAGACCGTGCGCGGGAAAGAAACGCTCTATGTGACGTGCCCTGTCCGCAACAAGGAAATCAAGCTGACGCCGGAGGAAATTGTGCGCCAGCTTTACCTTGACGAGCTTACGACTACCTATGCCTATCCGCTTTCGCGCATACAGGTGGAGTACGTCGTCACCATCGGCAGGGACAAGAAACGCGCCGATATCGCCATCATGGACAAGGACCGGCTGAACACACCCTATATCCTCATCGAGTGCAAGGAGCCGACGCTGAAAGACGGCAAGGAACAGCTCAAATCCTATTGCAACGCCACGGGCGCGCCCATCGGCGTATGGACGAACGGCAACTCCATTTCCTATTACAACCGCAAAGACCCAAACTATTTCGAGGACATCCCGAACATCCCCTGCGCCTCGGAATCCCTTTCCGACATCTTGACTGAACGCTGGACGATTGACACCCTCGTCAAAAAGGACAAGCTCGTCACCGAGCGAAAATCCCTGAAAGATTTGATTCTCGAAATGGAGGACGAAGTGCTTGCCAACGCGGGCGTGGACGTCTTCGAGGAAGTCTTCAAGCTGATTTTCACGAAGCTCTACGACGAGCTGCAAAGCGGGCGCGACGAGAAGCGCGTGCTTTTGTTCCGCAACTATGGCTATACGGAAGCGGAACTGAAAAATATCATCCAGTCCCTTTTCGACAAAGCGAAAAACACATGGGAGGGCGTATTCTCCGAAAGCGAAAAAATTGACCTGAGCGATTCGCATCTCTCCGTTTGTGTCGCTTCCTTGCAGGACGTCAAGCTGTTCAACTCCAATCTGGACGTGGTGGACGACGCTTTCGAGTATTTGATGAGCAAGAGCCAAAAGGGCGAAAAGGGACAATATTTCACACCGCGCTATGTCATAGATATGTGCGTGCGGATGCTGAACCCTGCCGCCGAGGAGAACATGATCGACACGGCGGCGGGAAGCTGCGGCTTCCCGATTCATACGATTTTCTATGTGTGGAAAAAGATTTTCGCGGAAAAGGGGCTTTCGCAAAGTCACCTGTTCACCACCGAGAAAAAGCCGCCGGAGTGCATCGACTATGTGAACGACCATGTTTTTGCGATTGACTTCGACAAGAACTGCGTCCGTGTTTCCCGTATGCTGAACCTGATTGCGGGCGACGGCAAGACGAACGTGATTAAGTTGAACAGCATCGACTTCGACCGCTGGGGCGAGGAAACGAAGAACGAGGACTGGATTGACGTTTACAACGAAGGCTGGAAGAAGCTGAAAAAACTGCGCCGCGAGAAAGGGAGCGACCAGTTTTACGATTTCGATGTGCTGATGGCGAATCCGCCCTTCGCGGGCGACATCAAGGAGAGCCGCATCGTCTCAAAATATGAGCTGGGCAAAAACGCCAAAGGAAAGCAACAGGCAAAGGTCGGCCGCGACATTCTTTTCATCGAGCGCAATCTGAATATGCTGAAACCGGGCGGGCGCATGGCAATCGTTTTGCCGCAGGGACGATTCAACAATTCCAGCGACAAATACATCCGCGACTTTATCGCGAAAGAGTGCCGCATCCTCGCGGTGGTGGGCTTGCACGGCAATGTGTTCAAGCCGCACACGGGGACAAAAACCTCCGTGCTTTTCGTGCAGAAATGGGACGAGGAGCTTTGCCCGCAAAAGGAAGACTATCCGATATTTTTCGCCACCATGCAAGAGCCGAGCAAGGACAATTCCGGAGAAAAGATTTATGAAGCGAAGA
Organism: Schwartzia sp. (in: firmicutes); assembly: GCA_017480545.1. Lineage (GTDB taxonomy): Bacteria > Bacillota > Negativicutes > Selenomonadales > Selenomonadaceae > RUG12372. Next base: position 7,651 of record JAFVAI010000023.1, on the reverse strand, counting down.
ACGGGAAGGCTGTCCTCGACCATCACGGGCATTTGATTGTCAAGCATGACCTATACAACCACGATGGGCTGACGCGGGACGGCATCGCCGAGGCGTTCGCCGAGTTCGCGAAGAAGGAGAAGCTAAGTTTTTTCGCCTAAGCCCGCAACCGTTTGACGAGGAAAAGTACAAGCGGCTGATGAGCGGGCTGGAATGCAGCGAAATAACAGTCAAAGAATTGGATGAATTACAGCTTCGATTAGATGCAGAATTTTACAGAAAGCATAATCTGAAAGTGGTTGCCATGATTGATGGCTTATCTCACACGACAGTCGAAAATCTTAAAGTGGTCATTGATTGTAGTGCCTTTTACCCCGGCGTCGTGGATATATATAATTTTGGGGGCGAAGGCATTCCGTTTATCCGTGTAAATGAAATTACAAATTTCGGTTTGGTGTCTGTAACGGAAGCAACGGCTTTTTTATCAAAAGATTTTTTGGACGATAATTCAGCTACTATGGCAAGATGCAAGCCCGGAGATATTGTGATTGCGAAAGGAGGGAATACGCTTGCAAAAACAGGAATCCTCAATGACAATTTTTCAGATTATGCAACTTGTAGAGATATTGTTATCTTGCGGACTGATTTACTGATTCTGCCAATGAAATATTATGTATGGGCCTATTTGCAATCAGATTATGGACAGACGTTATTATGGCAGACTGCAAGTCAAACAGGGCAACCACATTTGACACTTGAATATATAAAAAAATTGAAAATTCCTTTGTTTTCTGATGCTTTTTATGGTGCAATTCAATATTGCTATCAACAGTCGCAATCAATCAATGAAACCGCCAATGCCAAATACAAAAATGCCGAAACGCTCCTGCTTTCCGCGCTTGACCTTGACACGTTCACGCCTTCCAATGAAAACACAAGCGTCAAGACCTTTTCGCAGTTTACGGCGAGCGGGCGGCTCGATGCGGAATATTACCAAAAGAAATATGATGATTTAGAGGAAAAATTATCTCGATTTCCGCAAGTAAAAATAGGTGATTTGGTGAATTATCCTGTTTCTAGCGGTTCAACCCCTAAAGCAGGAAGTGCAGAATACTATACTGACAAAGTTGATGGAATCCCTTTTATACGCGCTGTCAATATTACGAAAAGTCGTGTTGATACAGATGATTTTGTATATGTCAAGCCCGAAGTACATAATGGGCTTTTACGAAAAACAAGGTTGAAAAAAGATGATGTGTTGTTTTCTATTGCAGGAACAGTCGGAAGGTGCGGAATATTCGATTATGATTTTGAGGCAAATATAAATCAAGCGGTTTCAATTTTGCGTTTTTCGGAAGAAAAAGTAAAACGCTTATATCTGATTCAGTTTTTTAATTCGACTGCGGGGAAGATGATTGTAGAAAAGTATTCAAGACAAGGTTTGCAAACAAATTTGAATCTTGATGAAGTTTCAGCATTATCTATCCCTATTATTGATTATGCCGCACAAACTAAAATTTCAACGCTTGTTGAACAATCCTTCTCCCTGCGCGAAAAAAGCAAAGCCATGCTCAAAGCGGCGACGCGGGCGGTGGAAATCGCCATCGAGCAGGACGAAGCGGCAGGGGTGGAATTTTTGCGGGAGCAACAAGCAGTAAATAATTTTTGAAAGGTGAGCATATCATGAAACTTACCGCCGGGGAACGGTATCTGTTGACGGACGAAAAATCCTATATCACGCTGGCGGCGGGCCGGGCGGAGGTCTACGCGGTGACGAGGCGGACAATTTCCTATCGCCGGATGTTCCTGTCGGAGCTTGCCGTGGGCGACGCAGCGTTTCCGTCGATGGACGAGTTCGGCGAAATTGACGTGCTGGTCTATGTCGTCGAGGACGCCGAGCTGGAAATACGGCCCATGGACGGGGCGGAGCCCGCGGCTCTCGCGCCTTTGATGAGAATGTGGTTCCGGCGGCTTGTGGCCTTGCCGTGGCTGCGGCTTTTGGCGGACCGGGGCGACGATGTGCTGAAGACTTGGGCGGACGGCTCGGTCTTGGAAGGCACGGAAACGGACATGGCGGCGCTCTCCCAAGCGTTCGCGGAAAACGAGGCCATTTTCGCGATGCTGCTGGGCGTAAGCTTCCGCTCGCAGGACAAGCGGCTCGGGCAGCGCATGGAAAAACGCGCGAAAGGGCAGCGCCGCCTTGTGGATGAGACGATTGCCGGATTGCTTGGGAACGAGTACTTTTTCGCGGACGACGAGCAGGACGAGGCGGGGGGCGCGAAGCTCGAAGAAGCGGCCTTCCTCGTGCGCTGCGTGGCGCGGGCGCTGCACATGCCCGCCGGGCAGTTCCGTATCGTGCCGGAGATGGTGAAAAAGCTGGACGCGTTTGGTGTGCTCCGCCGCTTGGTTCAAAAAGGCGGGCTCCAGATCCGCCTTGTCCGCTTGGAAGACGGATGGCATAGGGACGACAGCGGCGTCATGATCGGCTATCTCAAGAAGGAGGACGGGCGCAGGGAAGCGGCCGCCCTGGTTCCCGAAAAGCCGGGACGTTACCGCGCCATGACGCAGGCGTGCCCCGAGGGCGTCCCGGTCACGGACGAAATCGCGGCCCAGCTGGAAGAAAACGCGTTTCTTTGTTATCCGGGACTTCCCAAGCGAAAACTCGACTTTTGGGATCTGTTTCGGTTTTGGTTCCGGCAAAGCTGGAAGGCGGACTGGAAGACGATTGCCGCCGCCAGCTTCGTCATGGGGATCATCCCGCTGATTACGCCGATTGTCACCGCGACCGTATTCCAGGATATTATTCCCATTCTGGACCGCAAGGGGCTTGCCACGGTCACGCAGGTGCTGATGGTGGCGGGCTTCACCACGGCGGCGATTTCCACCGTGCGTTCCGTCGCGTTCCTGCGCCTGTCCTCCGTCTGCGACATAGCGCTCCGGGGCGCTCTTTTTGGGCGGCTCCTTTCCCTTCCGACGCAATTTTTCCGCAAATTCCAGTCCGGGGATTTGGCGAACCGCATGGAGGGGGTCGAAATGGTGACGGAGCTCTTCTCGGAAAATTTTATCGGCACGGCGTTCAATCTCGTGTTTTCCTTTTGGAGCCTCGCCCTCATGTGCTATTACAGCTGGAAGCTCACAGCGGCGGCTCTCGGGATTTGGGCCGTTTATCTTGTCCTGAGCGGCTTCGTCATCAGCCGCCTGGTCCGGAACCAGCGGCGCATGACCGAAGCGAAGAACAAAACTTCCGGCATTTTGCAGCAGATTTTCACGGGGTTGGTGAAATTCCGCGTGAAGGGCGCGGAGGAACAGGCATATCATCTCTGGGGCGAGAGATTCGCCGAGGAATGGAAATGGGATTACAAGACCCGTGTCCTGAAAAACTACAACGTCGTCTTCTCCGCCGTCCAGCCGATTTTGCTGGCGTTGGTTCTCTACTACTTCGGCGTCCGGGAACTGGCGGAGACGATGGCGCCGGGCGGGGCCGGCGCCGCCGCGGCGAATTTCTTTTCGGTGTCGGAGCCGATGAGCGCCGCCACGTTTATCGCGTTCCAGTCGGCCTATACCGCGTTCAACGCGTCGCTGAACGCGATGCTGCCGGTCATGGAGCAGGCCGCCGCCATCCGCCCGCTCATGGAAAATATTCAGCCGGTTCTGGACGCGGAGCCGGAAGTCGCGGAAGAAAAAATCGAGGCCGACCTGCTTTCCGGGGCCTTCGAAATCAGGCACCTGTCCTTTTCTTACGGCGAAGGCTTGCCGGAAGTGCTGCATGATGTCAGCTTCTCCGTGGCGGCGGGGGAGCACGTCGCCATCGTCGGGAAATCCGGCTGCGGGAAATCGACGTTGGTGCGGTTGCTTCTGGGCTTCGAGTCGCCGACCAGCGGCGCGATTTATTTCGACGGGCAGGACCTCGCCGAGCTCGACCTTCCGTCCGTGCGTACGCAGATGGGCGTCGTGCTGCAAAACGGCCAGCTCATGACCGGGGACATTTACCGGAATATTGTCGGCGCCAGCGACCTGACGCTGGACGACGCGTGGGCGGCGGCGGAGGCGGCGGGCGTCGCCGACGACATCCGCGAGATGCCGATGCAGATGCAGACGGTCATCAGCGAGGGCAGCACGAACATCTCCGGCGGGCAACGGCAGCGGATCCTGATAGCAAAGGCGCTCGCCATGAAGCCGTCCATCATCATCTGCGACGAGGCCACCAGCGCCCTCGACAACCGGAGCCAGGCCGTCGTGACGGAAAGCCTCGACCGGCTCAAGGCGACCCGCGTCGTCGTCGCGCACCGTCTTTCCACCATTCGGCACGCCGACCGGATCATCGTCATTGACGGCGGGCGCGTCGCCGAGAGCGGCACCTATGACGAACTGGTGGCGCGGGACGGTATGTTCGCGTCCTTTGTCAAGCGCCAAGTGGCCTGAAGGACAGTCAGGAAGAAAATCCTGCCGAAAGGAAGAAGTCGCCATGCCTCTCGGAACTTCCCGCATGGACTTGGAAACAATCTATCGGGAATATCATAAAAGCATTTACAATTATATATACGCCCAGATTTTGCGGCGCGAGGCGGCGGAGGATTTGACGGCGGACGTGTTTGTCGCCGCGGGGGCAAATCTTCATCGGTTTGTGTCCGACCGGGGTGGCGTGGCCCCATGGCTGTTCAGGATTGCCCGCCATTTGGTCTTGAATTATCGCTTTCGGGCCTCGACCCGGTTGGAGGAAAGCCGCGCGAAGCTGCCGGAGCGGGTCGCCCCCGAAGCGAAAGCATGGGACGATTCGCTTCGCGAGCCGGACAGCCTGCGGGCGGAGCGGATCCTTCGGGCGCTTTCCGATGAGGAACGGGATTTCTTGGAGCTGCGCTACGCGATGGGGCTTTCCAACGAGGAAATCGCGAAGAGGGAAAACATCTCTGCCGCCGCCGTCAGCCAGCGGTACCATCGGCTGTTGGCGAAGTGCAGGAGGATCGACAAGGAAACATAAAAACGCGCCGCGAAAATTTGCAAAAATTTTTCGCGGCGCGTCAATTTTTTCCTGCTTGATTTGTTATATAATAATAAAGGGAGAACGGAGAGGTGAGCAAGATGAACAAAACGGAAAGGAACGGCGCGAAGCGGGAGGCGGAAGAGATCCGCGAAATGGACGAGCTGTTCCGGCGCGCGGATTTTGCCGCCGACGCGCCCGGCCTCGAAGCGCGGCTTTGGCAGCGGATCCAAGCGCGGCTGACGGAGCGCGAGCTGGGCGAGGACGACTTGGAGGACATGGCGGCGGCAGGCGTCCCGTATTTCCTGCGGAACGGGCCGGAGCCGGGGAAGTCCTGAAAGCAACTCTTGGGAAACATGGAAAGGAACAGGGAAATGAAAGCTATCCTGAAAAAGGCGACGATGCTCGTGGCGGTCCTCTGGCTGCTGGCGGCCGCTTCGCTTTCGGAGGCGGCTTGGCGGCTTGACGAAGACCCGGAGCTTTCGGAGCCGCGCAATTTTCGCATGGCCTCCGACGGTTGGCGCGTCGAGCCGGAGGACGAGCCGCCATCGCGGGAGGGGTTGGATCGTCTTCGCGCGTCGGGCAGCGCCCAGTGTACCGCCGATGGTTTCGCTACGCTTTACGCTATGCTGTCCGCCGCCGCGCCCGGCGCGCCCATCTATGATGTGGATCTTCGGCAGGAGTCCCACGGTTTCGCGGACGGGCTGCCCGTGAGCTGGCACAAAAAAGGCAATCTGGCAAACGAAGGGAAAACCCCGGAAGAAGTTGCGCTGGACGAGGAGGAACGCCTTGCCGAACTCCGTGGGGAAACGACGACCTTTGTACCGAAAGGCAAGTCCGACAAAAGCCGGTTCGAGGCCGTCACCTTCACGCCGGAAAACGTGCGGACGGAAAAAGACGTCGCGGAAGCGGCGGGCTTTCGATACGCGCGTTTTTATGTGACGGACAGAACCCAGCCGGACACGGAGACAATCGAGGCGTTTCTCGATTTCGTCGAGTCGCTTCCCAAGGACGCGTGGCTCCATTTCCACTGCCATGCCGGGCACGGGCGCACGACGACATTCATGGCGATGTACGATATGATCCGCAACCCGGGCATTCCCGCGGAGACGATTATCGAGCGCCAGTATCTGATCGGCGGTTCCGACCTGACGGCGATGAAAGACGAGGAATGGAAAAACGAACGGATCGCCGAGCGGCTGGAAACGCTGAAAATGTTCTCGCGTTACGTCCGGGCGAAGCGCGCCGGGGAAACGGCGCTCCGCTGGGGTGAATGGGCGGAGGAAGAAGCCGAGGCGGCGTAATGTGAAAAAAATTTTTTTCGGCGTGTAACATTTTGCGCCTCTGTCTTGTATTATTATATAGGAGTGTATGAAAAACTCCCTCCGTCAGCCCTGCGGGCTGCCACCTCCCTCCATGAGGGAGGCTAAAGAATGCGGCAATATAAGCCCCCCTCTTCGAGGGGGGTGTCAGCGAAGCTGACGGGGGGAGTTCATAGAACAAGTTTTTAGAGCTTTCCATAATTTATTTTTGAACAATTCCTAAAGAAACCGGAGGTATTCCCAATGACAAGCATCAACAAAAACCAACTGACGAAAGAGCAAATCGAAAAGGCGATGCATTGCGCGACGGCCGAGGAGCTGATGGCGGCGGCGAAGGCCGAGGGCTTCGAGCTGACGAAGGACGAGGCCGAGGCGTATATGGCGGAGCTTGCCGACTTCGAGCTGGACGAGGAAACGCTTGCGCGCGCGGCGGGGGGCGGATGTTACACCAAGAATAGCAATAAGTGCGATGGAAACGAATGCAATCCTGCCCATGTCAAGTGCTTCGCGGGCGATTCCGAGGTGGCGGTGCCGGGCGGCGTGAAGCGCATCCAGGAATTGCGGCTGGGCGACGAGGTGATTACGTTGGACGCGGACGGGAACGAGATTGTCGGCACGGTCACGGAGGTCATGCCGCCGCAGGCGGAGGAGATTTTTGAGGTCGCTTTCTCCGACGGGACGATTTGGCGCACGACGGAAAGCCAGACGCTCTGGTTTGGGCACGAGAAGAACTGCACCGTGAAAGAGGCGCTCGGGAAAACGGCGCTGAAACGGGGCGGCGCGACGGTGACCGTGACAAGCGTAAAGCCCACCGGCACTTTCGAGCCTGTCTATGACGTGCTGATCGGGGAAGAAGAGGACGAGGACGTCATCTTTGTGGCGGGCGTCGCCGCCGAGGGCTATTTCACGAAAGGGGAACGGAGCGAGGGGTTGCAAAAGGAAACCGTGGCGTGATACTATGGTTGCGCTTGATTGTATTTCAATTTTCGTTTGATACTTTTATATCGGGAGGATTTCAAAATGGCAAAAATCAACAAAAACGAACTGACGATGGAGCAAATCGAACGGGCGATGGCGTGCAGGACGCCCGAGGAACTGATGGCGGCGGCGAAGACGGCGGGCTTTGACCTGACGAATGACGAGGCGGAAGCGTACATGGCGGAGCTTTCCGACTTCGAGCTGGACGAGGTGGTGCTCATGAACGCGGCGGGCGGCAGGGACGTCTGCTATACGAACGGCTGCGCGCTGAAGTGCGTCAACAATCTGTAAAGGGAATCGCTAAAAATTTGTTTTTGAACTCCCCCCGTCAGCTTCGCTGACACCCCCCTCTAGGAGGGGGGCTTGTATTGGTGCCTCCCTCTATGAGGGAGGT
>JAFVAI010000022.1 GCA_017480545.1 Schwartzia sp. (in: firmicutes) | reverse complement strand
TTGGACCCGGAAAAGCGGGATTTCTGGGTACATAGGAGAAATTATCCCGCTGCATGGCCCGTTTTCCGATGAAATTTATCCACAGATTTTTGTTGATACATGAATTTTGACATTTGGACGCTTACTCGGCGTTTCCTCAAACATTTTCATCATCCTTTCTTTTTCTGTCGCCGGTGAATCCCTTCGCACGTTTTTCTTGGGAAGCTTTCGTTTCTACAAGGATATTATATGTTGCCTTTGCCAAAAAGACAATGAGGCGCGGTGCGATTTTATCTTTTTATAAACGTTCTCTAATCCGTTTTTTATCCGCCGTGCTATTTCTATCCGTCTCGCTTTTTGCTATACTATATAAATATATCATCGGAAAGGAAGATTGCCCAATGATTGAAAAAGAACAGGACGTGTCTCTGCCTCACGGCGAAGACCAGATTATCAAGATGGACATTCTCGGAATGATCCACAGTGCGGAAAATCCTTTCGATATTATTTATCACGTCGCAAATTATCTTGAAAAAAAGTCGAAGGAGGCGGGATACGCCCAGATTGTGTTGGAAAATATGCGGACGGTATACGGTGTCGTGCTTGGCGAGCAAAAGCTTCTGACCGATGAATTGAGGGATGTGGAGGCGCGGCTGGCGCATATCGAGGAAGTGCTGAAAACCGCGGAACTGACCGAAGAGGAATCCATTCGCGCCGATTTCGCCGTCACGCTGCACAAGAAAAATATTGAACGGCTGAAAACGCGAATTCATGAGTTGGAGGCCAACGGGGAATCCCTGTATTTTGTGAAAAAATAATTTGGCGTTATTTTTCCCGGGCCTTTTCTTTCAGGTAATCGATCATGGCATCGGCCACATGACTGGCGCTTTTGACTGCCTGGACCACGTTCCATGGGCCCAGCGTGACATCGCCTCCCGCAAATACACCGGCTCGCGTCGTCCTGCCGCCCTCGTCCACTTCGAGGAGGCCCCGTTCGTTGCTGAGAAGTCCGATGGTCGTGCTGGACAGCTTGTCTTTAGCTCGCTGACTGACCGCGATGATGACGCTGTCCGTGGGGGAGAGCTGCGGCTCTTCGCGTCCGACGACTTTTCCTTCTTCGTTATAAATGCGTTTCGCGAAAATCGGGCCTTCGTCGGTAATTCCCAACGTTTCCATGCCGTAGGCAATTTCCACGCCGTCCGCCATCGTGTATTCCAACTCCCGCTGGCTCGCAGTGACAGTGTTGTCCCGCGCGTAAATTGTCACATAGCGGCTGTTGTGGCGGACAGCCGTGCGGGCCACATCCATCGCCGAGTTGCCCGCGCCGATGATGGCAACGGTGTCGCCCAGTTCATAGGCGTCCGGATTTTGCAAATAGTCGACGGCATAGTGGACGTTGCCGAGGCTTTCGCCTTTTACGCCAAGCCTGCGGGCGCGCCATGTGCCGACTCCGATGAAGACTGCTTCATAGCCGTCGTCGAACAGGTCGTCAATGTGCAACGCGCCGCCGATGGTCGTGTTCGGGCGAATATGGACGCCCAAGTCCCGCAGTTTCTTTTCGTACCGGTCGAGGAGTTTCTTCGGCAGACGAAATTCCGGGATGCCGTAACGGAGCATGCCGCCAATTCTGTCCTTGCGATCAAAAACCGTGACGGCGTATCCCTGCCGCGCGAGGCGTACGGCAACGGTCAGGCCCGCTGGGCCGCTGCCGATGACGGCGACCTTCTGCCCTTTGTCCGGTTCTTTTGTGAGTACGAGACGGTCAAGATAGGCATCGGAAATGTAATGCTCGATACTGGAAATCTGCACTGGACTGCCGGACTGCTTGCCCTGAATGCAGTTGCCCTCGCACTGCCGTTCATGGTCGCAGACAAGTGAGCAAAATACGCTCATTGGATTGTGGTCGAAAAGCATCGTGCCCGCTTCGCTCATATTCCCTTCGAGAAAGAGCCGGATCATTTCAGGAATATTCGTCTGCAGGGGACAGCCGTTAAATCGGCAAGACGGCTCAGAGCACTGCAAGCAGCGCCGAGCCTCGCGGATGACATGAATCGCCATATTTCCACCCCATTTTGAACATTGAATTTGTTTTAGTGTATCACATCTTTAATCTTTTTTCCATGAATTTATGGTGGACGATCAGGCAAAGTAAAAGTTTCCTGTCCGAAAAAATGTTTCACGTGAAACAATAGAACATAACATGAAAATTTCGTGAAATACAGGCTGCGATGACTGTAGGTTTGTCAATGATATGTTACAAATTTTGTAAAAAAGAATCGAGAGTCTCAATCGGTGATTTCCAACCGAGGGGGCGCATGGGAAAATTGTTGTACTTGCGGTTGTGGACCCGAAGCTGCTTCTCGAAGTCCTCCAAGGAATAAAACGTGCGCCTCGCATAGAAATATTCTTTGTCCTTTCGGTGAGACCGCTCCACCTTGCCGTTATGCCTCGGCGTATAGGGGCGTATCTTCTGGTGCTCAATGCCGTATGCCTTGAGCTGCTGCTCGAACAGTGCCAAATCACCTTCCTTCGCCTTCGTGAATGTTTTCGTGAACTCAGTTCCGTTGTCCGTCTGTACTTTCAGGATGGGGAACGGAAAATATTTCACGAGCCTCTTGAGAAATATTGTGGAGGAATATGTACTCTGCTCATCGAATGCGGCCAGGTAGCGCATCCGTGTGTACTCGTCGATGGCGGTGTACTGGTACAGCTTCCCGCCGTTTTCCGCGTATTGCCCGGCGAGGCAGGCGCGCGGGACAACCTTGACGTCGATCTGCACTTTCTCCCCGGGGAATGTCGCATTGTGGCAGGGCTTCGGCTTGTACTTTTTCTTGGGGTTCTCAAGTTTCGCAGGGCGAAGGCCGAGCCGGCGCATGCAGCGGAACAGTCCCGTGATGGAACGCTGGTAGCCCTTGCGCCGCAGCTTTACCCAGAAAACGACAAGGCCGTCATGGGGATTGCGGCGGAACATGTTCTTGATGAGCGTTATCTCCTCCTCTGTGTGCTGGTTCGGATGGGATTTGGGGCGGCGGGACTTGGGCCTGAGGGATTCGGGCGTACCGTCATACCGTTTGCGGAGACGGTAGATAAACTGGAGGTATGTGCGGTACTTGATGGCGGCTTTCGTGACGCCGTGCTTTTCGGCGTAGGAAAGAATCGCTAGACGATATTTGATGTCCTGTGTTATGCTGTTCATGGGAAAGCTCCTTTGTGTGTTGTTTTTTTCTTCAAATTTAGCATAACACAAAGCGGGCTTTCTTTTTCTTATTTTTTGTCACATATCTATGGTAAACCTACACCGCCAGACCCCGTCATGGTGACGTGCTATATCATAGAAAAAGCGGCTTTCAACAGAAAAAGCGTACCCTCCGCGAAACAGCTTCGCGTAGGGTACGCTTTTTCTGCTATATGTTCACAGGAAAATGTATTTCAGCACAAACAGCACCGTCAGCACATACATCAGTGGCGTGATCTTGCTTGTCTTGCCCGTCAGGAGATGGAGCAGCGTGTAGAAAATGACGCCGAAGGCGATGCCCTCGGAGATCGAGTAGGTGAACGCCATCGAGGCAATGGCGATGAACGAGGGGACCGCTTCCGCGTAATCCGTGAACCAGTCGATGTCCTTGACCTGCTGCATCATCAAAAAGCCGACCATGACCAACGCGGGCGCGGTGGCAAACGCCGGAATCGCGAGGAACAGCGGCGAGAAGAAGAGCGCCAAGAGGAACAGCGCCGCCGTCACCACCGAGGAAAGTCCGGTGCGCCCGCCCTCGGCGATGCCCGCCGAAGACTCGACGAAGGAAGAAATCGTCGACGTTCCCAAAAGCGCGCCCACCGTCGTGCCGATGGCGTCGGCCAACAGGATGTTGCGGATGCCGGGCAGCTTTCCGTCCTTGTCCAGGAGGTTCGCTTTCGACGCGCAGCCGATGACCGTGCCCAGCGTATCGAACATATCGACAAACAGGAACGCCAACAAGATCGTGAGAAAATTGACGTTCAAGATCGACGCGAAATCAAGCTGCATCAGCGTCGGCGACATAGACGCGGGCATCGCGATGATGCCCGACGGGAACAGACTGAAAAATCCCTTCGACGGGTCCGGCACGTACCATCCCAGAAGCTGGCAGACCATGCCCAGGCCCCATGTGAGGAGAATTCCCCAAAGAACGTTGCCTTTGACATTTTTTGCCATCATCACCGCCGTCAGCAGGAAACCAATCAGCGCCAACAGCACCGTGACGCCCTCCGTCCAAAACGTCCCGTCCGCCAGCGATTTGCTGAACGGGTAAAGCTTCACGAGCGTCGGGCCGCTCACGACGATGTGCGCGTTCTGGAAACCGATGAAGCAGATGAAAAGCCCGATGCCGACGGACACCGCCGTTTTGAGGTGGCGCGGGATCGCGTCGAAAATCGCCTCGCGCACGTTCGTCAGCGACATCACGATGAAAAGGATGCCCTCGACGAAAACCGCCGCGAGTCCCTGCTGCCAGGTATAGCCCATGCCGATGACCACCGTGAACGCGAAGTACGCGTTCAGTCCCATCGCCGCCGAAAGCGCCAGCGGCATATTCGCGAGGAGCGCCATGCAGAGCGTGCCGAGCGCCGACGAAAGCGCTGTCGCCGTGAAGACCGCGCCCGCGTCCATGCCCGCCATGCCTAGAATGTTCGGATTGACCGCGAGGATGTACGCCATCGTCATGAATGTGGTCAGCCCCGCCATCGCTTCCGTTTTGACGTCCGTGCCGCGTTCCTTCAGTTTGAAGAATTGTTCCATTTTGATCCCCCCATAAGTTTTATATTATACCTTTCCACAGCTTTTTGTCTATCCGCAAATTGTGAACATTTGCTGTTCAAAATTCACCTAAAAGTCTTGAAATAGCTTCTGCCGTTTAGTATAATTTGTAAAAAGCGACTTCGACAAAATTCCGACAAAGTTTGACCGAAATGAGTTGATTTATATGAGGAAAGGCACGATTCTCGCCGCAATCTGTTTCACGCTGGGATTTCTTTTCTCATGTGCGCCCGTTGCCAAGGCCGACGCGCCCGTGATCCGCGTCGGCTATACCGACGTGCCCGGATACATTTCCAAGGGCGAGGACGGCTATTTCCGCGGCTTCATTTACGATTATCTCGAGGCCATCGCCATTTACAGCGGCTATCACATGGAATTTGTCGAGGCGTTGCCGACCGAGTGCGTCGGGAAAATGATGCGGGGCGAGCTCGACATGATCGCCGCGCTGCCGGACGCGCAAACTCCGGTCCCCGGGCTCGCGACCGTGCGCCACGCGATCACGTACTCCCCGGTGGGCGTCGTCGTCCGCCAAGGGCACAGCCTTGGCCCCGGCAAAGGAACCCGCATTGGATACGCCTCGTTCATTTATTCGGGGGCGGACATCCGCAAAGCGCTTACGTCTTACGGTCTGCGAGAGGGCAGCGACTATACGCTTGTCGCCTCGGAAAGGCCCCTCGATCTCATCAGCAACTACCAAAGCGGCAATCTCGACGCTTACATCGACGCCGTCGTTTACCACAAGACGGACGACCCGATGGTCGCCCGCCTCTTCACCAATCGTTTTTGCATTGCCGTGCGGGCTGACCACACGGCGCTTTTGGAACAAGTCAACCATGCCGTCGACGAACTGATGCTGCTCAATCCCCACATCCGGGGACAGCTTTTCTCGAAGCACGCGGGGAAAGGCGCTCCGCTCCTCCTGACGCCCGACGAAAAAGCTTACTTGGAGTCGCACCCGGTCATTTCCGCCGTCGCGTCGCCGGGGCAGAAGCCGTACACCTATTTTGAGAACGGGAAAGCCAACGGCGTCATCGCCGAGCTGATCCGGCGCATGGAAGAGGATCTCGGCGTCAGTTTCGATATCCGCGAGACAAAAAACAACGGCGAGCTGATGAATCTTTTGACCAACGGGGAGATCGACGTTGTCGCCGACTATTTCGCCGATCATAACTGGGGACACATGCACAACGCCCTTTTGACGTTCCCGTACTTGACCATCAATTATGTGCCAGTCATGCGCCATGACCGCGAGCTGCCAAAGGAGCCGAGAGTGGCCTGCGTCAAAAGCCATTGTTACATCCACGAATACGTCGAACGGAAATATCCGGCCGAGCAGCTTGTATATTTTGACACCATCGCCGATTGCATGGACGCGGTCAACCGGGGGGCAGCGGATGTCACCTTCCTGAAAGCCATCACGGTGCAGCACGACATTGAGCAAGGCAATTACATGAACCTGTACACCAACGGCAGCATCGCATTTTCCCACCAAGTCGCTTTCGCTGTCAGCGAAGCCGCCGACCCCCGCCTGATCCACATCCTGAACAAGGAAATCAACCATCTCGGCGATACGCCTATCGAGGAGATCGTGACACGCCGCATGTTTGAGGGAGAGCAGAACAAGAGCCTGAAAGCGTTCATCGCGAAAAACCCGATTGATTCCCTCGCCTTTCTCGCGACGCTGTTGCTTTCCGTCATCGGCGGCCTCATATATGTGGGGCATCTGCGCGAAAAGGCGGCCAAGGAGGCGCACGACATCGCCCGCAAAAACCAGCTGACCGGCCTGCCGAACGTCCGCGCTTTCGAGGAAAACGCGGCACGGCTCATCAAAAATCACCCGGACGACCGCAAAGCGGGCAAGCTCTTCGTCATGGTGCTCAGCACCCAGCGCATGGACCTTTTGAAAGCCACGCTGAATCCGGAAGCCGTTGCTCGCGGCATCCGTGAACTGGTCGAAAAGGCGCGCGAAAAAAATCCGTGGATGCTCGCCGACGGGCTGTCCTCGGAATTGACGCATCTCTATGTCCTCGGTCGCCTCGATAGCGGCATGACGCTTCGCGGCGCGGCGGAAAAGTTCGCCGACGACACGGCGCTTTTGACCAGCCAAGGCTACGATGTCCATATGCAGTATGATTTCGGCCTTTGCGCCGTGCCGGCCGACGGCGACATTTCCGTCCCGCACCTGATGGCGGACGCGGACACCGCCCAAGTGGAAGCGAAGGATCTGGGCGACTATATCGGCATTTACGACGAAAAGCTCCAACAAAAACGGCTGAAACAGAAAATGATTTCCCAAGTCATGCAGAAAGCGTTGGCAAACGACGAATTCCAGATCTGGCTCCAGCCGAAATACGAAATCCGTACGCAAAAAATCATCGGCGCGGAAGCCCTGACGCGCTGGCAAAGCCCGGAGCTCGGCTTCGTAATGCCGGGGCTTTTCATCGGCGTATTCGAAAAGACCGGGTTCATTCTGGAATTCGACTACTATGTCCTCGAAAGCGTTTGCAAACTGCAGCGCCGCCGGATCGACGAGGGCAAGCCCGTCATCCCCTTCTCGGTCAACCAGTCCGGCCTGCACATCCGCGAGCCCGACTATCTCGACCATCTGCGCGCGATTCTCGGGCGATACCATCTCCCGCCGGGAGCCATCGACCTGGAGATCACGGAAACGGCGTTCGTCGATTTCGACACGCAGGACAGAAAAGAAAATTCCGCGGCCATCATCACGGCCATGAAGGAACTGGGCTGCACCGTATCCATGGATGATTTCTGCACCGGCTATTCCTCCATCGCGATGCTCCAGCACCTCGACATGGACGTCATGAAAATCGACCGGGCGATGCTGCTGGCCTCCGAGGCATCCAAGCGCGGGCAAAAGATTATGCGCCGCGTCGTGTCCCTCGGCCAAGACCTCAATATGCTTGTGCTGTGCGAGGGTGTCGAAACCAAGGAGCAGGAAAACCTGCTGCTCGAAAATGGCTGCTGCTACGCGCAGGGCTTCCTGTTCGGAAAGCCGATGCCCGCCGAGAAGTTTTTCGCGTTCGCCGACAACTTGGAAATGGAAAGCGCATAACCCGCACAAAAACCTCCAACCGTCTCCCGCAGGAGCTCGATTGGAGGTTTCTTTGTTCCCGGCCCTACACCATGCGGAACAATTCCTCACGGCTGCGTTTCGGCACACAGTAATCCTTTTTCTCGTCCAGATAATATTTCACGTCGCCGTCTTTCATATCGACAATCCGCGACGTGTGCGTTGGATAGCCGAAAGCCACGATCGTCGCGATTTCCGTCGATTCCGGCAGTCCCAGCGCCTCGCGCATGGGGCCGCGCTCGATGTTGGCGAGAATACAGCTCCCGACACCCTCGGCGGCTGCCGCGAGCGTCATGCGCATCTCCGCAATGCCGATATCGACGTCAGTCCACTTTGCCTTTTCCGCCGCCTCATACGTCGGCACCACGAACAGCGCCGGGTGTTCCCCGTCCTTCGGCTGCCCGGCTTCCTTCGGCAAGACCGCCGCCCAATGGGTAAACGGAAAAATCTTCTCCACCATCTCCGGGGAACGGACGACGAGAAAGCGGAGCTGCTGACGATTCGACGCCGAATTTGAAAGCCGCGCCGCCTCCATGATGTTGTCCAGCACAACGTCCGGAATCGCCCGGGATTGGTCAAACCGCCGATAGCTGCGGCACCACTTCATAAGTTGCATAATGTCCATAGCGCCAACCTCATTTCTTGTGTTTTCTGATTTCCGTCACCGGCACACCGCCGATGCCCCAGTTGTCGGTCTCCACCTCGTCGATGGTCACTACGGTCGTCGCCTTGTTCTTTCCAAGTACGTCGTGCAGAAGATTCGTCGCGCCCTCGATGAGCTGCCGCTTCTGCTCCGCCGTGACCTCTCCCTCGCGCGTGATTTTGATGTTGACATACGGCATAAAATAATCCCCCTTTTCCTCAGAGATATTTCACCATATCCCCAATCGGAATCCGATCGTCGTGCAGATACGCAGGCTTCGCGCCCTCGTCCGGATAGCCGAGGAACAGCATCGAAATCATCGTCGTCCCCCGCGTCTCCGGAAATTCCTCAGCGATCTTTTCCGGGTCAAACAGGCCGATGCAGATATTGCCGACACCGAGATCGGTCGCCTGAAGCATCATCTGCGTGATGGCGATGGTCGCGTCCATCATCCCAAAATCAAAATGGCCAATCGTATGCTTGGCGGAAATGCTCGCGTCGTAGCCAATCATCAAAATGACCGGAGGATGGAAATGACACTCCGTGCATTTGTCCGCCTTCGCCAATGCCTCCGGCGTGTTCGCGACAAAAATGCGTTGGGGCTGGTAATTTTTCGCCGTCGGCGCGTTATGCCCCGCCTCCAGAATCAAATCCAGCTTTTCCCGCTCCAGCGGCGCGTCGCTGAATTTCCGCAAGGAATACCGTTCCCGACTGAGTTTCGCAAACTCCATAGGCTTTTTCTCCTTTCCCATACAAAAAAATCCCTCTTTTTGGCTTAATTCGCCAAAAAGAGGGATTTTCCTTCTTTTAATCCGTCTGCCCATGATATTCGACGTTGCGGACTTCCGCCGGACGGTTCTTCCCGTCCACCATGACCACCGTGGGTTTCCAGTCCCGCGCTTCCGCCTCGTCCATCCAAGCGTAGGCCATGATGATTACGATGTCGCCCGGCTGGGCGCAACGCGCCGCCGCGCCGTTCAGGCAGATGACGCCGGAGCCCTTCGGGCCGGGAATCACATAGGTTTCGAGCCGCGCCCCGTTGTTGTTGTTCACCACCTGCACACGCTCGTTTGGCAGGATATGGGCCTTTGCCATCAGTTCCTCGTCGATGGTGATGCTGCCCATATAATTAAGGTTCGCTTCCGTGACTGTCGCACGGTGTATCTTGGACTTGAACAGGTTCAAAAACATCGCGCTCACTCCCCCAAAATCACATTGTCAATCAGCCGCGTCTTCCCGATCTTGACCGCAATCGCGAGCAGGGCCGGCTCCGAAACTGTTGCCACCGGCAACAGCGCAGGGAACGAATAAATATCCACATAGTCGATGACCGCGCCCGGTTCCGTGCCGATTTCCCCGCGGACAATCGCTTTCAACGCCTCCACGTTTTTCTCGCCGCCGTCAAAGGCCGCCTTGCCTTTCTTCAGGCTGCGCGACAGAACCAGCGCCGCTTCCTTTTCCGCTTCGGACAGGTACTGATTGCGCGAGCTCCGCGCAAGGCCGCTCTCTTCGCGGACAATCGGCACCATCACAACCTCGGTGGGGATATTCAGATCAGAGACAAAACGCTTGACTACGACCACCTGCTGCGCGTCCTTCTGCCCGAAGTAAGCGCGGTCGGCACGGGAAAGGTTCATCAGCTTCGTCACGACCGTCGCGACGCCGCGGAAATGACCGGGCCGCTGCGCGCCGCAGAGCTTCTTCGTGATGTCGCCCTCCACATTTACATAGGTGCAGTAGCCTTCCGGGTACATCTCCTTCGGCTCCGGATGGAACACCGCGTCCACCGGCACCGACTCCAGCTTTTTGCAGTCCTCCTCGAAACGGCGCGGATAGGCGTCGAAATCCTCATTCGGGCCAAACTGGGTCGGATTCACGAATACAGACGCAATCACCACGTCGTTTTCCTGCCGCGCGCGGCGCATCAGCGTCAGATGCCCCTCGTGGAGCGCCCCCATCGTCGGCACCAAGCCGACACTCTTGCCCGCGTCCTTCGCCGCCTTGGAAAACTCCTGTATTTCTTTCACGGTACGCAATACCTTCATTGTCCAAATCTCCTTTTATTCGTTTTCTCTGCCATGCCAAACCATCACGCCGCCGAATGCGCGTCCGCCAGCCCATCGCCCTTGCCCGCATCCTTCCGCACAAAATAATTCGCGAGGAAAGAACCGGAAACATTGTGCCACAGGCTGAAAATCGCGCCCGGCACCGCCGCCAACGGATTGAAGTACATGACCGCCAACGAAGCGGCCAACCCGGAATTCTGCATGCCGACCTCGATGGCAACGGCCCGCGCCTTCGCGGGGGTCAGGCGGAACACCTTCGCCAGAAAATAACCGCACAGAAGCCCAAAGCCGTTGTGCAGGATGACGACCAGGAAAATGAGCGCCCCGTGCGCGAAAAGCTTCTCCGCCGAAAGCGCGACCACGCCGCCAACCAGAAGGGCAATCGCGACCACCGAAACGAGCGGCAGCACCGGCAGAAACTTTTCGACGAGCTTTCCGGCGAAATGATTGACCAAAAGACCGGCAATCACTGGGCAGAGCACCATCATCGCAATCGACTTCATCATCGCGACGAGGGAAATGTCGACCCAAGCGCCCGCCAAAACCCAAGTCAGAAACGGCGTCACTAGCGGCGCCAAGAGCGTCGTCGTCATCGTCATCGCGACGGAGAGGGCGACATCGCCCTTCGCGAGATAGGTAATGACGTTCGACGCGGTGCCGCCCGGACAGGTGCCAACCAGAACAACGCCGATGGCGATATCCGGCGGCAGCGCGAAAACCTTGACCAACGCCCAAGCAATCAAAGGCATCAGCGTAAACTGCGCCAGCGCCCCGATCCCGACTTCCCATGGACGCTTCGCCAGCAAGTGAAAGTCCTCAAACCGAAGCGTCATGCCCATGCCGAACATCACGACGCCGAGCATCCACGGCACATGGGGCCCGACCCACTGGAGCGACGAAGGAACCGCCGCGCCCAAGACGGAAATCAAAATGATGAGAATCGCCATGTTGTCCACAACCAGACCGCAAAACTTTTTCATCAGAATCCCCCCCATTACAGAATACGAATGAGCACGGCTATAAAAAACGCCTCCCGGAAAAGACCGAAAGGCGCAGAAATGTTCTGTGCGAAAAGCCCTTCTGTCTCAGTCCGACAAAGATCTAAGCAGACGTTTCCTTGCAAATGCCGCAAAACCACGAAAGTATAATTCCCAAAGGATATTATCTCGTTTCCAGAACGTAGGATAGCACAACACCATGGAAATTGCAATGAAAAAAACAGGATTTTATCACAATATAATCCTAGTACTTATCCCAGATCAAAATTTTAAGTCTGGGATGCGCCTGCTTCGCAGGCCACAGCCGCGCCAAAGCGCGTTTGATGTCTCATGCAATCGCAGCAAGGATTTAAGAATCCTAACTGCGATTCGTATAAGGCTTGTTTGTTGCCCGGCCGCTATAAAACGCGATGCCGGTTCCCTGAATGATAAACAAGGGTTTCCATAAAAACAAAAAATCTCTTGGTTGCAAAAAGGGCTGCCGCAGGAAGAAAAATCTTCTTGCGGCAGCCCCCATAACTTTTCCTTTACACCAATCCTTTCGCCGCCGTCATCAGCAAAAACAGCACGAAGCCCACTGCCGCGCCGACGATGGAACCGTTCATTCGGATCCAGAGGAGATCCGGCTCGACTTTTTCGTAGACGATGGCGTTCAGCTTTTCATCGCTCATGTTGCCGAGCACCTCGCGCACGATTGCCGCGCTCATGAGCTGCGCCTTGAGCGCGCTGCGGCGTACCGCGTCCTCGATCAGGGCGTCCATCTTCCCCCCGATGCTTTCGTCTGTCCGGAGAAGCGACAGCCAGCGGGAAACCTCGTTTGCCACCAGTTCGCCCGTCGTCGCGCAAAGCTCCGACCCCGTCGCCGCCGGGAGGTCGCTCCGCAGTGTGCCGACAATGCCTGCCAAACCGGATTCGATCACATTTTCCAACGGAATCGCCCGGAGCAGTTCGCCGCGGATCGCCGCAAAAGTTTCCTGCGCCTCCGCGTCCTGCCCGAGAGCGGCCAGCCGGTCATAAAACGCTTCGCGCAGTCGCCGCCCGATCTCCGAATCCTCGCGCTCCGCCTCGTCGAGAACACGAAGCGCCTCTTCCTGCGCGCATGCCGCCAGATCGTCGAAATTGATGACGTTCATCGCCGACGCTAAACCCGCCAACAGGTTCATCAAAAAGCCCGCGCCCGCGAGCTTTTCTTCCCTTATGCGTTCAAAAAGCTCCGCCAACCGTTCCCTTGTTTCCGGGCGTTCCGCCCAGTCGCGCAAATACGCGACTGCCGCCCCGAAGAGCCGCTTGTCGTTGCCGCCGTCCCGGAGCCAGACCGCCAAACCTTCCAGCACACCCGCCAATGGCACGGAAAGAATCGCGTGACGAATCTGCGCCGCCAGTTCCCGCGACTGCTCCGCCGCGTCAACGTTTTTCGCCGCGTCGCCGATCATGCCGCGCACTGCCGCACGAAGTCCGCGCTGCGCCTCGTCGCTTTCCAGGCGGCGAAGGAGCAATCCTTTCCAGTCGTATCGCGCCGCCAACCCGAACAGTTCCCGCCGCGAAAAGAACTCGCGGCGCACCAGTTTCGCCGCCGCCTCCATGAATTCCGCCCGCCGTCTCGGCAGGAGCGCCGTATGCCAAGGAAATCCCAACGGCTTCTCAAACAACGCCGTCACCGCGAACCAATCCGCCGCGCCGCCGACCAAGGCCGCCTCCGCGCAAAAGAGAGCCCCCGTCGCGAGGAGGCTTGCCGGAAACGACAAATACAGGCACAAGGTGAATACGAAGAGCACCGCCGCGAAGAGCAGGGTCTTGTCCGCTTTGTTCCAATTCGACCACGGCATCAGGCCCACATCCTTTCCGCCGCCGTCGTCAGGAGGTACAGAAGCATTCCGGCCACAGAGCCGACCACCGCCCCGTTGATGCGGATCATCTGCAAATCGTCTTCCACGCGCGTTTCCACCAAGCCCACCAATGCATCGTCGCTCATTTTCGCCAGCTGCCGCTCCATCATCTGCGGCAGCTGATCGTGATGGGCTGCCAGGAGCCTGTCGAACCACCGCAAGACCCACGCGTTGAACCGCGTCCTGGCCTCCGCGCCGGACAAGAAGCCCTCGATGCGCTGCTCTATATAGCCGCGCAATTTCTGCCGCCAATCCGGCAGACAATTTGTCCTGAGCAGTTCCAGAGCCCGCGCCAATTGATCCGCCACGTCCGCATGCTCCACCTGCTCCGCCTGCCAGCGGCGCACCGCCGCCAATAGCTGCTCCCGCTGCGCGCTTTCCCGCAGGAATGCGTCAAACCAGCCGGAAAGCCGCGCGTACATCTCGCCTTCGCCGCTTTCCAGTTCGTCCGCCCATGTTCCCACAGCTTCGTTCAGCCGTTCCAACAGCCGCTCGTCCGAAAGTTCCTCCATATCGAAAAGCGAAGCGCGCATCGTCTGGTCGCCCACATACGCTTCCTTGATGTTGCCGATCGAAGCCAGCAGCATCGCCTGTAATCCCTCGTCGCGCCAAACCTTCCGCGCAATCGGGGCCAACGCGCGGAGCGCGCGCCCCCGCGTCTCGGGCGACAACGCCGAGCGCAAAGCTTCGCCCGCCATCTCATCCAGCCGCAAATCCGAAAACACGCGTCGCACCGGAGGTTCCAGCACCGCCGCGACCTCACGCATCTCCATCGTTTCCACGCCACGCGTGAAGACCTCGTCCGCCAGCGCGCAAAGCCGCTCACGCCCGCCCCGCTCCAAAAGATACTGCGCCAGCATTTCCGAAAAATCCTGCTTGGAAAGGCTTTCCATCACATGCTCCCGGCTCAGGAGGTCGCTGCCGGAAAACTCGGCCAGCGCGCGCATGATGCGCGGCCGATTTCTGCGCAGAATCTCCGTCCGATAGGAAATGCCCAACGGCTTTCGGAAAATCGCCGTAACGGCGAACCAATCCGCCAGTCCGCCGATCGTCGCCGCGAGGCAACCATGCGCCAAAAGCCCCGCCAAAAAACCGCCGGACGAGGACGCCAGCCAACCGAAGCCGGCCGCCCCCGCCGCGCTCGCCGCCAGCACCGCCGTCGCCAAGCCTCTTTTTTTCATCCGCGATAAACCGCCCTTTCCTGCGGACCCGATGCAATTATACACCGCGCGCCTCCGGATCCCAGATATATTTGTGGAGTTGAAGCTGCAAGCGCCAGTGCTCGCAACGCTCCACTTTCATATATTCGACGATCTCCCTTGCCTCGATTTTGCCGAACACCGGAGAAATATACACCGGGCAAACGGGCTCGCAAGCTTCGCAAACCCGCCGCGCCGTTTGCAAATCCTCAACGGTTCCGACGACGAATTTCAACACGTCCCGCGGGCGCAGCGTCCTGAAATTTTTTTCCAGCATGGCGGCTTCCATGCCCGAGGACGGGCATTTATAATCCAGCGTGAAGAAGACGTGCGGATATCCGTGGTACGGCGCGACATCCACGCTGCCGTTCGTCTCGACATTGACGGAATGGGACCGCAGGGCCTCCAGCAGGCCGTGAACCTCTTGGCCGAGGGGCTCCCCGCCCGTAATCGTTATATTTTTCCAACCGTCAACCGCTCCAACGATCTCACGCACGGACATCGTTTTCCCCGCCTCGTATGCGTACGCCGTATCGCAATAGGAGCAGCGCAAGTTGCAGCCGGCCAGGCGGATAAAGGCCGCGAGACACCCCGCGCGTTTCCCTTCCCCGTCGATGCTGAAGAAGATTTCATTCACCCGCAGCTCATTTGGCATAGATAGCAACGTTCCCTTCGCTTTCCTGCACGGAAACCTCCACGCAGTGCGGAATCCTCTGGCACAGCCAAAAGGCGATATTCTCCGCCGTGGGATTGATCGGGGGATCGGTGCGCCCTTCGTTGATTACCTCGTTGATGGACGCATGATCCAGACGGTTCACCACTTCCTTGACTTTCGTGAAATCCACGACCATGCCGTTTTCGTCCAGCGTCTCGGACTGGCACTTGATGATGACAATCCAGTTGTGCCCATGCAATCTGTGGCACTTGCTTTCATACGGCAGCGACAACTGATGCGCGCCCGAAATTTCAATGCGTTTTGTAACCGTAAACATTTTATCCCTCCATCGCCGGATCGCTGATGCCGTTCGCCGCAAAGGCCTTCGCCCTGTCGATGCAGGTCCCGCATCGGCCGCAGGGCTTCTCCCGTCCCTCGTAGCAGCTCCATGTCAGTCGATACGGCGCGCTCAAGTCCAATCCGGCGGCGACAACATCCGCCTTCGTTTTCCGGAGAAAAGGCGCTTCCAATGTGCAGGCATGGCCGCTGCCTTCATAAACCGCCGTGCACATGGCCTCAAAAAATGCCGGCGTGCAGTCGGGGTAGGCGCTGCCCGCCGCATCGTCGGCATGCGCCCCGTACAGGATCGTTTCCGCCCCGATACTGCCGGCCACCGCCGCCGCGTAGGCCAAGAACAGCCCGTTGCGAAACGGGACATAGGTCTCGACAGTTCCCTCGCCGCCTTGGCCGACAAGCTGCTCGGCGTAAGACGCGTGCGGCACGGATTTTTCACTGGAAGCCAAAAGCGAGGAATCACTGAACGCAAACGCCGACGAAAGCGCCTGCTCGACGTGCCGCACCTTGTAAAACGCGGCGATCTTCCTCGCCGCTTCGATTTCCTTCGCATGCTTTTGACCGTAATACACAGTCAGCGCCATCACCTGATCGGCGCTGTACCGCTTAATCGCGACGGCAAGGCAAGTCGTGGAATCGACGCCCCCGCTCAACAAGACAACTGCTTTCATCTTCTCACTCCTTAACACTAAACAACCACCAACTAAAAGCCCGCTTCGCAGCCGCAGAGACGTGAAAAAAGAAAAACAGGCCGCAAACAGCCTGTTTTTGCCAAAAGAACCAGCAAAAGGCCCACAGAGTGTGCCTTAAAAACTATTCCCACTTAGGAACTGTGCATCAATAACTCATACATTCTGCTTACCAAAATTCCGTGCGCGTCGTTGTCGTCGGTCGCCGTAGCACC
>JAFVAI010000021.1 GCA_017480545.1 Schwartzia sp. (in: firmicutes) | reverse complement strand
TCCCAGCGCGGCCAAATCCAAGCCCTCATGGAGCGGAAGATCCCGAAAACGCAGATCGCCAAGCAAGTCGGCATTGCCCGTTCCACACTGTACGAGGAACTGAAGCGGGGCACGGTGGACCAAATGCGCAGCGACCTGACGCACTGCAAACGATATTTCGCGGATACAGGGCAGCTCATCTACGAGGAGAACCGAAAAGCCTCCAGAAAACCTTACAAACTCGCTTCCGCTGCCCCGTTCCTCCAGCACCTCGAACACGAGGTGCTGCAAAACAAGATCTCCCCGGATGCCGTCTGCGGCAGGGCAAAGCTCGAAAAGGCATTCCCCGTCATTCTCTGTACCAAGACCATCTACAATTACATCGATCTCGGCCTTGTCCCCATCAAAAGCATCGACCTTCCCATGCGCACAAGACGAAACCAGAAGCGCCACCATTGCCGGAAAAACAGGCGCATCCTCGGCGAGAGCATCGAGAAACGTCCGCAGCTTGCCAATGACCGTCAGGAATTCGGGCACTGGGAGATTGACACCGTGGTCGGCAAGCGCGAGGCGGGGGAAGTGCTTCTTGCCTTGGATGAGAGGATGACGCGCCGCCGCCATATCTTGGAAATCCCAGGAAAGACGAAGGATGGCGTGGCGGAAGGGCTTGAAGCCTTGCGCCGCCAATACGGCGCCTTGTTCCCGAAGGTATTCAAGAGCATCACCAGCGACAACGGGAGCGAGTTCAGCGGATTGGACGAGGCCTTTCCGGAGGGGGATGTCTATTTCGCCCATCCGTATTCCTCCGGGGAGCGGGGGACAAACGAGAAGCAGAACTCTTTGGTGCGCCGTTTCATCCCGAAGGGAAAGGACATGGCCGACGTTCCGGATTATGTGGTGCAGAAAGCCCAGGATTGGATCAATGGCCTTCCGAGGCGTCTTCTCGGCTACCGCACACCGGCAGAGTTATTCCATGAGCAGATTTCCTTGCTTTCTCCTGCTGCATAAACTTTTTATCTGACTGTCCGATTTGCTATTGCAATTTACCTTTATTTTAATTCATCCGGCAAAACGAAATCAAAAATCCGCTTTGCGAGTTCCCGTTTCGTCATTAACGGAAGCTCTTCAATGCTTCCATCCCGTGAAATAATTTTGGCAAGGTTTGTAGCGGTATTAAAACCCGCCCCAGGCTTCGTCACATCGTTCGCAACGATAAAATCGAGGTTTTTTTTCTGAATTTTTGCGCGCGCGAATTCCAAAAGCTTTTGCGTTTCTGCCGCAAAGCCGACGAGAATCTGTCCTGCCCGCTTTTTCTCTCCTAGTTCTTTCAAAATGTCGGGATTTTTTTCCAACACAATGGAAAGCTCTTCGTCGTTTTTCTTGATTTTTTGTTCTGATACCGTTTTCGGGTGGTAATCGGCAACTGCAGCAGCTTTAATAATAATGCGGCTGTTTTCTGCCTCTCGCAATACAGCGTTACGCATTTCCTTCGCGGTTTCAACGGAGACGAAGCGTTTCAATCCGACTGGCGGCGTCAACGAAGAAGGTCCTGAAACGAGTACCACATCTGCGCCCCGCGCTATCGCTTCCTCCGCCAAAGCATACCCCATGCGCCCGCTGGAACGATTGCCGATGTAGCGTACAGGGTCAATGGGCTCAATTGTACCCGCTGCTGTCACTAATACCTTGACGCCAAAAAGTTGAGCACCCTCAGCGAAAAAATTTTCCAAAGCAGCAACAATGTTTGCCGGCTCAGCCAGACGTCCCAGCCCCTCCGCACCGCAGGCAAGTGTTCCGGTTCCCGGCGCAATCATATGTGCGCCCCGTGTCGCAAGCTTGTCGATATTCTCCCGCACGGCAGGGTTTGCATACATGTTGCAGTTCATTGCAGGTGCGAAAAATATCGGCGATGTAGTCGCGAGCAGCGTAGTTGTCAACATATCATCGGCAATGCCGAGCGCCGCTTTCGCGAGAACGTTTGCCGTCGCAGGAGCGACGAGAACAAGATCCGCCCACTCGGCCAACGCGATATGGGCGACGTTCCAATGTTGCACCGGAGCCCACATATCGACGGAAACGGGATTTCCGCTCATTTCGCGAAAGGTCAGTTCCGTGACAAAATTCGTCGCTGCCCGCGTCATGACGACGCGCACCTCTGCCCCCGCTTTCCTTAGCCGGCTTGTGATATCCACGGCCTTATACGCCGCAATGCCGCCCGTGACACCTAAAAGGATTTTTTTACCTTGAAGCATCTTCTCGCTCCCGTTTATTTGACACCAAACTTCGTGCGTTCGTAGCCAATTTTATCCGCTGCTACTTCGGCCAAGGCCCGTGTCACGTTCTTATTCGACGGCACCTTCACTTTGACCTCTGCGCCGCCCTGAAGTTGGCGCGCACGCTTCGCGGCAAGTACCGCCAATGTATACCGACTGTCCACCTTTGTCAAAAGCTCTTTCATTGGCGGATGTACAATGTCCATCTGCATCTCCTTCACACTCCTTTTAACATGGCATTAATTTTTTCCACATTATTGCGCGTACGTGCATGTTCCGCTTCCACAATAGCCGAAAGTATGCGAACGGCGTTTTCGACTTTGTCGTTCACTATTGTATAGGCATATTCTTTTGCGACGGCAATTTCACTTGCAGCTGCCGCAAGACGTTGCGTAACGACAGCTTCTGAATCCGTGCCTCTGCCTCGAAGCCGCCTTTCCAGTTCCTCGATGGACGGCGGTAAAATAAACACATAAATTCCGTCCGGAAATTTCTTTTGCACGTCCAAAGCACCCTGCGTGTCAATTTCCAATAAAATATCCCGCCCAGCGCCAAGCTGTTCTTCGATTTTTTTCAGCGGTGTCCCGTAGTAATTTCCGTAAACCTCCGCCCACTCGAGAAGCTCGCCTTTTTCAATCATGCGCTCAAATTCGTCGCGAGAAAGAAAGTAGTAATTGACACCGTCCTGTTCCCCTTCGCGAGGCGAACGAGTCGTGGCCGAAATCGAATAGGATATTTCTTCATGGACGTGAAGAAACTCTCCGCAGACTGTCCCTTTGCCAGTACCAGACGGACCGGACACCACAATCAGGCAGCCCTTCCTCATGATTCATATTCCTCCGATTTTTCCATTGTCTCCTCCTTGCCCGCGATACGACCCACGATAGTTTCCGGCTGGACTGCGGATAGAACAATATGCCCGCTGTCCATCACCATCACTGACCGTGTTCGGCGTCCATAGGTTGCGTCAATCAAATTCCCGGCGTCTCGTGCTTCCTGTATAATTCGTTTGATTGGTGCCGACTCCGGAGACACGATAGAGACAACTCGATGTGCTGAAACAATATTGCCAAACCCGATGTTGATAAATTTCATGTCCATAATCCGTTCCCCTACTCAATGTTCTGCACCTGTTCACGCAATTTCTCGATTTCGCTCTTCATTTCTACCGCGAGTTTCGCAGCGCGTACGTTATTGGCTTTAGAAGCCGTCGTATTGACTTCGCGATTCATTTCCTGTATCAAGAAATCAAGCTTTCGCCCGACTGGTTCTTCAGCATTCTCCAAAATCGAGCGGAATTGTTCGAAATGACTCCGAAGCCGTACCATCTCCTCAGTAAAGTTTACACGATCCGAATAAATGGCTGTTTCTTGGATGATCCGCGCTTCGTCGATTTCTGCATCGTTCAAGAATTCCTTGATTGTCGTTTCCAACCGTTCTCGGTACTGTCGCACGATTTCCGGGCCCAGCATCGCGACTTCTTCCGTATAGCCGGAAAGCTTGCCTATTCGCTCCATAAAATCTGCTTTGAGATTTTCCCCCTCGACTTCGCGCATAGTTGTAAATTGCCGCAGCGCCTGTTCCAAAGCGCCGAGCAGCACAGGTTCTGCTCCATCGAAAACATCCTGTGTTTCCACCACCGTCAATACACCCGGATACGCCGCGATAGACTGCACATCGTCGGGACGCGGCAACCGCAAAAGATCGCTGATCTCATTCAATGCCTTATGGTACGCAATCGCCAACGGTTTGTCAAGACGTAGTTCTTGATCGCGCTCTCGCTTGTCAAGAAACTGTACGCCAATGGTCAGCTTACCTCGTGATGCATATTCTTTTGCTTTCGTTTTCATCTTTTCGGTGAAAACATCGAGCATATGCGGCGCACGGATTTCAATATCCAAGTACCGCTGATTGACTGCTTTCACCTCAATTGCGACACGATAATCATCGGTTTCCGAAAGCCCTGTGCCAAATCCTGTCATGCTTCTCAGCATCGCTCTTCCTCCTCCAAAATACCGGAAAAAATTTTTTCCGCTGGACCGGTCATATAAATATGGTTGTTATTTTTCATCCATTCAACGGTCAGGCGTCCGCCATCCAATTCTACTTCAGCACAGCGTTCCGTGTATCCGTTCAGGACTGCTGCTACCAATGAAGCACAGGCGCCCGTTCCGCAGGCCAGAGTTATCGATGCGCCACGTTCCCAAACACGCATACGTAAGTGTTCACGGTCTCGTACTACGACAAATTCTGTATTCGTTCGTTTTGGAAACCAATCGTGACGCTCAAATGCAGGACCAACCCGTTCTATCTCTATATCGTCTATATTATCGACGAAAATTACGCAATGAGGATTTCCCATGGAAACACAAGTTGCCTCATACCGCTTTTCCAATACCTCGATCGCTTCCGAAATTACACGTTTATCGCCAAAGCCTTCCACAGGAATATGCTTAGCCTCCAGTACTGGTTCCCCCATATCGACTTTGATCCCTGTGATTTGTCCATTTTTTTTCACAATGCTCGGTGTCAGGATACCAGCGCCGGTTTCTACCGTGAAATGATTACTCTCCGTCATTCCCTCGTCGTAAACGAGCCGAGCGAAGCAACGAATACCGTTGCCGCACATTTCCGCCTCACTGCCGTCCGCGTTGAATATTCTCATGCAAAAATCCGCCGATTTCGAAGGCAGGACGAAAATTAGCCCGTCTGCACCGATTCCGTAATGGCGATCACAGACGCGCCTTGAAAGCCCGGCGGCGTTTTCTGGCAGTCCGGCTGTTCGTGCGTCAATCAACACAAAATCATTGCCACACCCTTGCCATTTCGTAAAAGCCAGTGCCATACCCTCACGCTCCTTTATTCTTGGATTGTTTTATTTTATATGTTTGCGTCAGAAACTGCAACGGAAAAATGCATCGGCATATTGAATCTTTCAAAAAGAACTTTTATAATAGAGCGGCAAAAAAGATTTGGAGGCGTAGATGTGGACTTGCAATTTGTAGAACTTATGAAAGCGATTATTTTAGGCATTGTCGAAGGAATCACCGAATGGTTGCCAATCAGCAGTACCGGGCATATGATTCTCGTGGACGAATTCATCAAGCTTGACGTTTCAAAGGCATTCATGGATATGTTTCTTGTCGTAATTCAGCTTGGAGCTATCCTCGCTGTCGTCGTTTTGAATTTTGACAGGTTGAATCCGTTTTCCTCGTGGAAAACACGCGCAGAAAAAGCAGAAACCGTCGAACTATGGAAGAAAGTAATTGTTGCCTGTATCCCCGCAGGCGTCATAGGGCTTGCCTTCAATAAATATATGGAACAGCATTTCATGACCGCCCTCGTAGTGGCATCCACACTAATTATTTATGGTATCCTATTTATCGTCGTTGAAAGCACGAACACGAAACGCCATCCACGTATAAAGGCCCTGACGCAGCTTGACTACAAAACCGCCCTGATTATTGGCATGTTTCAAATACTCTCCCTCGTCCCCGGCACTTCACGTTCAGGTTCAACAATTCTCGGAGGCATCCTGTTCGGTGCATCCCGCTTTGTCGCCACTGAGTTCACCTTTTTCCTGGCAATTCCGATTATGTTCGGTGCAAGCTTTTTGAAATTGGTCAAGTTCGGATGGCACTATACTGGCGGCGAAATTTTAATCCTCGTTATTGGTATGGCGACGGCTTTCATTGTTTCTGTCATTTCTATCAAGTTACTCTTGCGCTATATCAAGAAAAATGACTTCAAAGCCTTCGGCTGGTACCGCATCGCCCTTGGCCTCGTAGTCCTCGCCTATCTTTTCTTGATTGGCGATCCGATAGACGCGGAATAGGCAGTTAAAAATCCCTTCACCTGTTATTATATCTAGGCGAAGGGATTTTTGTTTGTCCACGTTACCTAATGATTCCCAGTTTTTCCAAAAGCGTGAAATCAATATGCGTGGAAAGCTCCGGGTGGTGTTTCAGGTAGCCTTGGTGCTCGTCGTCCGCCGGGTGGAAACTCTTGAGGCGCATGGCCTCGGCGTAGCACTGCCTTGGGCCGTTGGGGTCGTGGTTCGGGTCGTTTACCGTCAGTGCCGCATTGGTGGCGGCGGGGACTTTTTTGCGGTTGCGGATGAAGTTCATATGGTAATCCACAATCGGTGCGTCCTCTGCCGAGTCATAGTAGACGCCGCTCCGGTACATCGGCCCTTCGCATTTTCCCTGCCAATCCTTGACGTACGGATTGATGACTGTGAACAGCACGTCCATCAGCGCGGAAAGGTCGACCTTTTTGGGGTTGAAGGAGACCTCGACGCCCATCGCCGCGCCCGTTTTTCCCCGCACCACATCCTCATAGGACGGCTCCGGCGTCTCGGAATTGATGTAGCCGACCCGCGTTTCCACGACGCCGGGCAGACGGGAGAAAACTTCCTCCAATTCGTAAAAGCTGCCGCCCGCGAAGTAGATTTTTTTTGTGTACATACAAGCCTCCCCTCCTTTTCAAAAACAGCGCCGCCAATGGCGACGCCGTTCTTGATTATTTTTGTGTCTCCGGATGGAACAAATCGACGTGGCGTTTTGCCGCCCGTTCGATGTCGAACATATTGATGAGCTCGGCTACCGCCTGCGTCGGCGAAACGACGCCCTTCAGCACCGCCTCCCGTATCTCCGGCATGCGTCCCTGAATGACGGGATCCTCGAAGAACAGGTTGTGCAGATGCTCGTCCACCATGCTGTGCACCCAATCGAGAAGCTGCTCCTCGCGACGGCGCCGGAACACGCCGGAATCATTCGTTACCTTCTCGAAAGCGCGAATGATGTCCCACAGTTCCTTGAGCCCCGTCTTTTTCAGCGCGGAAGCAAGGTAGGCATGGGTCTGCCAGCCCTCGGTGGCGGGGCGGATGAACTCGATCATGCGCTCGTATTCGCCCCGCGTCACTTTCGCCTTGACGTAATTGTCGCCGTCGGCCTTGTTCACCACGATGGCGTCCGCCAACTCCATGATGCCTTTCTTGATGCCTTGCAGATCGTCGCCCGCGCCTGTCAGCACCACGAGCATGAAGAAATCCACCATCGAGCGGACCGTGGTCTCGGACTGGCCGATGCCCACCGTCTCGACGAGGATCACGTCATAGCCCGCCGCCTCGCAGAGCAGCATCGTCTCGCGGCTCTTCCTCGCGACGCCGCCGAGCATTCCCCCCGCCGGGGAGGGCCGGATGAAAACCTCCGGCCTTCTCGACAGGGTTCCCATACGGGTTTTGTCGCCGAGTATCGAGCCCCGCGTGACGGAGCTGGTCGGATCGACCGCGAGCACCGCGACGTGGTGTCCCATATCGCAGAGCATATTTCCGAACGCCTCGATCAACGTACTCTTGCCCGCGCCCGGAACGCCGGTAATGCCGATTCGGAGTGCCTTCCCCGTCTTCGGGAGCAATCCTTGGAGAACGCGCTGGGCTCTCGGGAAATGCGAAGGGTTGTTGCTCTCGATGAGCGTGATTGCCCGCGAGAGCATGACCCGGTCGCCGTTCCCGATTCCCTCTACGTATTCGTCAACCGTGGGCTCCTTCCGACGCTTCGGCTTCAGCGCCCCGCTTTTGATGGCAGGGTTCACGTTGCCAATGGTCGTGTCGGTGATGCCTTCGATGCCGCTCATTACGCCGCACGCGAATTTATCGTCGTTTTCGTCGGGCGCCCACTCCGGTTTTGAGGTCGTATACTCGGGCATGATCTCAGCCCTCCGCCGCAGCTTCTTCTTTCGCACGCTTGATGAGGATGTTCAGGAGCGTGATGCCCGCCTCCGGGATGTTGGTGCCCGGCGCGAAAATCGCGACCGCGCCGCCTTCGTAGAGATGGTCGTAGTCCTGCACCGGGATGACGCCGCCGATGGCGACGAGAATATCCTCACGGCCGCGCTTCTTGAGCTCCTGCACCAGCTCGGGGAGCAGCGTGTTATGACCGGCAGCCAGCGAGCTGAAGCCGACCATATCGACGTCGTTGTCCACCGCGTCCTGCGCGGTCTCTTCCGGCGTCTGGAACAGCGGCCCGACGTCGACGGTCCAGCCCATATCCGCGAACGACGAGGCGATAACCTTCTGCCCGCGGTCGTGGCCGTCCTGCCCCATCTTCGCGACGAAGATACGCGGACGACGTCCGGTGATGTTCTCGAACTGATCGGCGAGAGCGCGCGCCTTGTCCAGCGCGGTCTTGTCGGTAAACTCGGAGGAATAGACGCCGGAAATCGTATGGATGACAGCCTGGTAACGGCCGGAAACTTTCTCTACAGCGTCGGAAATCTCGCCCAGCGAGCAGCGGACGCGGGCGGCCTCGACGGCGCACTCCAAGAGGTTGCCGTTCTTGCGATCCTCGGCTGCCTTCGTGATGGCTTCGAGAGCGGCGCGGACGTCGTCCTCGTTGCGCTCGCGGCGCAGCTTTTCGAGGCGCTCCACCTGCGCGTTGCGCACGGCGGTGTTGTCGATGGCGAGGATTTCCAGCGGATCTTCCTTGTCCAGACGGTACTTGTTCAGGCCGATGATCGCCTCGTTGTTGGAGTCGATGCGGGCCTGACGGCGCGCCGCGGCTTCCTCGATACGCATCTTCGGCAGGCCCGTCGGGATTGCTTTCGCCATGCCGCCGAGAGCCTCGACTTCCTGGATATGCGCCCAGGCGCGGCGAATGATCTCGTTGGTGAGAGCCTCGACATAGTAAGAGCCGCCCCACGGGTCGATGATCTTGCAGACGCTGGTCTCGTCCTGAATGTAGAGCTGGGTGTTACGCGCAATACGTGCGGAGAAGTCCGTCGGCAGCGCGATGGCCTCGTCGAGGGCGTTCGTGTGCAGCGACTGAGTGTGGCCGAGCGCCGCGCCCATCGCCTCCATCGCCGTGCGGGCGACGTTGTTGAACGGATCCTGCGCGGTGAGCGACCAACCGGAAGTCTGGCTGTGCGTGCGCAGAGCCATGGACTTGTCGTTGGTGCCGCCCATCTGCTTGACGATTTTCGCCCAGAGCACACGGGCCGCGCGCATCTTCGCGATTTCCATGAAGTAGTTCTTGCCGATGGCCCAGAAGAAGGACAGACGCTTCGCGAAGGCGTCGACCTTCAGGCCGGCCTTGATGCCCGTGCGGATGTACTCGAGACCGTCGGCCAACGTGTAGCCGAGCTCGATGTCCGCCGGAGCGCCCGCTTCCTGCATGTGGTAGCCGGAAATCGAGATGCTGTTGAACTTCGGCATATAGTTCGTGGTGTACTCGAAAATATCGCCGATGATGCGCATGGACATATCCGGCGGATAAATGTAAGTGTTGCGCACCATGAACTCTTTCAAAATGTCGTTCTGGATCGTGCCGGCCATGATCGCCTTGTCCACGCCCTGCTCAATGCCGGACTGGATGAAGAACGAAAGGATCGGCAGCACCGCGCCGTTCATCGTCATGGAAACGGACATCTGGTCGAGCGGGATGCCGCTGAACAGGATGTTCATGTCGAGCATCGAGCAGACGGAAACGCCCGCCTTGCCGACGTCGCCGAAGACACGCGGATTGTCGGCGTCGTAGCCGCGATGGGTCGGCAGGTCGAACGCGATGGAAAGGCCTTTCTGACCGGCGGCGAGGTTGCGGCGATAGAACGCGTTGGACTCCTCAGCGGTGGAGAAACCCGCGTACTGGCGAACCGTCCACGGACGGAACACGTACATCGTCGAGTACGGGCCGCGCAGGCAGGGCGGGATGCCGCTGGCGAAATCAAGATGGTGCATGTGGTCGTACTCGTCATGGGTGTAGAACGAGCGAACCTTGACGTGCTCCATCGTGGTGTTCACGATATCGTCGTACTTCTTGCCCACTTCCTCCTCCAACTGCTTTTTCCATGCCGCTTCATCACGGGCAGGCGCAGCGTCGAGGGAAAGCTTCGTGAAATCAGGATTTTGGAACGCCATCAATCAATCATCCCTTTCTTCTTCTGCAGGAACCGCAGGATCTGGTAGCAGTTCGCCTTGACCGAAATGAAATCGTCGACGCCCGCATCCTTGTATGTCTGTTCGAGGTCTTTCGGGGCCGCGCCCGCGAGGTAAATCGTCGCGTTCGGCAGCGCTTTCCTGAGTTTCGGCGCGAGGTCGGGAACAATCTCCGGATACGTCTTGTCCGTCGAGCAGATGACCGCCACGTCCGCGCCGGACGCCTTCGCGGCCTCGGCGGCCTCGTCCGTCGTCTGGAAGCCGTTATTGAGCTCCACCTGGAACTCGCCGACCTGCAGGAAGCTCGTCGAGAAATCGGCGCGCGCCTTGTGCTGCGGAATCGGGCCCATATTCGCGAGGAACACCTTGACGTTGTCGCCGCCATGCTCCTTCTTGTATTTCTCCGTCGCCATGCGGAGGTCTTCATAACGCTCGCTCCAGCGGTGCGGCTCGATGACCGTAACGCTCTCCGCTTCGCCGCCCTTGTTCAGAGCCTTGCGAATCTCGGCAATCGTCGCGCCGGCCTGCGCCGCCGCAATCGCCGCGTCGACGAGCGCGCCCTCTCCGGCTTTCGCCAGCGCGTCCAGCGTCTCCGCTTTGTGCTTGTCGTCGATGTCCTTCAGATAGGACTCGATGGCGAAAACGCGCTGCTTCTTCAGCGCCTCGTGATCTTCCTCACGGGTGTCCAGAAGCTCTTCCGTCATGTTCGGATACATATTGCTGCCGACAATGCGGTCCTTGCGAAGCTCCAGCGCCTTGAAGCGGGCTTCCAACGTCTTCGCGATTTCCGCCTGCGGATAGCCTTCGAGGAGCGCCTTGACGATGCCGCCCTTCGCCTCGATGGCCTGGAACTCCGCCCAAATCTTTTCCTTGATCTGCTTCGTCAGCGACTCGACCGCCCAGGAACCGCCGGACGGATCGATCGGCTGCGTGAGGCCGAACTCGTCCTGCAGCATGATCTGCATGTTGCGCGCGATACGGCGGGAGAACACATCGCCCTTGCGGATCGGCTCGTCAAAGACGGAGCTTTCATAAGAATCAATGCCGCCGACGACGCCGGAGAAAATTTCCGTCGTGTTGCGGAGCATATTCACATACGGGTCGAACACAGTCTTGAAGAACAGCGCCGGACGCCCGTGGACGTGCATCGCGCCGTCCTCTTCCTCGCCGCCGAAGGCCTTGACGATGTTCGCCCAAATCGGACGCGCCGCACGCAGTTTCGCGATCTGCATGAAGAAATTCGCGCCCATGGAAACGCCGAACATAATCTGGCTCGCGGCTTCCTTGATGGTAAGGCCGCGCTCCATCATCGCGCGCAGATACTCGACCGCAATCGCGATGATATACGCCGTGTCCTGCACGTCGTTGGCGCCGCCGCGGCTGAACACGTCGTCGCGCACCATGACCGTGCGGAGGCCCGGCGCGTTCTTCAGCGCCCACTTCGCCGTCTCGGCCATCTCGTCATAAAGCTGCGCGAGCGGGGCGATGCCCTTGCCCATGCGGACGAGCTGCCCGATCGGGTTCGCGCCGATAAAGCCTTTGAGATCCGCCGTCTTCTGCCCGGAGGCTTTCATCGCGCCCGCGACCATCGCCAGCATCGGCACCGCCGACGCGCCGCCGTAAATGTAAAGCGGGTACTGGTCGAGCTTCAGGCCGTCCAGCGTCTCGTGCATATCGTCCAGCGTCGTGATGCTCGTGCCGTCCTCGCCGACCTTCGCCGCGTCCTTCGCGTCGATATTCCGGAGCGTCGCCGTGTCGAGGCGGACGTTGTAAACCGTCGAGCCCTTCTCCACCTCGAACTTCAAAAGCTCGTTGTTCTCCTTCGGCAGCGTCTCGTCACAGGACTGCGCGACGCCCCAAGGCTTCTTGACATATCCGCTGACATTCGAGCCGCGCAGGAAATCGCCCATGCCCGGGAAGGAATTTTTCGGCAAAATGTCCTCGGTGTGCTTTCTCGTGTACATCGGCTCGAAGGTGATGCCCTCGTAAGTCTTGGTGAACATGACCTTGTCGAAAGGCGCGCCTTTCAAAAGCGCCTCGCAGGCCACCTTCCATTCCTCGTCCGTCGGCGGTGTGAACTCGTCCAGCGGCACTTCCGGGAAGTCCGTCTTGCTCTCCGCCTGCTTCAAGATCGCTTGCAGGTCGAGCTCACCCTCGGGAGCTTTCTTTGTTTCTTCCATCAGAACCCTCCTTTGCATAATAGAAACCAAATAAAAAATCTGTCCGCGAAAGGCGGGCAGATGAACTGGAGAAATGCAGTGGGGCTCGTTTTCAGGCCGCTTCAAAATCCGGCACAGCACCGGAAACGCCAAGCCAAAACGCTCGCCCATACAAAACCAGATCCCCTCCCCGTCTTTCGCAGGTGCAAGCGCCCAACCAAAAAAATCGTATCCGGGCGCTAACGGCGATCGTAGGACAGGCAGGTCTTCTGGCTTAGGTTCATCGCAATTCGTTGCCTTCCCAAAGCTCGCGCCCCAGTGGCATATTGACGATTGCTCCCCATACAGCGGCGGGACCGCTCCGGCTTGACGAAGCAAAGCTTCTCGACCGGATTCCCTGTTAGGCTTTCGCACCTGTCCCCACGCTATTCCGTTGTCAGTTTTTAGTTTATTCCTAAAAATGAATTTTGTCAACATAAAACTCTATTTTTGCGAACAAACAAATCGCTAGTGTTTATGTTCATATATGGCACACGTGTATCTGATACATTGCGAAAATCGTCAAATGGTACAGGAAAAATCAATATGAATTCGCCTGTGCTCTGCTTGTATTTCAATATGATGAATCTTTGCAGTACGTGTTTCGATTCCCGAAAACAGAAAAGCGGGATCGCCTCCCGCTCTTCCTTAAGCATTATAGACTTGTCCGGAAATAGAAGATACAAATGAACAGCACTGTCAAAATAATCATAATTGTGTCGGCGATACTTGTCCGATAGTTGTCTGGACTGTATCTCTTTTTTTCGTGGAATGGCTTCGCGTCGAGGAACTGCATCGGATTGTCCGTTACAACCATAATCTGCCGCACCGTCACGCCCCATGCATGACCGAGACTGCGGCAAAGGGCAAAACAAAGATAAGCGATGCCCAATATGCAGGATTTGAACGGCCGCCGATAAAACCAATCCGTATCAAGGGAGATTGCCGTATGAGGCTCCATCCTAGGCAAGAACATCAGGAATGGAACCACAGCAACAAAGCCCATCATCAACTGATTGGAAAAATGCATTACAGTATATGGCACATAGCTTACCGGGCCAAACGGCAGAAATTGGTACAGGCTGAGCTCCGGGAAACAACCAATAATGGTGCAGAGAGCCGCGCCTACGACCATCGCAATTTTCATGTTGCTTTCAATCGGCCGCTGCTCCGGCGCAAGCCCTTTGTCCGGCGCAAGGAAAATAAAATACATCATCTTGAAACAAATCGAAAGGAACGTACCGACACTTGCGAGTTCCAATAGCAAGGCAACTATGCCCAAGTGCGCTTCCTCCGCCGCCTCGATGGTAACCATTTTGCTGACAAATCCGTTGAAGAACGGTACGCCCGCAATGGAGAAGGCACCGACAATGAAGCAAACAAACACGAGTGGGTATCGCTTCGCCATGCCGCCCAGTTGATTGATTTTCCTGACGCCTGTGGCGTAAGTGATTGCATTGCAGCACATGAAGAGCAAAGATTTGAACAAAATATCGCAAAAAGCGTGCGCCGTCGCGCCGTTCATGCTCATCGCCGTGCCGATACCCGCTCCTGCAACCATATAGCCGACTTGGCTGACAATATGATAAGAAAGAAGTTTTATCATATCGTTTTCCATGACGGCATAGCACGCGCCATAGAGTGCCATTAGAACGCCGACACCAATCAAAAGCTCTGTGCCGCCGAAAATGCGAAGAAGAGAATAAACGGCAACCTTTGTTGTATAGCTCGACATAAACACACTGCCTGTGAGTGTCGCCGCCGGATAGCCATCAACGAGCCAACCGTGGAATGGAACTGCCGCTACATTGATGCAAACTCCAACGAGAATTGACCAAAATGCTGCGTCATGCGGCCCCATCAGGAGATTGTGTACAAGAATATCGCCCTGGACGAGTTTCATGATAATACCGAACAGGACGAGATTACCGCTTAACGTATGAATCAAAAGATATCGAATGCCCGCACCTCTGCTCGTCGGTCGCGGGTCATTCCAGATCAGAAAAGTCGATGTAACTGCCTCTAATTCCCAAAAGAATAAAAATGTAATCCAGTCATGTGCCAAAACGACACCTATCGAGGAGCCGACATAGGACATCGAGCAGAGTGCCTCCAGCGGGCTTTTGTGATGGCAACTATAGATTCCGCCGATAATGCCGAAAAGACAAAAGATAACGGCAAATATCCAACTCAATGCGTCCACATAAAGATAATGAACCGTAAAATCCGCAAGGAACTTGAATGTGAGATCCGTTCCCGGTGCAATGCGCAACATCCCGATAAGCGCCAGCACCGGGCAGCAAGCAAGAATCATTCTGCGTTCCTTCGGCGCGCAAAGCGCGGCGAGAAAACCTACAAGGATGAAGATGATACCGGGATGGAAATTCTCAAACATTGGAATCATCGCATCCTTTCTCATAATAATTTTCATCGCGCTGCAAAAGTGGCGTCATAATCAGCTTCGCCAATATAATCAAAATCCAACAGCCGATGAATGCGAACGCAATCATACCACCGGGCTTTTGGAGAAAATGTTCCGGCTCGCTGTATCCTCCCAATGCAAAAGTTGCTGCGAACACAACAAGCGCAAGAACCGCAGCCAAGGAAATCACTTTGAACCGCTTGCCGCGGTCACCGACAAGGTCAATCACCCCAACCACCTCCCCATCCAGCTGTAATTCCTGCCGATGTCAGTTCCGCCAACTTATAGAAATCCGGCGGAAACATCTCAGGGTCAACGCCGAGAATAACGGCAAGAATCGCAGTAAAGCAAATTGGGATTAACATGCAATAGCTGATGGAGCCATACTTTCTTGGATCTTTGACCGGCTCTGGCTTAAAAAAGGCCATGCGCACTACGGGCATAAGATAGGCCATCGCAAGAATCGCCGAAGCCACCCATACTGCAACCAAAAGTGGTTTTCCTGCTTGAATCGCCCCCATTGCG
>JAFVAI010000020.1 GCA_017480545.1 Schwartzia sp. (in: firmicutes) | reverse complement strand
TGGGCGAATCGGCGCGATGATGTATTCCTCGATGCTCTTGTGGTAGACGCGCTCGGCGTGGACAGGCGTTACGCTGTTGAAGCTGATGTTCATGGAGTTCAGCGCGAGAATGCCCGGCACGAGGAAATCAATATAGGAGCCGCCGCCCGTCGGCTGGATGTTTCGCCCGAGCCCCCAGCCGAAGGCAACTAAATACAGCATCGGCGCCACCATGCGGGACAGGATGAAGGCGGTCATGCGGTGTCTCAAGACGGTCCAGTCGCGCCAGAACACCGTCCAAATGTCGGCAAGCATTTACAGCCCCTCCTTTCGCCCGGTCAGCTCGATGAAAACGTCCTCCAAATTCGTTTCGCGAATTGAAGCCGCCGCGTCCAGTGTCCCGATGAAGCGGCTCGCATCTTCCCGCGTGTCGAACAGGCGAAAGTCGCGCTTCGTGTCCTCCCGCCACTCGACGACGAACCGCCCGAGGCGCGAAATAAAGTTTTTCGGCGTGTCCACGGCAATCAGCTTCCCCTTGTTCATGATGGCCACGCGGTCGCAAAGTTCCTCCGCTTCCTCGATGTAGTGGGTGGTAATCAGCACCGTCGCGCCGTCGTTGGCGAGGCGGCGCACCAGTTCCCATATCCGCCAGCGCACTTGCGGGTCGAGGGCCACCGTCGGCTCGTCGAGGAACAGGATTTCCGGGTGATGAATCAACGCCCGGGCTATCAAGAGCCGCCGCTTCATGCCGCCGGACAATTTTCGCACACCGTCGTTGATTACGCCGGAAAGCTCCACATATTCCAGAAGCTCGGCGATACGCGCCTCCCGCTCCGCTTTGCCCATGTGGTAAAGCCGCGCGTGCAGTTCCAGATTTTCCCCGACGGTCAGGTCTTGGTCAAAATTCAAATTCTGCGGCACGACGCCGATCATTTGCTTGATGGCGAGGGCGTCGTCGTCATCGCCGACGCGCTTGCCATCGTACAATATTTCCCCCTCCGTCGGGCGCGTCAGCATCGTCAGCATCCGGATGGTCGTGGTCTTGCCCGCGCCATTTGGCCCGAGAAGCCCGAAAATCTCGCCCGTCCCGATGGTCAGCGAGAGGCCGTCCACGGCGGTTTTTTCGGCGTTCTTGTTTTGCGCGTCCTTGTGTGGGAAAGTCTTTCGGAGCCCCCGGATCTCAATCATGCGCGCCCGCCTCCCCTTTCCTCTCCAACCAACGACACCGGCGACAGGACGGAAATGCCCTGCGAATTGACGAAAATGTCCGCCTTGACGCCGAAGACCTCGCCCAACATTTCGACGGTCAGGATTTCCTTCGGCGTACCGTGGGCGAAAATGCCGTGGTTCTTGACCACCACGATTTCGTCCGAGTATTGGAGCGCGTGGTTGATGTCGTGCAATACCATGATGACGGTCATTTTGTAGTCGCGGTTGATTTCGTCCACGATGTTCATGACCTCAAGCTGATGGCCGATGTCGAGATAGGTAGTCGGCTCGTCAAGCAGCAAAATCTGCGGCTGCTGGGCGAGAGCCATGGCAATCCACGCTCTTTGCCGCTCGCCGCCGGAGAGCACCGCCACGCGGCGGTCCTTGTACCCGGTCATGTGGGTGCGGTCGAGCGCCCACTCCACCGCCTCGCGGTCGGCTTTCGGGTCGCTGGGGCGGAGCCAGCTCCGGTAGGGGAAGCGCCCGAAGTCCACGAGTTGTCCGACGGTGACGTCCGCTGGGGCGGTCGCGCCCTGCTGCAAAATCGCGAGCTTTTTGGAAAGCTCCTGCCGGCCCATGGCGCGCACGTCCGCGCCGTCCAAAAGCACCTGCCCGTCGTAGCGGGTGTTGAGGCTCGACAGGGCTTTCAGGAGCGTGGACTTGCCTGCGCCGTTCGGCCCGATGATTGAGGTGCGCTTGCCTTCGGAAAAGCGCACGTTCACGCCGCGCAGGATTTCGTTGTTTTCTATGGTTACGCCAAGATTTTTCGTTTCCAGTATCATCAGAGTTCCCTCCTCAGCAAAAAGAGGAAGAACGGCGCGCCGAGCACCGCCATCAGGATGCCGACGGGAAGCTCCGTCGGCGCAAACGCGGTGCGGGCGAAGGTGTCGCTGCCCATGACCACCGCCGCGCCCAAGAGAGCCGCGCCGGGGAGCAGGAAGCGGTAGTCGGAGCCAATCAGGAGCCGCGTCGCGTGGGGCACGATCAGCCCGACGAAGCCGAGAAGCCCGACCACGGAAACGGCGCTGGCGGCGAGCAGCGCGGCGAGCGCCGTCATCACCACGCGAGTCATTTCCACGTTCAGCCCCAGCCCTTTCGCGATCTCGTCGCCGAGCTGCAAGATATTCAGATGTTTCGAGCCGAGGAACGCCAACAGCGCCCCGGCAATCGCGTAAGGCAGGATGATCGTGACGTGGGGCCAGCTTCGCGCCGCGAGGCCGCCCGCCATGAACATCAGCGCGCCGTGCACCTTGTCGCTGTAAAAAATCATCATGGCGGAAATGCCCGCGCCCAAAAACGCGGACACGGCCACGCCCGCAAGGATGATGCGCACGGGGCGGATGCCGTTTTTCCACGCTAAAATGTAGATGATGATGGCCGCGCTCATGGCGCCGACGAAAGCCACCGGCGTAATCAGGTACTCATGTCCCGGAAAGACCAGCATCATTGTGATGCCCGCGAGGCCCGCGCCCGACGAGATGCCGATGATGTGCGGGTCGGCCAGCGGGTTTTTCATCACGGCCTGCAGGATGGCGCCGGACAGCGCCAAATTGATGCCGACTAACGCCGCGACGATGGTGCGGGGCAAGCGGATATTCATGATGATCTGTTGGTGGGTACCCGCTTCGGCGCCCGCAATCGACTGCCAGATCTCTTCCAACGGAATCCGCACCGAACCGAGCGTCACGCTGGCGGAAAAAGTGGCGACGACCAGCACGGCAAACACCGCCAGCACAATCACGCGCCGCCCCGTCGAAATTCCCCCGCCTGCTTTCTTTTCATCCATAGTATCACTCCTTGATATGATGAAGAATAAAATGGAAAGTTCCAAAGTTATCTTCATTATAACGCTTTAGATCATATTTTGTCGATAGCGAATGGAAACGATAGGGGAATCGGGACATGATTTTTTTCATATTTTTGATTTACGCTTTTTTCTGATTGCGATATAATATCATTATAGATAATTAATCGAAT
This sequence comes from Schwartzia sp. (in: firmicutes), assembly GCA_017480545.1. Lineage (GTDB taxonomy): Bacteria > Bacillota > Negativicutes > Selenomonadales > Selenomonadaceae > RUG12372. The sequence goes on along the minus strand of JAFVAI010000020.1, from coordinate 57,569 downwards.
ATATGAGGGGGATCATTATGAATCTGTTTTCCCGAAGCATCCGAATGCTTTTCATTTGCAGCGTCGTCGTTCTTTCGACGGTGCTCTTGGGGCTTTTGGCGTTCATCAACGCGTACCAGCTTTCCGAGAACATGGAGACGGAGCTGGAAGCTATGCTGACCGCCAAGAGCGGCGAAATTTCCGAGAAATTCGACAAGCGGCTCACGCAGGTCTCCGGAAAGACCAAATCGCTGGCGCTCAACATCAGCGCAATGCAGACATACGACATGAATCTCGCCGGGCGCTTCATCACCGCGTTGGTGCAGTCCGACGAAGCAATCTTCGGCAGCGGCCTTTGGTTCGCGCCGAACGCCTACCCGGGGCAGAAATGGTTCGGCCCCTATTATTCCAAAGACGGCGACAAGGTGTCCATGACGATGGACTACAGCAACGAAGCCTACAATTATCCGCAGTTCGCATGGTACAAGGCGAGCATCCAGGGCGGCAAGGAAGTCTTTTGGGACGAGCCGGCCTATGACGACGTGAGCAAGACGGCGATGCTGACCAGCTCCGCGCCGATCATGCGGGACGGCAAGGCCGTCGGCGTCGTGACCGTGGATATCGGCATGAAGGAGCTGGAAGACTATATCCAGAACATCAAGATCGGCGAAAGCGGGTATGCGTTCCTGCTGACGCAGACGGGGCAGTTCGTCGCGTCCAAGAACGCCGACCAGAACCTCAAGGTGAAAATCCAGGACAGCCCGGACGCGAAAGTCGCGGCCTTCGGCAAGGGGCTGGACGCGAACGCGGCAAAAGCCGCCCTTTACAACACCGATGCTTTCGGTGAGGAAAGCTATGTGATGGTCACGCCGATCGGCACGAGCCACCTGCGCCTCGTCCTCGTCGCGCCGAAATCCGATTACATGGGGCCGATCCATCAGGCAATCGCCCTGAGCGTCGGCATGTCCGTCGCCGTCATCCTGCTCCTTTGCGCCGCGCTTTGGATTATTTTCCAGACGCGCATCGGCGGCCCGATCACCGCGCTCGTCGAGGATTCACGGCGCATCGCGAACGGCGACCTGACGACGGAAATCATCGTCGAGCATGAGGACGAAATCGGGCAGCTCGCGATCGCCATGCTCAAAATGCGGGACGGCATCAAGGGCGTCATCCGAAAGATTGCCGACGGCGCGCAGCAGATGGCGGCGTCCTCCGAAGAGCTGACCGCCAGCTCGGCGCAGACGGCGGAAGCGGCAACACAAGTCGCCCAGTCCGTCACCACGGCCTCCGACGCCGTGGAAAAACAACAAGACAGCATCGCGGACAGCTCGGCGAGCATCGGCACGGTGTCCGCCACGCTGGAGGAAATCCAAGCGGAATCCCACGAGGCGTCGAACAACGCGCAAAACGTCAGCGGCGCGGCGACACGCGGCGGCGAGGCTGTCGTCGGCGCGGTGGAGCAAATCAAGAGCGTCGAGACGACCGTGGAAAGCTCCGCCGCCATCGTGGACAAGCTAGGCGAGCGCTCCAAAGAGATCGGGCAGATCGTGGAAAGCATTTCCGCCATCGCCGACCAGACGAACCTCCTCGCGCTGAACGCGGCCATCGAGGCGGCGCGCGCGGGCGAGGCGGGCCGCGGGTTCTCCGTGGTCGCTGAGGAAGTCAGGAAACTCGCCGAGCAGAGCGGCGACGCGGCGCAAAACATCGCCAACCTGATCGCGGGCATCCAGTCCGACACCGACAGCGCCGTAAGGGCCATGAAGGAAGGCCGGGAAAAAGTCACGACGGGCGCGAAAGCCGTCGAAAGCCTTTCCGAGACTTTCGACAACATCACGAAGGACGTCATGCGCATCACCACCGAAATCATGAACATCGCCGAGAGCGTCAAAGGCGTCTCCGAAAGCTCCCAAACCATCGCGGCGGGCATCGCCGAGGTCGACCAGCAGGGCAAGCAAGTCTCCGACGAAATGCAGAGCGTATCGGCGGCCACGCAGCAGCAATCCGCCTCCGCCCAGGAAATCGCCTCCGCCAGCGACTCCCTCGCGCATCTCGCGCAGGAGCTGCAGGAAACACTGGCACAGTTCAAGTTCTGATAGCATATGGATAAAAAGAGGGCTGACGCAGGAAGCTTTTTCTTCCTGTGCCAGCCCTCTTTCTCGTCAACAAAGGATTTTTTCCGCCGACGTCGAAAAGAAGAAAAGAGATACAAAAAACTCCTTCCGTCAGCCCTTCGGTTTCGATTTCGACATAGAGGAAAGCTCCCTCCGTCAGCCCTGCAAAATTCGACATAGAGGAGAACTCCCTCCGTCAGCCCTTCGGGCTGCCACCTCCCTCTAAGAGGGAGGCTAAAGAAACGCTAACCAAAGCCTCCCTCTCTGAGGGAGGTGGCACGCCGAAGGCGTGACGGAGGGAGTTCTCCACACGCAATGCAATGCGCCGAAGGCGTGACGGAGGGAGTTCTCCTAAACAAATGTCAACGAAGGAAGATTGCTGTGTCGTTAAAATACAACAAAAAACTAATTTCCCGCGCAAAAGAATTGCGGCACAATATGACAAAACAGGAAAAACACTTGTGGTATGATTTTCTACGCAAATATCCGATACGTTTCCAGCGACAGAAGACCATAGATAATTTCATCGCAGATTTTTATTGCCATAAGGCAAAACTTGTCATAGAACTTGACGGAAGCCAACATTACACGGAGGAAGGCTTGGAGTACGACAGCATCCGTTCCGACATTTTGGCACAGTATGATTTGGAAGTAATGCGCTTTGCAAATATGGATATTGATAAAAATTTTTCCGGCGTTTGCGATGCTATAGACGAAAAAGTGAAACAGCTTGCAAGGAAAACAACTGACGGTAACACTGCAAATGTGCCATAGAGAAGCCCCCTCCGTTAGCCCTGCGGGCTTGACCATAAAGGAAAACTCCCTCCGTCAGCCCTGCGGGCTGCCACCTCCCGCTGAGAGGGAGGCTAAAGAAACGCTAACTAAAGCCTCCCTCTTTGAGGGAGGTGGCACGCCGAAGGCGTGACGGAGGGAGTTCACTAAAAAGAGATACACACAACGGAGGCCACGCCATGAACGCACAGCAACTGAAAAACAGCATCTTGCAGCGCGCCATCGAGGGAAAACTCGTCCCCCAACGCGCCGAGGAAGGAAACGCCGCCGACCTGCTGCGGGAAATCAAAGCGGAAAAGGCGCGGCTCGTCAAGGAAGGGAAGATCAAGAAGGAAAAACCGCTGCCGGAGATTAAAGCGGAGGAGATTCCGTTTGAGATTCCTGAGAGTTGGGTATGGGTGCGGCTGGGAGAGATTTCAACATTTGGTAATAGCAAGCAAAAAATAGTTCCTCGCGACATAACTCCAGAAATGTGGACACTGGACATGGAAGACATTGAAAAAGACAGTGGTCGAATTGTCCGCACAGAATACGCAAAAAACCGAACTATTGCCGGAGAAAAAATCGTATTTCATCAAGGCGATATTTTATATAGCAAGTTACGCCCTTATCTGAAGAAAATACTGATAGCTCCTGCCGACGGTATTTGCACATCCGAGCTTGTACCTTTCCAGTGCTATGGAAATATCAACGCCGCATATATCACATCCTATTTGCGTTCAGCTTATGTGACACAAAAAGTTAATGCTGCTTCGTATGGCGTAAAAATGCCCCGCGTGAGCAAAGATACAATGTTGTCCTTGCTCGTCTCCCTTCCCCCACTCGCCGAGCAAAAGCGCATCGTCGCGAAACTGGAACAACTGCGTCCTTTAGTCGAACAATACGCAAGAGCTTGTGCAGACCTTGCCGCACTTATTACGAAACAGAGGTAATCCAAGAGGCGGCTTCTCTTCCCCCTCTCGCCGAGCAAAAGCGCATCGTCGCAAAAATTGAGGAACTGCTGGCGTGTTGCGGGACGTTGGAGAAGTGAACTCCCTCCGTCAGCCCTTCGGGCTGCCACCTCCCTCTGAGAGGGAGGCTAAAGAAAACGCTAACAAAAGCCTCCCTCGTTGAGGGAGGTGGCACGCCGAAGGCGTGACGGAGGGAGTTCGTAAAAAAGCACGGTGAACTCGACAGGGAGAGTTTGCAAACGGGGACAAAAAACACTCCTCGTCGCGAAAATCGAGGAGCTGCTGGCGTGCTGCGGGGCGTTAGGAAACGAAACCACGGCATAAAAAAGCAGGGCGCAAAGCCCCGCAATATTTCATGCTTCGCCTCTCCGCACAGCGTCGATTTCGGCGTTGATTTCCTCCAAAGTCATATCAGAAAGCCCGTTTCTCTCTGACGCTTCGTTGAGCTGCTGCAATGCCCATAGCCCTCGGTTTGCGCCAAATTCATAATATCCGGGGCGTTGTCGCGTCATGCGGAAAGGAATGCCCTCGTCCAGCACCGACCGTTTCAAAAACATCCGTATCGCCGTGGAAAGGTCGATGCCGAGTTCCTCGAAAATCTTCGCCGCCTGTTCTTTCAATGCCGTATCTACGCGAACTTGCACTACACTCGTCGCCATAAATATCCCTCCATTTGCCCTTAATTTATACTTCAATTATAATATAACGTAATCGAATCAGCAAGCAACATCGTAGACTCTTGCGGAGGTGAATCCGTATGGACAAGAAGCAACTGAGCGAGGAGGACGTCAAGCGGCTTTTCATCACGCCCGCCATTGAAGCCCAATGGGACAAATCCCATATCCGCATGGAGGCGAAGATCACCGACGGGCGCATGAATATCAAGGGCAATCTTGCCGTCCGCGCCAAGCCGAAGAAGGCGGACTATCTGCTTTGCACGGGAAGCGGCCGCCCCCTCGCCGTGGTGGAGGCGAAGGACAACAACCATTCCGTTTCCTTCGGGATGCAGCAGGCGAAGGAATACGCCGCCATGATGGATTTGAAGTTCGCGTACAGTTCCAATGGCGACGCCTTTCAGGAGTACGACTTTTTGACGGGACAGGAGCGGACGTTTCCCCTGTCCGCTTTCCCGACGGAACAGACACTGACGGCGCGGCTCGCCGCCGGGAGCGAATGGAACGAAACCGAGCGTTTGCTGATGGAGCAGCCCTGCTACGTTTCCCAGACCACTTACGCGCCGCGCTATTATCAGCAGGTCGCCATTGACCGCACGCTGGACGCCATCGCCCGCGGAAAGCAGCGCGTCCTTCTCGTCATGGCCACCGGCACGGGCAAGACCTATACCGCGTTCCAGATTGTTTACCGGCTCTTGGGCGCGAAGCTGAAAAAGAAAATCCTCTACCTCGCGGACCGGAATATTCTCGTGGACCAGTCCATCGCGCAGGATTTCCAGCCGCTCTCCAAGGTCATTCACAAGGTAAACTTCGCGAAGGACGACCGCACGACCATCAAGTCATACCAAGTCTATTTCGCGCTCTACCAGCAGATGGTGGGCGACGACGATGTGCCGCATTTTCAGGAGTTGTTTTCGCCGGATTTCTTTGACCTCGTGATCGTTGACGAGTGCCATCGCGGCTCGGCGAAAGAGGAAAGCCGCTGGCGCGCGGTGCTCGATTATTTCAAGGGCGCGACGCAGATCGGCATGACCGCGACGCCGAAGGAGACAAAGTACACGTCGAACATCGACTATTTCGGCGCGCCCGTGTATACTTACAGCTTGAAGCAGGGCATCGACGACGGCTTCCTCGCGCCGTTCCGCGTGGTGAATATCCATACGAACATCGGCGACGAGTGGCGGCCCGTCAAGGGGCAAAAGGATTACTACGGAAACGAGATTGAGGATCGCATCTACAACAACAGCGACTATGACTATAACATCATCATCGCGGACAGAATCCGCGAAGTCGCCGAGCAGATCACGGCGTACCTTCGCGCCACCGACCCTTACGCGAAAACGATTGTGTTTTGCGCCAGCGAGCCCGCCGCCGAGCGGATGCGCGTCGAGCTGGCGAACTGCAACGCCGACAGGATGAAGGAAAATCCCGATTACGTCGTCCGCATCACGGGCAGCGACGATTACGGGAAGAGCAAGCTCAAATATTTCATCTCCGTCAGCGAAAAATACCCGGTCATCGCCACCACTTCGGAGCTTTTGTCCACGGGCGTGGACTGCAAAATGACGAAGGTGATTGTCCTCGACAAGACGATTTCCTCCATGACGATGTTCAAGCAGATTGTCGGGCGCGGCACACGGCTCCGGGAGAAGGACGGCAAGACCAGCTTCACCATCATGGATTTTCGCGGCGTCACAAGGCTCTTTGCCGATCCCGACTGGGACGGGCCGATTGAGCAGGAGGACGGTTTCGTGGGCGGCGGCGAAGGAACGGGCAAGAAAAAAAGGAAGAAGGACGGCGGCGACCCGCCGCCCCCGCAGGAAATCCCGTATGTTCTTCGCGACGGCTGCACGGTCTACACTGTCAACAAGACGGTCTCTGTTTACGACGCGAACGGCAAGCTGCTCCGGCAGGAGAGCATCACGGACTACACGAAGCGGAACGTCAAGGAGCAGTTCGCCACCCTCGACAATTTCATCCGCAAATGGAGCGCCGAGGAAAAGAAAAAGGCCATTGCCGACGCTTTGAAAGCGCAGGGCATTGACCTCGACAAACTGAAAGCCGATATGAAAATGACGGACGTGGACGACTTCGACCTGATTTGCCATATCGCCTACGACCAAAAGCCCCTGACCCGCCGCGAGCGCGCCGAGAACGTGAAGAAGCGCGATTTCCTTCACAAGTACAGCGGCGCGGCGCGGGAGGTGCTGGAGATTCTTTTGGACAAGTATATGAATCTCGGCATCCGCGAGGTGGAGGAAACCGCTATTCTCAAAATGGACGAGTTTCGAAAATACGGTACGCCGTCCGCCATCGCGAAACATTTCGGCGGCAAGGAAGGCTTCAAGGCCGCGCTGAAATCTTTGGAAGAAGAACTTTACAAGGCGGGATGATAACTCCCTCCGGCGCTTCGTGCCACCTCCCTCTAAGAGGGAGGCAATAAAAGCCCCCCTCTTAGAGGGGGGTGGCGGCGAAGCCGACGGGGGGAGCCTTCCGCACGATAAACTTCACACCGATAGGATGATTACGAATGAGCAATTTGAACGGACTGATCAAGAAACTGCGGGACATCATGCGGAACGACCCCGGCATCAACGGCGACGCCCAGCGCATCGAGCAAATCGTCTGGATGCTGTTCCTCAAAGTCTACGACGCGAAAGAGGAAGATTGGTCATTTGACGACGACGGCTATACGTCCGCGATTCCCGAGGCGTACCGCTGGCGGAACTGGGCAAAAGCCGACGAGGCGGGCCACGCGCTGACCGGGGACGAGCTGCTTTCCTTCGTGGACGAGCTTTTCAAGACGCTGAAGGATCTGCCCGTCACGCCCGATATGCCCGCGAAAAAGAGCGTCGTCAAGAGCGTCTTCGAGGACACGAACCAATATATGAAAAACGGCGTATTGCTGCGTCAGGTCGTGGACGTCATCGACGACATCGACCTGACAAGCTATGAGAATATCCACGCCCTCGGCGACATTTACGAAACGATTTTGAAGGAACTGCAATCCGCCGGAAGCGCGGGCGAATTTTACACGCCCCGCGCCGTCACCGACTTCATGGCGCAGATGATCGCGCCGAAGCTGGGCGAAACGATGGCGGATTTCGCCGCGGGCACGGGCGGATTCATCGTCAGCTTGCTGCGGGAACTCAAAAAACAGGTCAAGACTGCCGCCGACCATGAGGCATGGCTCCGCTCCGCCCACGGCGTCGAGAAAAAACAGTTCCCTTATATGCTGGCCGTCACGAATCTCCTGCTCCACGACGTGGACGAGCCGGACATTCGCCACGACAACAGCCTGATGAAGGACGTGCTGGACTATACGGACGACGACCGCTTCGATGTGATTTTGATGAATCCCCCATACGGCGGCAACGAGCTTCCCATCGTCCAGAGCCATTTTCCCGACGACCTCGCCGACTCCGAGACTGCCGACCTTTTCATGAGCGTCATCATGTATCGGCTGAAAAAAGGCGGGCGCGCCGCCGTGGTGCTGCCCGACGGCTTCCTGTTCGGCACGGACAACACGAAAGCGAACATCAAAAAGAAGCTCCTGTCGGAATTTGACCTGCACACGGTCATTCGCTTGCCGGGCAGCGTCTTTTCGCCGTACACGAGCATCACTACGAATATTCTTTTCTTTGACCATACGCACCCGACAAAAGAAACGTGGTTCTACCGCCTCGATATGCCCGAGGGCTACAAGCATTTCTCGAAAACGAAGCCGATGAAGCCGGAGCACTTCGCCCCGGTCATGGAATGGTGGAACAATCGCGAGGAAATCGACGAGGACGGCAGTCCCAAGGCAAAAAAATACACCATCAAAGAACTCTCGGACGGTGGCTACAACCTCGACCTCTGCGGCTTCCCCCACGAGGAAGAGGAAATCCTCGAACCCTTCGAGCTGATTGCACGGTACAAACAAGAACGCGAGACACTGAACGCCGAGATTGACGACGTACTGGGGAAGATCGAGGAACTGCTGAAGGCAGATGGATAGATAATAAACAGAAACCCCCAAAACGCTGTTGCCCAGATGCAAGAGCATAAACGGCGAAAACGAGCCGGTACCGCATCGGGGCAATCTTCAAAAATCACCGCCGAATCGGAGTGCGAAACTTCGCTTCGGCGGCAATTTTTTGTTGCAGGACATAACGACAACATGATAAAGTGTATAAATATTGAACAATTATACTGCTTTCTGTTAAGATTTTTAAATCTTTACAGAGAGTGCATGAGACGTCAGCCGAGCTGTCTGTGCCGATGGCGCCGGTTCTCGCCGCCATCGCGGGCCAGCATCACGAGCACATGGACGGGCGCGGCTATCCGCGCCATCTCATGGGGGACAAGATTCGCCGCTTTGCGCGCATCACCGCCATCGCCGACGTCTACGACGCGTTGGCGACGCAACGCTCCTACAAGCCCGTCTATCGGCCGCATATCGCGTACAAGATCATGATGAAATGCTCGCCGGGGCAGTTCGACGAACCGTTGCTTTCCCTCTTTTCGACAACGTGGCCATTTATCCCGTGGGCACGATCGTCAAGACAACGATGGGCTACGCCATCGTCAAGGAAAGCGAATTCGGTCACACGCTCACGCCAACCATCTGCGTTTTCGGCGACATCAACATGAACGTATTCCCCCGGGCTTTCGACGTCGACCTGCGGAATTGTCCGCCGGATACCATCCCCCACGTCCTCGAGGACATGGAGCTCATGCCCTTGATTATGAAGATGAAGATTGATCCGGCCAAGTTCCTGAAGGAATGAGCAAAAAACGACCCCCCATGCCATCGCGTTTTGCGGCGGCATGGGGGTCGTTTTATCAAGCCTAGCGAATCACAAGCGTTTGGTTTGCAGCCACAGCTTCATAACGGGAGATGCAAGGCCGTCGACAAAATCGCGGTCGTACAGCAGGGCGGCGATCAGCGCGGCGAAGCAGGAGCCCGCGTTGTGCACCGGCGCGTTTTTTACCGCAAAAGCTCCGAATGACGGCCCAACCAGCCGGACAGTTCGCACCAGCCGTCGCGCAAATCGCGGAGCGGGCCGCCGTCGGACGGGACGCGAATCTCGTCGTCGGCATCGAGGGGTTGGCAGTAATTGTCGTCGAAGGTTCCGATGTGCGTTTCCGTCAGCCAGTGATGCGGCGTCACGACGCCGGAAAGTTTTTCCGTCAGCGGCGGGAACAGGGAGAGGTATTCGTGGTTTTTCGGGGCAATCAGCTCCATCAGCGTCGGGAAAATATTCATGTGTCCGCCGATTTTGTTTCCGGCGAATAGGTCCGGCGTGAGTTCCCGATGCCAAAGGGCGAAAAAGTCCCCGGCGTGTTCGCGCAGCGTCGGCCCCTTGCGATGGGAAATGCCGCAGTCGAAAGGAAGCGCGCGCATGGCGTGGTCGCCGGTCACGACGAACAGGCTGTCCGGGTAAATTTCTTTCATCTGGCGGACAAAGCGGAACAACGCCCAATCCGTGTACCAATAACAGCCGAGTTTCCGCTGCGCGATGCGGCTTTTCCGAACGGCCTCCGGCGCGTCGGGCATGACGCGCTCGACACTGTAGCCGTAAGTATCGACGGGGATCGTATAGGGGCCGTGGTTCGAGGTCGTGTAAAGGAAATGGAGCACCGGCGTGCCGTCGTCCGATTCTTGGATTTTCTTCCCCGCCTCCGTCAGGAAGACGTCGTCGTAGACGCCGAGCCATGTGCGCGGCGCGTCTGTGGGGCAGAAATCCGGGCCGCCGTGCATCTCATCGAAGCCCAACGCGGGCAGGAAATGTTGGAGGCTGCCCCAGTTCAGCTCGCCGCCGTACCAAAAGGCGGAGCGGTAGCCGAGCGCCCGCAGCTGAATCGGCAGGGCAGTCGGCAACGTACCGTGCCAAAAGGCTTCCGTTTCGTTGAACTCCAGCCCCGCGTCGTAAACGCCGAGCAAAAGGCTGACGAGCGACGGCTGGGAAAGCAGCCCCGCGGAAAGGAAATTCGGGACGGAAAAGGCGTGCGGGTCCGCGCAAAATTCCTTGCCCCCATCCGCGATATGGAGCGAGGCATACGGAGCGTCCAACGGCGCCTGTTCGTAACTTTCCGCCAGCAGGTAAAAAATATGCTGGGGCGGCGCAATCCGCGCCCCCTGCGCGGTACGGGCGAACAGCCGCAAGGGCTGCTCCGCGTCCCGCCAATCGGCTTTGGGGATAACCGCCGCGATTTTCGGCGCGGCCTCCTCGTCCGTGTGGTTCAAAAGCTCGTGCGGCGGGTGCTTCCAGATGATCTCCAGCGCCACGAGGTCATCGATGGTCGCTTTCGCGAGGAAAATATCTTCTTTTACAACCGTCGGGATTTCGTCCCATTCCGGCTTGTTGGCGTGGTTGAAGCTGCCGCCGTAGCGGAAGTAATAAAACAGCACGGTAACTGCCGCCACGACGGAAAAATGGAACGCGTACCGCGCCGCGTCCGAATCGAAGGCCGGATATGCAAGCGTCGGCGTGGAAAGCCACGCGAGGCTCAAATGATAGCAGCCGAACACAAAAGGCACGAAACTCAGCAGCACGAGGACGCCGTGATTTTGATGGAAGAAAATATCGAGCAGGTTCTTCTTGTCCGCGTTCTTCCCCATCCAAAGTGTTTTGTTGTAAATGTCCCGGTAATGGTAATAGAAAATCAGTTTCCCGACAAACGCCGCGTACAAAACGGCAAGATAGACAGAAATGCCCACGGCGCGCACCTGGTCGCCCGCGGCGAACCAATCGGGCAGAAACGCGCCGGGCAGGCTGACGAGCACGGCGGAATCGAGAAGAACGTAAGTGTTCCAGTCCATGCCCCACCAAAAGCCGTACCGAAAGCAATGATAGAATTTTTTCCATTGCCCGGACAGGGAAGTATAATTTCCGTAAAGGACAATAAAAAGGAAACGAAAAATCGCGCAAACGAGGGGCGCGACGCAAAAGAGCTTTATATCCTGCTGTATGCCATAAAAAAATAAGGAAAACATCGGCTTCCTCCCGAAAAGGTTTTGCAGGAAAAGGTCTTTTGCAAACGGCGAAGCACAACTTTTCATGCACGTTCCATTGTACCACGCCCGCGCCATGAAAGAAACAGGAAAAAGCAAATGCCGTATCCTTTGCAATGCGGGATAACGAAAAATGTGGTATAATACGAGGCAAGAACAGAAAGCGTGGTGGCGGGATGGGCAATATCAAGCCGTGGGAAGAATTGACGATTCAGGACGATTATATGTTCAAGCTCGTCATGCGGCGCAAGCATATCTGCAAGACGATGATTGAGAAAATCCTGAATATCAAGCTGACGGATATTCGCTATATCGACGAGGAAAAGACCGTAAAGCCTAAGTACGAGAGCAAAGGAGTCCGTTTGGACGTGTACGTCGAGGGCAGCGACGAGATTTTCGAGATTGAGATGCAGGTACGCCAGCCGGAAAGCGGCGAATTGGCGAAACGGGTGCGCTACTATCAGGCGATGATCGACTCCGAGCGTTTGGCGGCAGGGCAAAAGTACAAGACGCTTCCGCCGACCTACATCATCTTCATCTGCCCGTTTGACCCCTTCGGCCAATCGCGGCATATTTATACGTTCCGAAACCTTTGCGTCGAGGATGCAGGATTGGAACTGGATGACAAGACGACGAAGGTCTTTGTGAACTCAAAGGGTACAGCGGATGACGTTGCGCCGGACGTCAGGGCATTCTTGGATTATGTGAACGGTGTAATCAGCGACGACGCCTTTGTCCGCGAGATCGACGATGAGATCGTCCGTGTGAAGCAAATAGAGCAGGAAAGGGTGGGCTATATGACTTACGCGATGAAGATTGAAGAAGAACGCGAGCTTGCCGAGGAAAAAGGGCGTTTAGACAAAACCGTATCGGTTGTAACCAATATGCTCAAAAAGCATTACCCGTATGCGGAAATTTCGGAAATGGCTGAAACAACGGAAGAAGAGGTTATTCGTATCGCGAAGAAAGCAGGGCTTGCTTACGCTTGAGAACCGCATACATATTGTGCTTTGCAAAAAAGCTGTCCGCAAAGGGAAAATTCCCTTCACGGACAGCTTTTTGTTTTCTCTTTACCGGCTCATCCTCCGCCACACCCGGAGTAGGCTGTCCTCGGACAGCTTGTCCACGCCGGAAATCGGAGATGTCCATTTTTGCCAAATTTTTCGCGAGGCCCAGCTTCACGAAGCCGTTTTCCGTGTCGATGACGGCGACGGGCAGCTTGCGCTTGGCGATGCGCTCCGCTTCGTTCATGGCTTCCGCCGTGGCGTCGCCTCCGGGAACATATGCACAATGCCTTTATATTTTTTGGAAAAATATTCTTGTAATATATTTGACAATGAGTAGGCACTATCCTTGGCAATCAAGGGCGCAGAGAAAATGATGAAAAAATATATAAAAAATTATTATCTTGATATATATATATATATGCTATAATTATAGAAAATAAAGAGAAAGGAGGAATCGGCCATGAAACAATACAACAAGCCCGTACTGCGCGCCAGTCAAAAGAACGACTTCGTTTTTACGGTCATGGAGGCGTATATCAAAAAAACAGTAACGTGTCGCGGATGCTCGTCGTGCCATGCTTGCCGAGGCTAACGAAACGGCAGCGAACCGAATCAGGCGGATTGTGTGGAAAAGGCGCGCAATCCGTTCCTTTTTATGGGGGGAAACATGAGGACGGCTGTGGTTCACGTCGGAAAATATCTGGATGGGCTGGACAGGATTTGCAATCATAACTGTTTGTTTTGCATGGAACGCATGGAACCGGACGGGAGCAATCAAATCCTGCCTTCCGTGGATCGAATCAAGGCATCGTTGGAAAGATACCGAAGGGAACGCGGATCGTTGAACCGCCTGTATATCGCGGGCGGAGAGCCGACGATGCGGGATGACTTGGGCGCAATTTTTCATGCGGCCAAGCGTATATGCAACAGCGTCATTCTGTCCACGAATTGTGACTTTGAAAGCAGCCAGTGGTTGACACAGCTTTTGAAGGCATCTGAAGTGGACGAAGTCACGACGTCTGTTCATGGATCGCATTCCGCAATCCACGACAAAATAACAGGAACCCCCGACAGCTTTTCCCGTACAATGAACAGCATCGTCGAGCTATGCGAAGCGGGCATCAAGGTCAATGTCAATTGCGTGATTTGCAAAGAAAACATTGATGATATGCCCCGGATATTGGCGACGATTCAAGCACTTCCCGGCATTCGACGACTGGTCTTTACGCATTTTTGTTTTCGTGGATTCGCTTTCTACCATCGCGATTTGCTTTTTTCGGCGTTGGATTGCAAGGAGGTTATCAGCAAAACGCTTGACATGGCAAACGAGGCCGGCTTTCCGGTCTTGTTCAGGGATTTTCCCTTCTGTGTTGACGAGCGGCTGACGGACAGGCAGGAGCGGGTGGAAGATGTGGATATTATTTTCTTGGGGGAGCAGTCCATGGAGATTTCTCGTTCAGAGGGCGCCCCAAAGCTGGAGCGGGAGGAGTGCCGAAAGTGCAAACATGGCTCCCTGTGCCCAAAATTCCTGCTGTCAAATTATGGAGAGGGATTTCAATGAGTGAAAATACGGATTTCTATTTCCAATGGCATATAACTGATGTATGCAATAATCGATGCAAGCATTGCTATCACGAAAACTATGATAATGCGAGGGAACTGGGGATTGAGCAGTTGCGCCAAATAGCATGGGCAATCAACGATGCCTTGGGGAAGTGGGGCTTTGCCGGAAATGCGTCGCTGACAGGCGGAGAGCCGTTCACCCGGCGAGGTGACCTGTTTCAATTGCTGGAATATGTGGAAAAAGAGTGCCCAAATCTGAGCGGATATGACATTTTGACGAACGGAACCTTGCTGACTGATGAGGACATGGCACGGCTGAAATGTTTCGCAAAACTGAGAAGAATCCAAGTATCTCTCGAAGGTTCATCGGAAGATTTGCATGACAGCGTCAGAGGCGACGGGGATTATGCAAAAGTAGTGAACGCAATCAAAAAATTGAAGAAAAACGGATTTTCTGTAAGCGTGATGACAACGGTTACCAAGAACAATAAGCAAGATATCCCCAAATTGATTTCGCTGCTCGGCCGGTTGGACGTCGATTATTTTGCGCTGGAACGGTTCATGCCGGAAGGGCAGGGAGAACAGCACAAGGGATGGGTACTGGACGCGTTGGAAACAAAAGAAATATTTGAATACATGACGCGCAAAGCGTTCCAAATTACCAAACCTTGCCTATTGCTCTACAGAACGCTCTATTGCCTGTGCGGCACCGACGAAACTGTGGGCGCCATGTGTTCCGCTGGCGTGAACGCTTTGACGATTTTGCCTGATGCCACGATTCTCCCTTGCCGGAGATTGCCGATTCCTATTGGCAATGTGCTGACGAATGGGATTATCGACACTTGGTATAACTCGGATGTGCTTTGGAGGCTGCGTGATTATTCTTCGTACAAAGGGAAATGCAACGGGTGCGAGCATTTCACGGAATGCAGGGGATGCCGCTCGATGGCCTACGCCGCCACGGGAGATTATATGCAGGAGGATCCGCAATGCTGGAAATAAACGATCAAACAATTTTTGCGCTTTCCCCCGATGCCACACTAAAAAACATTCTGAACGAAAAGTTTTTCCTTCTGGACAAAAGGCACGGGCAACAATATAACTTGACTGAAATGGAATATGCACTATTAACGATGATACGAGATCGAGTCCGCTTCAAAGAAATCAGGGAAACAATTTGCCGGGAATACGATGCGGAGGAGAGCCAAGTCGATTCCGATGTCAAAGAGTACATGCAATCGCTCTTCGAACACGGACTTGCCACCACGGCTGAAAGCGTGGGGACATGAAAATTACAGGCTTCCTCGGTTTTTACGGCATCGATGCCGAGCGACACAAGTCCGCAATTCGGGATCGTTTATCCGAGCATATCGACGATGCTAAGTTTTATGGAAACATGAGCACGTGCATCACCTATTCTAAAGAACTGGAAGCTTCCGTCAAACCGGCTGCAGCATTGGAATTGCGCCTTGGCAAAGAAGCCGCAAAACAGTCCGCAATGGAATCTGTTGTCATTATCAACGATGAATTGCGCCTGCAAAGGGATTATTGGGGAACAAGGAATGTTTATTACGCGCCGCTGAAAGACGGGATATTATTTGCCTCCGATATAAAGCTGATTTTGTCCTCCCGCGAGCTCCCGGTTGTGGAATATGACATAGATGCACTGGAAGAATGCTCCTCGCTGGGATATATTTACCAAGAAGATGCCACATTGTTTCGCGGAATCAAACAAGTCAAGCGAAACGAGATTTTGCGCATGGCGGATGCGCAGACAATCAGCTTTCGGAAGAATCATGAGGAGGCGCGGCAGACGTTCTTGGAGTTCGACGATGCTTATGGAGCATTTTTGGCCGCGCTTGAAGATGTCGTGCGAGATTCTATGGCAAAGCTGCAAGGCGACAAGTTGTTCTTGCTGTCCGGAGGCATGGATTCCACGGCTTTGTCCATTATTGCAGCGCAATGCCAAACGATCCATACGGCAACCTTTTCGTCCGGCGACAACAAAGAAGACGTGTTCTATGCAGACTCCGTGGCCAAGCTGATTTCCTCCCATCATCGTGAAATTGTATTCCCGGAAGATGCCATCCGCTATGTTCCGGAATATTTGCATTCCATAGAAGCACTGGAGTTGGACGGGATTTTTTCCCCGCTGGGCGGGTTTGCTTACTATTTGTTCGCCAAGGAACTCTCCTGCCCGCAGGGAACGGTTCTGTTTCCCGGCGAAGGAGCCGACGAATTGCTCGCTGGGTATTATTGGCCGTTTACGCATCCTTATGGATTCGTGGACAAGCTGAAACAGCGGGCAATGGGACATCACCTTCATGATGAAATATGCAAGCTATTTCCTTTGCCCGAAGAAAAAGAACGTTATCGCGGCATCGTGCAAACTTTTTTGTTGGGCACAGCATTGACCAATTATCACTTAAACTGCATCGAGCATACCGCCCGAAAATTCAAAGTACATTCCGTTCCCCTTTATATGGACAAGCGCTTAACTGACGTTTTGCGTTCCCTTCCCATCTCTTGGCTTTGCAATGACCATGAGACAAAACTGCCGCTCAGAAAATTCTTGCTTCAGTACTTGTCTCCCCATAATCTTGCTTCATTAGTTCTGCGAAAAAAACTGGCGATGCCTTCGGTCATTCCGAAATGTTTTTTGGATCGGCTTCATGGAATTTCTTCTGCTTATAAGGATTGCAAGCATCCGTACGGAGAATTGCTCGATTTTTCTTCCGTGAACTGCATGATGTTTGATATTCTGCACAAATATTTCACATTGGCGCCCATGGAAAGCCCCGATGCAGCAGAATGGGAGGAGGATATAGAAAGAATGGAGAAATTTCATGAACCTATTGTACATTGGTAAATACCCACCTCTGGAAGGCGGAACTTCCGTCGCGGCATATTGGAGAATGCGAGAATATGCTGCGCACGGAATCCGCGCACGAGCCGTCACCGCCTGCCGCAAGGGCGAACATTGCTTGCCAACGGGCGGAAAAAATGGAGCAACTGTTGTTGACTCCAAGATGGACTGGCACATTCCATATACACAGCTATTTTCGGAGCGTCTCGTATCATCTGCGCTTTCCATATCACGGAGATTCGAAGTGGATGTGGTTGAAGGCAATTATCTCTTTCCCTATGGATATGCGGCGTACGTTGTTTCGCTGTTGCTAGGCCGTCCGCTCATCTTGCGACATGCCGGGAGCGATTTATTCCGCTTGGGCCGCAATGAAGGATTGGCAGAACTGCTCCGCAAGATGCTGAAATCCGCGAAAAAGATTGTCACCTATGAAGATTGCCGCGATACATGGAACGCAATGGGAATCACGAAGGACAATCTATATTACGCAAAGCGTTATGTTCCAAACCCCAAATACTTTTATCCCGGGACAAAAAGTGGAAACGCTGCTATGTTTGGGAAAATCACGGACAAATGGGACAATGCCCAATTGGTATACTATGTTTCGGAACTGAAAAAGCGAAATTTCCAAGGCACACTGGAAATATATTCATCGTCAAAACGTCGCGACGAGATAAAACAATACTTTTGCGAAAACGGGATAGAAACTTCGATTAACGATTTTCTCCCACCGAAAAAAGTCTGCAAAGTGCTTTCCCATGCATCATATGCGCTAGCATCTGAAGTTCCGCCGAATATCATTGAGCAATCCAACATTGCTTTTGAAGCTGCCGCGTGCCAATGCGATGTTCTTCAGCGTGGAATGAAATGGGGGGAGTTTAACGACTTAGAACAAAAATATGAAGAGTATATAGAAAATCAAATAGGAATTTATAGAATGTAATCGGCTTTATGATCATAAAACAAAAATTGAGAGGAGCATGAAAATGCCTGTATTGGACAATGAAGGAAACAGCTATCCGCGGTTAATAATTTTGCGAGGATCTCCCGCTGTAGGGAAAACGACGATTTCAAAGAAAATCGCATCGATGGACTCTGCGAAAAAGAAAGCGCGTATCCCCGTTGACGATTTTCAGTTGTACGATTCCCGCAAGCCATGTATTAGCAGGGAGAAATTTGCCATACGGAATGCGGCAATCTTGACCAAGAGCTTTTTGCTGGAAGATTTTGACGTAGTTGTGGACTATGTTTTTGACGATCTGGGGGATGAAAGCGAATTTTTATCATTCCTCTTTGGAGAGGAACTGGGAAAACTGGGAGATATATACGTCCAAAAATTTTATTTGGACGCTCCGCTCGACAAAGTACTTAAACGCAATCAATCCCGTAGCGGAAAGCGCGGAGAATATATGAGTGTTCCTCTTCTGCGGAAACTATACGCAAAAACCGATTTGACCAAAGGCAAGGCCAAAGATGAAATAATTGTTGATACCACTGAATTGGGGGCCGATAAATGCGCGAAATACATATTGTCTTATGGCAAAGCGTGGAAAAACGATGCGGATTGTGTTGATATAATCCTTCCGCAAAAAGATAAGGGAAAATCGTGAAATGGAACGAACATTGGCCGACTTGCATCTGCATACGGTTTTCTCCGATGGCTCATTGCAGGATATATCCTCTTTTGCAATGAATCATCGCGTTATATCTGTAACGGATCATAACTCGATTGGATTCTTCCAAAATCCCCCTGTTGCATGCGACAAGACGAGGATAGTTATTGGTTGCGAAGTGACCGTGAATAAAATCCCAGACATTCTCGTATATTTTCCAAATTTGAAGTGTTATTCATACGCACTGGAAAATGAATTGGCGGGAATCCGTTCGGCGGAAGCGCATATCATCCAATCCTGTTACAAGAAACTAGGGTATACGGATTGGGCACATGACATAGACCGCGCGTTTCCTAAAAATCAAGTCATCAAAGACGCACGGACAAGGGATTTGGCTGCGATCATCCATTTGCACAGAAATCATCTGGAGTATGACGATGGAAATTTTGATAGAATTGACCTGATGGAAGCTCGAAAAATGCGTTCGGATTTCGCTGTGGAAACCAGTTTTTCGTTTCGCAAGGATATTGCATTTGAACTCGCAAAGAGGTTTAACGGAGAAACTTTTTTGGCGCATCCAATCCGGACAGCCATAAGACAATCGAATTTTCGTGGAAATAACGGGGTCGATCTAAGCGGCGAATTGAAATCGTTGTTGAATCAATTTTGGAATCACGGTGGGAAGGGGGTCGAGTGGGAATTTTTCCCCGCAGAATACATGAACCGCTACAACTTGGATGCGGCTCTGCTACAGCACATGAGAGAGGTTGTGCTTGGCTTTGTATCACAAAAGCAAATCCATCTCTCGATAGGGACAGACTCTCATTCAATGAAAGACTTTGAAGAAAGCCAACGTTGGCTTTGCGTTCAATTTCCAAGGATTTATTCTTTTTTGCCACCTTGGGTAAAATAATCTTTCCGTCACTATACGCTTCGCAAACGAAACAACGAAAAAAGCATTTCCCCGAAGCCTCGCCTTGAAAGCTTCGGAGAAATGCTTTTTTCATAATAAAATTTGCGTCCTCACCGGCTCATCTTCCGCCACACGCGCAGCAGGCTGTCCTCGGACAGTTTGTCCACGCGGAAATAGGAGGCGTCCATTTTCTGCGCCAGCTTTTTCGCGAGGCCCAGCTTCACGAAGCCGGTTTCCGTGTCGATGACGGCGGCGGGCAGCTTTCGCTTGGCGATGCGTTCCGCTTCGTTCATGGCTTCCACCGTGGCGTCGCCTCCGGGGACGAGCGGCGTCGTGGCGCGGCCGTCGGTGATAACGATCAGCACCGGGTCTTGTGTTGGATCCTGGCGGTAAATCATGTCCAATACGTCCTCGGTTTTCTCCAATCCTTTCGCCAGTGGCGTCTTGCCGCCCGTGGGCATGGTTGCCAACTTTTTCTGCGCGAAGTCCACGCTCTTGGTGACGGGGAGCAATACTTCGGCCTGATTTTTGCGGAAGGCGATCATGCCCACGCGGTCGCGCTTTTGGTAGGCTTCAAGGAGGATTTTCAAAATCACGCCCTTGACTGTTTTCATGCGTTCCCGCGCGCCCATGGAGCCGCTGGCGTCCACCGCGAACAGGAAGATGTTGCCCGTGCGCTTTTCACGGACTTTGCTTCGGATATCTTCGCTTCGAATCGCCAGCGCGAGGCCGTTTTTCTCGCGCCATTTCTGGTAAGGCGCGGCGGCGCGGAGCGTCGCGTCAAAGGCGATGTCTGCAGTCTTCGTGCGCGGCAGCTCGGCGCGGACGTAGCGGCCCTGCCGTTCGTCGGTGCGCGTGGCGCTTCGTTTGCCGCTGCCCGATTTCTTTTGCCGTCCCTTCGTCGGTTCGATCCAGACCGGCGGCAGCTTTACGTGCATATCAGCGGCGTCGATGCGGTCGCCGCTTTGCGTGTTCGGGTTCGCCATCGTCTCGTCGTCCCGATGATCCTCCGGGTTGCCTTCGTGGGCCTCGGTGTCGGTTTCCTCGGGCTTCGGCGCGTCGGGCTGCGAGAAAAGTTCGTCACGGTTCTCCGGTTCCGGCGGGGGAGGCGGCGGTTGCTGCCGGCTGTCTTGCGGCTGCTGCGGCTCGCTCTGCGTCGGCTCCGGCTGCTCGGCGGGCGGCAGTTCCCGCATCCGGTGGGGCAGCACGAATTCCGCCGCGCGCTCCAAATCCTTTGGCAGCACATAGCGGCGTCCCGCGAGCGCCGCTTCGGCCCGGGCCGCCTCAATCAGATAAATGTCGGCTCGATGGCCTGCGGTGTTCGCTTTCAACGTATAAACCGACGAAAGCCGGATCATGGCGTCGGAGACTTCGACCTCGGGCAAAATAGCCCGCGCTTCGGCAATCCTTTTCGCGAGGCCGCCGGTTTCTTTCGTCCACGTTTCCCGGAACGCCGCGCCGTCCTTTTCAAATTCCAGTGTGCGGCTGACGATTTCCGCCAGCGCGGCTTCGTCCGTTTCCTCGTCCACCGAGACGAAAAGTCCGAAACGGTCGAGGGCGGAAGCGGGCAATGTGCCGCTCTCCGGCGTCATGACCGCCAACACCGTGTAGGCGGTATCGCGCCAGTCGGAAAGGCCGTCGCGTTCGAGACGGTAACCGCCCGCCTCGCGGATCGTCAGGATGGCCGCCAAAATATCGTCCCGCAGAAGATTCGCGTCATCGACATAGAGGACGCCGCCGTCCGCTTCGTCGATCAGCCCCGGCTGGAGCTTGCGCTTGCCGAGGGTCACGGCGGCTTCGGCGTCGATGGAGCCGTAGAGCCGATCCTCGGTAACGCTGACGGGAACTTCGGTCCAAGGCGCCTCTGTCAGTTCACGAGCTCCCCGCGCCAGCGTCGATTTTCCCGTTCCCTTTGCGCCGCTGATTAAGAGCCCTCCCGCGCGGGGATTTACGAGGGCCAGCGTCATGGCTTCCTTGGCCTTTTCCATGCCGAGGACGGCGGCGAAGGGAAAGCCCTGCCGCTTCATGCGTCGATTACCTTATCTACCGTTTCCCAGTCGAGCTTTTGTTCCTCGAAGGGACGGCGGCGCATACGGTGCGGCAGTGCAAGCTTCGCGGCTGTCTTGAGGTCGTCCTTCGTGACCTCCGTGTGGCCGTCCACGGCGGCCAGCGTCTCGGCGGTCTTGATCAGCGTGATGTCGGCGCGGTGGCCGTCCACTTCCAACGCGATCGAGATTTGCGCCGCCGTGCGCAGGATTTCATTGGACGCGGTAACCTGCGGCAAGAGCTTCATCGCGCGCTGGATGCGATGCACTTCGTTTTTCTGTTCTTCCTGCCATTGGGCGATGAACGCCTCGGCGTCGTCCTCGTAAGCGAGGCGGCGCTTGATGACCTCGGCGCGGCGGTCGAGGTCTTTTTCCCCCGCGACGTAGACCGAAAGCGCGAAACGGTCGAGAAGCTGCGGGCGGATGTCGCCTTCCTCGGGGTTCATGGTGCCGACGAGGGAAAAACGCGCTGGGTGCGAGTAGGAAATGCCCTCGCGCTCGACGGTGTTGATGCCCATGGCCGCAGAGTCCAAAAGCACGTCCACCACATGATCGTCCAACAGGTTGATTTCGTCCACGTAAAGAATGTTGCGGTTCGCGTCGGCGAGGATGCCCGTTTCGAAGGAGCGCTTGCCTTCCTTGATGGCGGCCTCGATGTCTAAAGTGCCCACCACGCGGTCTTCCGTGGCGCTGACCGGGAGCTCCACGACCTTCATCGGCAGTTCCTCGACGGGCGGCTCGGCGTTGTCGTATTTCTCATGGCACTCGTCGCACCAGCTCGATTTGTCCGCCGGGTCGTCGTGGAAGCGGCAGCCCGCGATGCATTGGCGCGGCGGCAGGAGATCAGCCAGCGCGCGCACCGCCGTGGATTTCGCCGTGCCCTTCTCGCCTTGGATCAAGACACCGCCGAGCCGCGGGTTCACCACGTTCAGCACTAGCGCCTTTTTCATGTCCTCCTGCCCGATGATGGCGGTAAACGGAAATGTGCCCTGTCGTTTCATTGTTGTTTTCCCCTTTCGGTTATATCGGCCTTCCCTTTCGGGAGGGCATGATTTACTCACTCGGCCTCGTCGTCTTCCAACTCACCCTCGATGGAGAGGTAAAGCTCCTGCAATTTCTCCTTCGTTTCGTCGTCGGCATTCCACATCTGCCTTTGCTCCGCTTCGAGGAGCGTTTCGGCGATGTTCTGGAGCGCCCACGGGTTGACCTTTTTCATCCATTGCTGGACCTTGGGGTCGAAAGCGTATTTTTGCGCGTAGTCGTCGTACATCCAGTCCTCCATCACGCTGGATGTCGCGTCCCATTGGAAGCTGATGTTCAGGCGGTTCGCCATGTCCATGGCGCCTTTGTAGCCATGTTGCATCAGTCCTTCGATGTATTTCGGGTTCAGCGATTCGGCGCGCACGACGCGCTTCATTTCCTCCGCCACCGTCCGCACCTTCGGCGCGCCCCGGTTCGCGCTGTCGCCGACGTAGGAAACGGGAGCCTTGCTGCCGAAGCTCTTGATCGCCGCGATCATGCCGCCGTGGAAGCCGTTGTAGTCGTCGGAGCTCAAGATGTTCATATCGTGGTTTTCTTCGTTCTTGACCGTCAGTTCCGTTTCGGCCAGCCGTTTCTTGAACAGCTCCGGGCGGAAGACGCCGCGCTGCCCGCCGCCGAAGACGTGGCCGCCCCAGCGCACATAGACGTCGGCGAGGTCTTTTTCCGTCTCCCAGTTTTTCGCGTCGAGAACCACGTTGATGCCGGAGCCGTAAGTGCCGGGCGCGTCGCCGAAGACACGGAAAGCCGCGCTGCGCCAAGCGTCGTCTGCGCTGGCGCCGTCCTTTTGCAAAAGCGCGCTGTCTTCGCGGATATGCTTGCGGACGAAATTGTCCTCGTCCGGTTCGTCGAGGGCCGCCACCGCCAGCACCGCTTTGTCCATCAGTTCGGCGAGCTGCGGCAATGTGTCGCGGAACAGGCCGCTGATGCGCGCCGTCACGTCGATGCGCGGGCGCTTCAGCTCCGACAGCGGGATGACCTCGATGTCGGTGACGCGGAGGCTTCCCTTTTGCCAGACCGGGCGGACGCCCAAAAGATACAGGAACTCCGCAATGTCCTGTCCGCTGCTCCGCATATTCGGCCCCGACCAAAGCACCATGCCGATGTTTTCGGGATAATGGCCCTCGTCGCCGATGTACTTCTCGATCATGCGGTCGCCAAGCTTCTTGCCGGTCAGCCAGCCTGCCTGCGACGGAAGGCCGCGCGGATCGACGCCGTAGAAATTCCGGCCCGAGGGCAGGAGATCGACGCCGCCCGCGCTGGGGGAGCCGGACGGCCCCGGCGGCACGTAGGCACCGGAAAGGGCGGCCAGCGTGTGGCCCATCTCGTCCGTCGTCCGCATGAGACGCGGGTAAATTTCCTCGACGATGAATTTTGCCAGCGAGGCGAGTTTTTCTTTCCATTCGGCGGAGCCGTCCGCCGCTTCCCCGATTTTCAGCGCGGCCTCCGCCGCCTCCGGCGTGAAGCCGCCCTCGGCGATTTTCTCGATGAAGGCGCGGCTCTCGCGCCGCACACGGTTCGCCGCTTCGCCGCCGGTCAGGCCGAGGGAGGGGAGAAGCGCCGACGGATCTTTTTCCAGTTCGTCGAAGACCAGCCCGTATTTTTCCGCCCAGAGGTCGTAGAGCGCGGGCGTCTTCCCGTTGGACAGGCGCAAGAGGTGCATGACTTCGCCCACGAGGATTTCTCCCTGCGGCGGTTCGCCGAGCACATGCAGCCCCACATGGACTTCGCTGTCCTGCAGCTCCTCGATCAGCGCGTGGAGCTCCGACAGGAATTCGGTGAACGGCGCATTTTCTTTCAAATGCAGAGATTCGTCCAGCTTCGTGTCCTTCGCTGACTGCCGGATTTTTTCCTCGAGGGCCGCCGCCTGCTCGCCTTCCTTGTTTTGGAAATGGCTGTACTCGTCCGCCAGTTTTTCCAACTCCGCG
Organism: Schwartzia sp. (in: firmicutes); assembly: GCA_017480545.1. Classification (GTDB taxonomy): domain Bacteria; phylum Bacillota; class Negativicutes; order Selenomonadales; family Selenomonadaceae; genus RUG12372. Next base: position 33,090 of record JAFVAI010000020.1, on the reverse strand, counting down.
ATTTCGTCGAAGGCGCCCGCTTCGGCCACGGGCGCCGGCAGATAGCCGATGAGGCAGCCTGCGGAACGCCGCTTCGCGATGATGCCTTCGCCGGAAATCGTCATCAGGTACGGGTAAATGTTCGGCATCGCGCCGAAGGCAATGTCGGGATAGCTTTCCTCGTCGAGGCCGACGGCCTTTCCGGGCAGCCATTCTAAGTTGCCGTGGGTGCCGAAATGGATTACCGCGTCGGCCTTGAAGACTTCCCGCAGCCAGTAGTAAAACGCCAAATACTGATGCGTCGGCGCGATGGACGGGTCATGATAGGCCCGCGACGGATCCATGCCGTATTGGCGCGCGGGCTGCACCGTCATGAAGACGTTGCCGTTCATGGTACCCGGCACTAAGATATTGCCCTCGTCGGAAAGCATCACGCTCCCCGGCGGCTCGCCCCATTGTTCGGTCATTTTTTGCCGCGCCGCTTCCGGCAATGTGTTGAAAAACGCCTCGTATTCCTTTGCGGAGAGTTTTTCGCATTCCTCCGCCTGCTTGTCGGTCAAAAGCGAGAGGTCGTTGGTCGCGTGGGAGGTCATGACGCGGAGCAGTTCCTCCGACGTCTCGGGCAGGAAGTCTATCGTGTAGCCGTCCTCCTTCATGCGCGCGAGCAGCCGCTGGGCGCTTTCCATGCTGTCGAGCCCCGACGCGCTGCCGATGTTGTAATTTTTCGGCGGGTAATTGTGGAAAATCAGCGCGATTTTTTTGTCGCTGTTTTGCAGGCGGCGGAGATTTGCCCATTTCTTCGCTTTCTCCACCATCAGCGCAAGGCGGTTTGGTATGGGCCGGTACTCGACGGCGCCGTCGGGGAGCACGTTTCGCCCCGCGATGGGCACGCCGTGGATCGCGCCGTCCAGCTCCGGCAGCGCGGCGGCGATGGACGTTTCCACCGCGTTCAGGCCTTCGGGATTCTCCCGCCAGTCCTTTTCCGTCGTCAGCAAGGTGTACGCCGCCAAAATCGGGACACCGAGCTTTTCCAGCTCGGCGACGGCCAGGCTGCCGTTGCCCACCTGCGAGAATTTCATGGTGCTGACCAGTGTATCAATGATGGTTTTTCCGTCCGCCGTGAAAAAGTCGTCGAATACTTTGCGGATGCTCGGCATGCCCAACTTCTCGTCCGGGAGCTGGTTCGTGAACACGGCGATCGCGTTGCAGTCTTGCCGCTCGGCTTCGGCGATGAACGCGGCGGGATAGGCGAGGTCGTCCCAGATCCACTCGTCACGGTAGAAGAGGAGCCCTAATGTCGGGCGCTCCGGTTTGCAATAGGTTTTCCGGTAGGAAACAAGGTCGGTGGTGCAGCCGTCGGACAACTCGGGGTGATAAATGCCGGCCCAGCAGCGTTGCTTCGGCTCATCCGGCGCGGGAATGGCCGTGTCCGTCAGCGACGAGGCGTAGAGCCAAAAATTTTTGAAATTCTCCGCGCCGCCGTAAAAAGTATAGCCTTTCAGCCGCGCGGCCACGGAAGGTTCCACGCCCGCGCTCTTTTCCTCTTTTTCGTCCGATTTGCCTTCCACCGCGTCCAAGAGGTACGGGATGTTTTGCGCCGCAAGGAACGCGCGGCAGGATTCCCAAAATGCCGACTTTGATATGTTTCGGAAAAAACGCGCGACCACGAGGCTCGCGCCGCCGAATTTCCGCTCCCAGATCCGGTCCCATTCGCTGGAGCCTTCAAGCTTTACCGCCATGCAGAAATCAGAGATTTTTCCCTCGTCCTGCAATGCGAGGCAGGCGTTTTTCATGCCCGCGTAGCGGCGGCTGTCGTTCGTCAGGTAGATGATTTTGACATCCTTCATGGCCTGTACCTTCTTTCCTTATTTAAAAAGGTCGGGATAAATCAGTTTCGCCATCTCCTCCACGGCATCGGGATAATGGATGCCGGGACTGAGCAAAAAATGCTCTTGGGAGAGATAGTACATTTTCCCGTTCTTCACGGCGGGAATCGTCTGCCATGCCGGGTTGGACGCGATCGTTTCCTCCATGCCGCGCTTTATCTCGTCGAGTTTCCCCATGCTCGTGACGAAAATGATTTCCGGGTTTTGCTCGACTAACGTCTCGATGCTGTAAGGGGCGGCGTCGGGATTTCCTTCCAGTGCCGTCATGCCCGATGCCACGTTCTCGAAGCCCAGCATTTTCGCCGTGGAGCCCGCGATACTGGTGTCCAACTGTACGCTGAGCCCCTGCGCCGTGCTGTGCAGGATGGCCACGCGCCGCTTTTCTTTCGGGAGGCGGTCCGCGATGGCTTTGATCTTGTCGTCCATGTTTTTGATCAACGTCTCGCCTTTTTCCTTCTCGCCCGTCACTTGCGAGAAAATCCGCACTTCATTCTTCACTTCCTTGTAATTCTTCATGTCCACCACAAGGCAGGGAATTTTATTGATTTCCAAGGTTTGCAGAAGCTTCTCGTTCATGCCTTTGTTGGCAATCACAAGGTCGGGGGCGCAGGCAAGCAGTTTTTCAAGGTCCACGTTGTAAACGCGCCCGATGCTCGTTTTGTCCTTCGCCCAATCCGGCACTGACTTTGAGTCGGGGCGGCCGACCACGTCGCCGCCCACCGTGTGGAGCGGCTCCAAAAACGACGCCGACGTCACTACGATGCGTTCCGGTTTTTTGGCCAGCGTCACTTCCCGTCCGAGATCGTCTTTCAAGGTCGCGAAGCTTTCGGTTTTGGCCGCGCTCTCCGGCTTCTTTTCCGTGGACGCGTTTCCGCCGCCGCAGCCGATGGCTGCGGCCAACATCAGCGCGCAAAGAATCGTCGCAAAAATTCGCCAAGTTGTTTTCATGCCTGTTCTCTCCTCATGGTTGCATAAAAAATGAATCCTCCATAAAAATAATGATAATGCACACCCGGAAGTGTGTCAATGAAAAAATGAATGAGCGACAGAAAAATTCTGCGGGGATAAAAAAGCCTCCGTTCCCGAAGAAAGGAATGGAGGCTTTCCTTATGATATTCGACCCATCGCCTTATTTTTGGTACATGAGATTTCCGTCGACAATCGTTTTTTGGATCTGCACATCCTCGTCGAAGATTGTGAAATCGGCGCGCTTGCCGGGTGCCAGCGATCCCAGTTCTCCGTAGAGGCCGAGGCTTGCGGCGGCGTTCTTGGTCGCGCAGGCGACGGCGGCGGGGAGGCCGCAGCACGTGTTTTCGGCGAAGTTTTTTACGGCGCGGTCCATGGTGAGCACACTGCCCGCGATGGTCCCGTCGGCGAGGGTGGCGGTGCCTTCTTTGACGAAAACGGTCTGCCCGCCAAGCTCGGATCGTCCGTCGCCGAGTCCGGTGGCGCGGATGGAGTCGGTGATGAGGATGATGTGGCGTCCCTGCTTCGCCCGCCAGAGCAGACGGTGCGCCGTCGGGTGCGAGTGGACATTGTCGGCGATCAGTTCACAATCGGCCCCGCTTTCGAGGGCCGCGCCGACGAGACCGGGCGTACGGTGGTGGAACGGCGCCATGCCGTTGAAGAGATGGGTGACATGGCGGATATTTTTTTCGACGAAACAGCGTTGGGCCGTTTCATAATCCGCCGCGCTGTGACCGACGGAAAGCACGACACCCGCCGCCGCGCAACGCTCGATGAAGTCGGAGCCTTGCGGCAGCTCCTCGGGCGCAAAGGTGACGAGCCGCAACACGTCGAGGAACGGCTCGATCAGCGAGAAGTCCGCCGGAAGGATGTGGGCGGCATCCTGCGCGCCGCAGCGCGCCGCGTTGATGAAGGGGCCTTCCATGTGCGCGCCGAGCACACGGGCTCCATCCTGTGTTCGCATGGCCGCGCGGATGCGGGAGAGGGCGCGGCGCACAGCGGGCATGGGGCAGGTCATGGTGGTGGGGAGGAACGAGGTCACGCCGGTGGAAACTTGATGGCGCGCCATCGTCGGCACGGCATCCGCGTCGTCGTCCATCGCGTCGGCGCCCATGGCGCCGTGGATATGGACGTTCACGAATCCCGGCGAGACGTAATCGCCTTGCGCGTTGATTACGTGCTCCGGCGCGTCCGTGCCGTCGGTGAAAAGCTCCGCCTCGGGCACGATTCGCTCGATTTTTTCCCCATAAAGAATCGCGTACCCGGAGAGTACGCGAAAACTTTCCCCTTCGCCGGGGACGATGAGCCTGCCGCCGGCGATCGCCTTCATGACGGGCAACCATCGTAGCCGGGCAGGCGGCTGGCCGCGGCTTGGTCGGCAATGACAATCGCGCCTCGGTGCAGCTGCAGGAGCGAGGCGGGCGCTTTCGGCGTGATGTCGCCGGCCACGGCCATTTTGAGCGCTTCCGTTTTGCCCGGGCCGCTAGCGAGGAGCAGGATTTTTTGCGCGAACATGATATCGCGCATTCCCATGCTGACGGCCCAATGCGGCACGTCGTCGGGCACGTCGAAAAAGCGCGCGTTGGCGGCGCGGGTGGCGTTGGAAAGTTCGACGACGTGGGTTTCCGGCACAAAGCACGATCCCGGCTCGTTAAAGCCGATATGGGCGTTCGGCCCGATGCCGAGGATCATCAGGTCGATGCCGCCCGCTGCCGCGATGGCCTCGCCGTAGCGCGCGCATTCGAGGGCGATGTCGTCGGCCATGCCGTTCGGCATACGGATATTTTGCTCGGACAGGTTCAGCCCGTCGCAAAAATTTTTGCGCGTGTAATAGGCGAAGCTCTGCTCGTCCTGCTCGTCGAGACCAATGTACTCGCTCAACGTAAAGATACGGACGCGGGAGAAATCCGCGCGCCCTTCCTGATACGCGGCTTGCAGCCGCTCGTAAAGCCCCATCGGCGACGAACCGGCCGTCAGGCCCAGCACACAGTCCGGCTTTTCGCGGAGCTGGGCGAGCACCAGTTCCGCGGCTTCGTCGCTGATTTCATCGTACGTGTCTACAACTTTGATTTTCATGCCGTATCCTCCCGAGGTATTTTTGCCAAAACAATCAGGCGCGGTAATCGTGTGATTTCTTCGTGGGTTGGTCCTTGGGCAGATCGCGTTTCCAGGCCTCGCCACCGTTCTTTTCGGCGGCGGCCGCCGCTGCCGCCTGTTGCTCCTCGATCTTCTGCCCGTAGCGCCCGAGCAGGTTCCCAATGGAATTTTGCAGGCCGTCGTTGTCGAGGCGTTTCGCCCGTTCCTTGATGACCGGCTCGCCGGGGAGCTTCATCTTGTTCAGCTCGCGCCGCTCGTTCGCGGCTTGGATCAGGATTTCCGCCTCGCGCGTTGCGTGCGCCTTTCGATCAATTTTCACCGTATTCACTCCGTATTCCCAAAAGAGTTGCCGTGCTTTGTTATTTATTATAGATTCGCTTGCTGAAAATTGTCTTTTTATTATTATTCGCCGGGAAAAAAATAATTCCTGCTGCGAAAAGAAAATCCCGCTTGCGCTTCTTTGGAGTTGTCATTATTATAATGAAGGAAATCAATCGCAAAGGGGAAATTCGCAATGAAAGCTTCGGAGATTCTGTCGCATGTCGACCATACACTGCTGGCGCCGACGGCGACCTGGGAAGAAATGAAACGGCTGGCCGACGAGGCGGTTCGTTATCGGACGGCGTCGGTCTGTGTGCCGCCCGCGTATGTGGCTCGGCTGCGGGAGACGTATGGCGGGGAACTCAATATCTGCACGGTGATCGGTTTTCCTCTCGGCTGCGACACGACGGCGGCGAAATGCGCGGCGGCGCGTGAAGCGGTGGAAAACGGTGCGGACGAAATCGACGCCGTGATGAACCGTGCGGATATGAAAAACGGGGACACGAAAAAAATCACGGCGGAAATCGCCGCGCTGAAAAAAGCCGTCGGAGACCGCATCCTGAAAATCATTGTCGAAGCTTGCGACCTGACGACGGAGGAAAAAATCGCGGCCTGCCGCGCTGTGACCGAAGGAGGCGCCGACTTCATCAAGACTTCGACGGGCTTTGGAAAATCCGGCGCGACGCACGAGGATGTCGACCTGTTCCGCGCGCACATCGGCGAAAATGTTCGCATCAAGGCGGCGGGCGGCATCCGCACCGTCGAGGATATGGAAGCGTATCTCGCGCAGGGCTGCGACCGCATCGGCGCTTCCGCCGCCGTCCGCCTGCTCGCGGAACAAGCAGACGCGGAGAAGAAACAAGACCGAAAAAATGTTTCACGTGAAACAATGGAACATAACCTGAAAACCAAATGAAAAGAAACAACGGCGCGGGAAAATTTTTCGCGTCGTTGTTTCTTGGCCGTTATTTGATTTCCGAGTTGCTGAAAATGCCCGGCTTCAAAAGTCCGGAGAGTGTCTGCGCGGTGTAGGCCAGCTCCTCGCCGCCGAGGGCGAGAGCCATATCGAGCTCCTGCGCGATGTAGGCGAGAAATTTTTCCGCCGCCTGCGCGCGGATCTCGTCTTCCGGCAGATGAAACGCCCACTCGACTCCGACACCGCCGTTCTGGTTGTCGCCGGACATCTCCCAGGTCTTGTCGAAGGTCGTGTAAAATGAATTCTCGTCCAGCTTCTCCCAGCCTTTCGACGCCTCGGCGAACTTCAGGCAGGATTCGGTGTATTCTTTGATTGTCATGGTAAGGCCCCCTTGTGTTGTTTTGTGAATCCATGATTTTCCCTTTCACAATTATAACGCCGTTGCCCATTTTTTTCTATAGCAATTTCCGCCACTTCTTTGGCAAAATGCTTCCTATTTTCAGGAAAAATATGGTATGATAAAGGGAACACCGAACAAGTCCCGCCGCACCCCTGTCGGGCCGTTTCCCGTCATGCCGTGTCAAAGGGCTTTCGGCGCAGCGATGCTATGCCTTCAAGCCCTTTTCCTTGCCTGACGAAAATCCATCGACAAGGCCGCGACTTGACGTATTCGTTGTTTCCTAAAAGACAGAATGTTTTCCTGCGGATGAATCGAGAACAATGCCGGAGGTTTCGCCATGATCGACATGAAAGATATTTCCAAGGTATATGAGAATGGCGCTATGGCGCTTGACCATGTGAACGTGCACATCGACAAGGGCGAGTTCGTCTTTATCGTCGGCGCCAGCGGCGCGGGGAAGTCCACGTTTATCCGCATGCTGTTCCGTGAGGTGCTTCCTTCCGCCGGCTCCCTGATCGTGAACGGGCAGGATGTCATCCACATGGACCGGAGCGACGTGCCCTATCTTAGGCGCGGGCTCGGCGTCATTTTTCAGGATTATCGGCTGCTGCCGGACAAGACCGTGACGGAGAACGTGGCTTTCGCGATGCAGGTCATCGAGGCGCCGCGCCGGAAGATCCAGCACAGCGTGAACGCGGTGTTGGATATCGTCGGGCTCCGCGACAAGTACAAGTGCTTTCCGTCGCAGCTTTCGGGCGGCGAACAGCAGCGTGTGGCCATTGCGCGGGCCATTGTCAATCACCCGGCACTGGTCATCGCCGATGAGCCGACGGGCAATCTGGATCCGGATACGTCGTGGGACATCATGGATATTTTCAAGCGCATCAACGCGGACGGGACGACCATCGTGATGGCGACCCATGACAAGGGCATCGTGGATTCGATGAAGCGGCGCGTGATCGCCATCGAGGACGGCCATATCGTCCGCGACGAGGCGCAGGGGGTATACGGTTATGAAGATTAGTACCGGCGAATATATCGTCCGGGAGACGGTTCTTTCCCTGAAACGCAACAGCTGGATGGCGTTCGCCTCCATCGGCACGGTGGCGGTGTCGCTTTTCGTGTTGGGCATGTTCCTGATTCTCGTCTTGAATATGAACCGTATGGTGGCGTCGTTGGAGTCGCAGGTGGAAATCAGCGTCTATGTGCTGGACGAGGTGAGCGAGGCCGAGCTTCGGACATTGGAGGAGCGCATCGCGTCGATGCAGGGGATCCAGTCGGTGAAGCTCATCGACAAGGAAAAGGCGATGGAACGCTTTCGCGAACGGTTGGGCGATCAGCAGTTCCTGCTGGACGCGCTCGGCGACAACAATCCGTTGCCCAATTCCTTCGAGGTGCGCGTGATTCAGCCCGACATGGTGCGGACGGCCGCGGAGGCTATCAGGGAATTGCCCGGCGTGGAGACGGCAAAGTATGGACAGGATGTGGTCGAGCATCTTTTTGACATTACGCGGTTGGTGCGGCTCTTCGGCCTCGCGTTGATGTTCGTGTTGGCACTGGCTACGCTGTTCATCATTTCCAACACAATACGGCTGACGGTTTTCGCGCGGCGCAAAGAGGTCGCGATTATGAAATACGTCGGCGCGACGGATTGGTTCATCCGTTGGCCATTCCTCTTGGAGGGCATCGTGCTGGGCTGCTTCGGCGGCGTCGTGGCGGCGCTCGCCCTTCGGGGCGTGTACCGCGTGATTGCGGTGAAGATTTACGACACGTTGGCGTTTTTCCCGCTGATTCCGGAGAATCCGTTCCTGCATTACGTGACCGCCGCGATTCTTGTCTGCGGCATGTTTATCGGGGCGTTGGGCAGCACGATTTCGCTGAAGAAATTCCTGGATGCGTAAGGGGGCGCGGCGATGAGAGAGTGGAAGGCGCGGACGGTCGCCGCGTCCCTCGCCCTGTTGCTTCTTTCGGCTCCGGCGTCCTATGCGTTGGCGGATGACGCGGAGACGCAGGAGTTGGAGTCCCAACTGGAGGAACTGCAAAGAAAGGCGGAGGAGCAGCAGGCGAAGACCGACAGGCTTACCGAGCGCATCGGTACCATATCGGAGCAGCTTCGGGAATTGTCGGAGGAGGTCAGCAACGCCGAGACGGAATACCGTGAGATTGAGCGTGAACTGGAGGCGACGGAGATGCGCATCGACGCCAACCAGGAGCTTCTGGAGGAAACGGAGATCAAGCTTTCCGGCAAGCTCGCGCAGCTTCGCGGGCGGATCCGGAATGTCTATATGCACGGGCAGGTCAGCTATATCGACGTATTGTTCGGCGCGAAGGATTTTTCGGATTTTTTGACACGCATGGATCTTTTCAAGCGGGTCATCAACAGCGATTATGAGCTGGTGCAGGCGGTGCGGGAAGAAAAGCGCATCGTGGAGGAGACGCGCGCCGCGTTGGAGCGGGAGCGCGCGGAAGAAGAGCGGCTGGCGCGGGACGCGGAGGAAAAGCACCTGCTCCTGTTGGAAAAGCGGCAGGACAAGAACCGGTTGTTGGAAAAGGTGGAAACGGACCGCGAAATTTCGCAGCAGGCGTATGATGAACTTCTGGCGGCATCCGAGGAAGTCGAGCGGTTGATCCAGGCGAGCCGCTATCGTTACCAGTATTCGGGCACCGGCAACGGCTCGATGATCTGGCCCATTGTCGGCGAGATTACTTCGGAGTATGGTTGGCGTACGCACCCGATTTACGGGGACGCCCGTTATCACAGCGGTATGGACATCGGCGGCGATTACGGCGATCCGATTCTCGCGGCGGCGGCGGGCATCGTGGTGTATTCCGGCTGGATTTCCGGCTACGGCTATGCGGTCATCATCGACCACGGCGGCGGCATCTCGACGCTTTACGGGCACAACGAGGCCTTGGCGGTGGGCGAGGGGCAGACTGTGGCGCAGGGTCAGGTCATCGCCTATTGCGGTTCGACGGGAAATTCCACGGGGCCGCATTGCCATTTCGAAGTGCGCGTGGACGGGGAGCCGACGGATCCGATGGGATATTTGTAAACAGAGGGAAGATTTCAGCGTGGAAACCGCGAGGGATGGCTTGGGGCTGTCTTCGCTTTCGGGGGCTTAGGCTTTGATAGGACGTATTTTTAAGTGGATTTTTTGCGCGGTTCTGTCCGTCGCGACGGCTTTTGTGGTTTTGTCGGTGGGGTTGGTGTGGCTGCTGGACCTGGACGAGGCGAAAGTGACGCAGTATGGCCGGTTCCTGTCGACGATGCGCTTTATTGAGACGCAGTATGTGGACGAAGTGGAGCCGTCGAAGCTGATCGACGGCGCGATTTCCGGCATGGTGCGCTCGTTGGGCGACCCCCATTCGGCGTATCTCGATCCGACGACATACAAAAAGCTCAAGGAACATTCGGAGGGAACTTTCGGCGGAATCGGTGTCGTGATGGGCTTTGACGATGCCGACGTGCGCGTCATTTCCGTCATGGAAGGGACGCCGGGAGAAGCGGCGGGCCTTCGGGCGGGCGATCGCATTTTGCGCGTGGACGGCGAAGAAACGAAGGAGATGGAGCCAGAAATCGTGGCGGCTTCCATTCGCGGAGAAGCGGGCAGCCGGGTCGTATTGACCATCGCCAGGACAGGCGAGGCGGATCGCGACTATACGATCACACGTGACCATATTCGGGTCAAAACGGTCGCGGGACGTATGGTCGAGGACGAGCCGGGCATCGGCTATATTCGCGTCGTGCAGTTCAGCGAAAACACGGGCAAGGAATTCAAGGATGCGTTGGCATCTCTGAAGGAGGAAGGCATGCGGGGCCTGATCCTCGACTTGCGCGCCAATCCGGGCGGGCTGCTTGCATCCTGTGTCGAGATCGCGAAGGAAATCGTGCCCGCCGGGCTTATCGTTTCGGTGGTGGAGCGCGACGGCACACGGGAGGAATATTTTTCCGAGCTGGCTGCGGGCTCGGCGCCGATGGTGGTGCTCATCGACGGGAACAGCGCCAGCGCCTCGGAAATTCTCGCCGGCGCCCGTCACGACACGGGCGCGGCGACGTTGGTCGGCAAGACCTCCTACGGCAAAGGCTCGGTGCAGGTCATCATGCCCATTCCCGGCCAGGAAGACGCAGTAAAGCTCACCATCGCCCGCTACTATACGCCCAGCGGCGAAAGCATCCAAGGCACGGGCATCCGTCCCGATGTCGAGGCAGACCTGCCGGAGCACACGACGGAGGATACACAGTTGCAGGCAGGCATCGAACGCCTCAAGATGAAACTGGGAGAAGCAGAACCATAAAAATTGAAAGAATTTGAATTTCGCAGAAAAAGTTTCCCGGCGCCGCCGGGATTTTTTTTGCCTTTGCGTCCCGCGTGTTATATTAGGCATTGTTTAAAAATGAGATTGTGCGTCATGGCGAGATGTTTTTTCGTCTATCAAGGAAGCGAAAGCGAAGGCGTAGCATCGTTACGTCGAGTTTTCGCCGACGCAGAGAGGCGGAAAAAGAGCCGCCATGATGCGCGGGCGATTTTTTAAACAAGGCCTAGTATGAGATGCGTATTGCGATGCTTTACGCCGAATAGGAGGAAAATTTTTTCATAAACTCTTTCAATTTGAAACCAAATCGGCTATAATAATACCCATAGGGGTATATTTTCGGACAATCAAACGATTGGACACGGAAGAGCCCGTATGAGCAATGTTGAAAGCTGGAGGGATTTTGTATGGCAGAAGTGGTCATGGGACGACGGGAGCGGAAGAAGCTGCAGTCCAAGCACACGATCATGGCGGCGGCCGTGAAAAAGTTCATGGTCAAGAGTGTGCGGGAGACATCCATCGCCGATATCATGAACGAGGCGGAGCTTGGCATCGGCACGTTCTACAATTATTTTGAGTCGAAAGAGGCTCTGCTCCTGTGTCTCCTGGAGGGGATCGTCGACGAGACGCGGCGCTTGGCGGCACAGCGGATGGATGAGAACGTTCCCGCGGCGAAGGCGTTGGAGGAAATCGTCATGCTGACGGCGGAGAAGTTGGACGAAAATCGTTTCGTCTTGCCGCTGTTTTTGAGCGCGTCGGAACATTCGGCGGTGCCGCGCTCAAAGCAAAATTTGGGGCCGAGGCTCGCCCCGGCGTTTCGTTCGGTGTATTCCGATGTCGTGCAGTATGGGCAGGAGCGCAGGGAGTTTCGCCGGGACATTCCGGCGCCGGTGGTCACGGAGCTGTTCCATTCGATTTTCCAGGCGGCTTCGTTCAGCTCGTTGAAATACACCTTCGCGGAAAATGTAAAACTGAAAATCGAGCTGTTGCTTTCGGGGCTGGAGCCAAGGGAATAAACGAAGGACAACGAAAAGCGGTTATGAAGTCTTTTTGCGGAAAAGGCTTTATAACCGTTTTTTTTTGTTATAATAATGAAGCACCGTCATTTTTTGCAGGGGAGAGAAATGGATGATCAGCGTTACGAAGCTGCTTTTGGCACGGGAATATCAGGGGGATGAGCTGCGCTACCGAAAAGGCGCGGCGGATATGCGGCACGGGACGAGCGAGGGGCACGGCCCGGTGGTGGCGTGGAATATGACGCGCACCTGCAATTTGCGGTGCCGTCATTGTTATATGGACGCGGACGCGCACACGCACACGGGGGAACTGACGACGGCGGAGGCGAAGAAATTCATCGACGATCTGGCGGCGTTCCATGTGCCCGCGTTGCTGTTATCGGGGGGCGAGCCTCTGATGCGGCGGGATTTTTTCGAGCTGGCGGCCTATGCGTCGGCGCGCGGCGTCCGTCCAACCCTTTCGACGAACGGCACCTTGATTGACGGGGACGCGGCGGAAAAAATTAAAGCGGCGGGCGTCGCTTACGTCGGTGTCTCGTTGGACGGGCCGGAAACGGTCAACGACGAGTTTCGCGGCAAGAAGGGCGCTTACGACGCGGCGATGCGCGGCATCCAAAACTGCGTGGCGGCGGGCCAGCGCGTCGGACTTCGCTTTACCATCAACAAGGCGAATGTCGGTCATCTTGACGAGATTTTCGATTTCATCGAGCGCGAGCATATCGACCGCGCCTGTTTTTATCATCTTGTCTACGCGGGCCGAGGGGAAGCCATGGCGGACGAGGATGTGACGCCAGCGGAGTCCCGGCGCGCGATGGACACGATTATCCGCCGCACCCGGGAGTATGAGGCGCGCGGCCTTGAAAAGGAAATCCTGACCGTGGACAACCACTGCGACGGCGTTTACCTGTATCTGACGGCGAAGCGCGAGGGGGACGAGGCGCTGGCGGCGCGGATCTGGGAACTGATTTCGAGGAACGGCGGCAACCGCTCCGGCATCGCCTTCGGCGAGGTGGACCCGGAGGGGAACGTGCACCCCGACCAATTTACCCAGCATTACACCTTCGGCAATGTGCGGGAGCGTCCCTTCGGGGACATCTGGAAAGACGAAACGGATCCCGTGCTGGCGGGCTTGAAGGACAGGAAGCCCCTTTTGACCGGACGCTGCGCGAAGTGCCGTTTCCTTTCCGTCTGCAACGGCAATTTCCGTACCCGGGCGGAGGCGCGGATCGGCGACTACTGGGCGTCGGACCCGGCCTGCTACCTGACGGACGAGGAGATCGGGCTATGATTGTTTCATGGAACACGACGAACGCCTGCAATATGTACTGTGAGCACTGTTACCGCGACGCGGGCTGCAAGGCCGAGGACGAGCTTTCCACGGCCGAGGCGAAAAAAATGATCGGGGAGATTGCCCGTGCCGGATTCAAGATCATGATTTTTTCCGGCGGCGAGCCGCTCATGCGCCCCGATATATTGGAACTGGTACGTCACGCGGCCTCCGCGGGTTTGCGCCCGGTGTTCGGCACGAACGGTACGCTGATTACCGAAGGAATGGCGCGGGAACTGAAAGCGGCGGGGGCTCTTGGCATGGGGATTTCCCTCGACTCCCTCGACGCGGAAAAGCATGATGCATTCCGCTCGTTTCCCGGCGCGTGGGCGGGCGCGGTGCGCGGCATGGAAAATTGCAGGAAAGCCGGCCTCGCGTTTCAGGTTCACACGACGGTCATGGACTGGAACGAGCCGGAGCTTTCCGCGATGACTGATTTCGCGGTGGAAAAGGGCGCGGTGGCGCACCATTTCTTTTTTCTGGTTCCCACGGGGCGAGCCGTCAACATCGAAACAAAATCCCTCGATGCCGGCGCCTACGAGGCCGTATTGTCGCGTATCATGGAAAAGCAGAAGTCCGTGCCCATCGAATTGAAGCCGACCTGCGCGCCGCAGTTTCTGCGCATCGCCTCGGAAAAGGGCATCAGGACGAGGTTCCGGCGCGGGTGTCTCGCGGGGCTCGCGTACTGCATTATCGGGCCGAGGGGCAAAGTGCAGCCTTGCGCGTATCTCGACATCGAGGCGGGCGACGTGCGGAAAACGCCGTTCGACGAGATATGGAAAACCGCCGGGATTTTCCGCCGTTTGCGTACCCTTGGCTACCAAGGCGGCTGCGGCGTTTGCAAGTACAAGGGCGTTTGCGGCGGTTGCCGCGCCCGCGCGGCGTATTACGCGGGCGGCGACTGCATGGCGGAAGAGCCGTTGTGCCTGTATCATGGAGGGAAAGCATGAGCGACGGGAAAATAAAACTCATTTTTTGCGATATGGACGGTACGCTGCTTGACGGAAGCAGCAATCTGCCGCCGGACTTTGACGAGGTCATCGGCGAGGTCATCCGGCGCGGCGCGATTTTCGCCCCCGCCAGCGGTCGCCAGTATACCGCGTTGGTGCGTCAAATGAAGCAATTCGCCGACGATTTCGTTTTCATCTCGGAAAACGGGACCTTCGCCGCGCGTCATGACAAGGAACTGTTTTCCAGCGTCATGGATACGGCGGAAGTCCTGCGGATTTTGAAAGAAGGGCGCAAGGTTCCCGGCGCGTACACGGTGCTCTGCGGGAAACGCATCGCCTATGTCGGCGAGGAATTCCGTCCGTACCTTCGCGAAATGGAAAAATATTTCACGCATAACGCGATTGTCCCCGACCTCGAAGCGACGGCGGCCACCGAACCGCTGATCAAAATCGCGTACTGCGACGCGGAGCAGGGAGACGCCGAGCACACAATCTATCCGTCGTTGAGAAAGCTCCACGGCTCGGTGCACGTCGCGCTTTCGAGCAACTACTGGGTGGACATCATGAACCCAGGCATGAACAAGGGCGTCGCGGTGAAACAGTTGCAAGAGCTGCTGGGAATCCCGCCGGAGCAATGCGCGGCCTTCGGCGACTACCTGAACGACCTCGAAATGCTCCGCGCCGTGAAATACAGCTACGCGATGGAAAACGCCCATCCCGCTCTCTTCGAGGCGGCGGCGTACCGCGCCGAGGCGAACACCGCCTACGGTGTGACGAAAAAATTGCGGGAGCTTTTGGACAGGGGCTTGATTTAATCGGGATCGGCGACGGTTCAAAAAAGTTGAGGTAAGAAATTCTTACCTCAAAAAATTTCATCGCCGTGGGCAGGTTTTGCGAAAAGGGGATGGGACGCATGAAAATCGACTACCATATGCACTTCGAGCGCGGCTCCTATGATTTCGGTTGGGTGCAGGGGTTTTTTGACGCGGCGGCGCGGCGCGGGCTGGACGAGATCGGCATCACCGAGCACAGCCACGGCTTTACGGATTTCGAGCATTTTTATTATGACGATTTGATTTTGGACGACTCTTTTATTGGAAGCTTTCAAAAGAAATGGCTGAAAAAAAATAAATTCAAGTGCCCGTTGGACGACTATTTTGCGTTCATGGACGAGCTGAAAAAGCGGGGCAAGCCGGTCAAGACCGGCATCGAGGTCTGCAATTTCGCCGACCAGAAGGCGGTGGGCGAAATCCTTGACCGCTATCCCTTCGATTATCGGATCGGTTCCGTGCATTTCCTGCGCGGCTGGGCCTACGACTCCGCCGAGATCAAAGCGGAATGGGACGAGCGTCCGTTGCGAAGGATCTACGACGAGTACGCGGAGGAGGTCGAGCACCTTTGCGCGGGCGGCCACTATGACGCGCTGGGGCATCCGTTCAATATCCGCCTGTTCCGTTGCTTGCCCGACTTCGACGCAACGCCGTATCTGGAGCGGGTGGCCAAGGCCATGAAGAAAGCCGACATGGTTGTCGATATCAATACGGGGACGCGGTACCGGTATCCGATCGAGGAAATTTCCCCCTATCCGGCGTTTATGGAAATGGCGGCGGACTACGGCCTTTCCGTCATCACCTCGTCCGACGCCCACGAGCCGGAGGACTGCGGCGCGTATATTGACGAGGCGATTGCGTACGCGCGGCGCTTCGGCTACACGAAATCGGTCCGGTTTCATCGTCGCGACCGCACGGAGGTCCCGCTCGGGTAACGCGCGGTTTGTTGACACTTTCTGCCCGTTGCGGTAGAATAGCGTGAAAGCCGCCGAAGGGCGGAATTTTGGCGAGCGCGGTTGGCGCTTCCTTCGACATACGAGGTGCGAAATTTCATGCCGAATTATCTTTGGGCGTTTTTGATTGCGGCGGTGGCCGCCGTGGTGCTCACGCCGTTTGTGATACGTCTGGCTTTCCGGACCGGGGCGTTGGACGCGCCGGACGCGCGGAAGGTGCATAAAAAGCCGATCCCGCGCATCGGGGGACTGGCGATTTACGGGGCCTTCATGATTTCCATGCTGCTCCTTCTGGAAACGTCGGAAATTCCCGAGGAAATGGCACAGGGCGTCATCGGGCTTTTCGTTGGCGGTTCTTTGATTGTAGCCCTCGGGCTTTGGGACGATTATGTGAGCCTGCCGCCGAAGGTCAAGCTCTTCGGGCAGATTGTCTGCGCGTGGGCGGCGGTGGCCTTCGGTGTCCGCATTGATTTCATCACGTCGTTTTCCGGCGAGATTATGTACCTTTACGACTATGTGACGATTCCGCTGACGATTTTCTGGATGGTCGGCGTCACGAACACCGTGAACCTGATCGACGGCCTCGACGGACTGGCGGCGGGGGTGGCGGCCATCGCCTCGCTGACGATTTGCCTCGTCGCGCTCCGGATGGATATCCTCGTGGTGGCTGTGCTGACGGCGGCGCTGGGCGGCGCGGCTTTCGGCTTCTTGTTTTACAATTTCAATCCCGCGAAAATCTTCATGGGCGACACGGGCAGTATGTTTCTTGGTTTCATGCTGTCAGGCATTTCCATCGTCGGCGTGATGAAAAGCGCGGCGATGGTCGCGTTGGTGGTGCCGGTGCTGGCGCTGGGGCTTCCCATCATGGACACGACCTTCGCGATTGTCCGGCGCTGGATGGCGGGCGCTCCGATTATGAAGCCCGACAAAGGGCATTTGCACCATCGTCTTTTGAATCTCGGTTTTTCCCAGCGGCAGGCAGTGCTCTTGATGTATGTCATCAGCGCCGTCCTGGGCTCGGCGGCCATCGTGATGACGGCGGTCAGCCCGCGGGCCGCGATACTCATATTGATCATGATGGTCGTCGCGGTGCTTTACGGCGCGAAGCGGCTCGGCATATTCAAGTTGAAAGCGACAAGGTAGGGGAGAGCTATGGCTGGAACAGGGGCCCTGAAAAAAATCAAGGTCATGACAGTTTTCGGCACACGGCCGGAAGCCATCAAGATGGCGCCCGTGGTGCTGGAGCTGGCGAAGCGTCCGGAGGATATCGTCCCGATTGTCACGGTGACGGCCCAGCATCGGGAAATGCTCGATCAGGTGCTGCATCTTTTCCATATCGTGCCGGATTACGATCTCGACATTATGGCGGCGGGGCAGACGCTTTTTGACATCACGGGGCGCGCGCTGAAAGGGCTGGACGAGGTGCTGACGAAGGAGCGGCCCGACTTGGTGCTGGTGCACGGCGACACGACGACAACCTTCGCGGGCGCGCTGGCGGCCTATTACCATCAGACGGCGGTGGGCCATGTGGAGGCCGGGCTCCGTACCTACGACAAATATTCGCCGTTCCCGGAGGAAATGAACCGTCATTTGACGGGCGCGATTGCCGACCTGCATTTCGCGCCGACGGCGACCTCGGCGGCGAATCTTCGCGCCGAGCACGTGCCGGAGGAAGCGATTTTCGTCACGGGCAATACGGTCATTGACGCGCTCCATCATACGGTGCGGGACGAATTCGGGTTCGCGGACGACGCGCTTTCCGGCATCGACTACGGGAGCCGCCGCGTCGTGCTGGTCACGACGCACCGCCGGGAAAATCTCGGCGAGCCGATGCGCCATGTCTACAAGGCGCTCAAGCGTCTCATTGAGGATTTTCCCGATATCGACATCGTTTTTCCCGTGCACCGCAATCCGAAGGTGCGCGAGGTGGTCAATGAGGAACTGGGCGGCGTCGGCCGTGTCCACCTGATTGAGCCGTTGGACTATGAGCCGTTTGCGAACCTGATGCACCGTTCGACGTTGATCCTGACGGATTCGGGCGGTGTGCAGGAGGAAGCGCCCGCGCTCGGAAAACCGGTGCTCGTGCTGCGCGGCACGACGGAGCGGCCGGAGGCCGTGGAGGCGGGGACGGTTCGTCTCGTCGGCACCGAGGAGGAGCGCGTCTACAGCGAGGCGAAAAAACTGCTCGCCGACAAAGCGGAATACGCGCGCATGGCGGAGGCGAAAAGTCCTTACGGCGACGGGGAAGCCGCCCGGCGCATCGTCGAGGCGATTCTCTATCGGCACGGCAAACGGAACGCGCCGCCCGATCCCTTCGCATGACGGATCCAAAAGACGCCCGGCGCAGGCAGTTTTTCCGTTACGTCTGGGCGGCATCGTACTTCATGGGCATCGGGATTTCCATCGCGATGACGGTGCTGGCGTGTATTTGGATCGGCATGCGGGCGGACGAGCGTTTCGGCCTCGGGACGAAGGGAACGTTGGCGGGGATTTTTCTCGGGTTTCCCGTGGCGATTTATTCCATTTATTATCAGGTGCGTGTGCATTTTTTTCATGCGCACGACGCGGACAAGAAAAAAGAGGAAGAAGGATAAAAATTGGGGGAGCGGCGCGAGCCGCTCCCCTTTTTGTGAATTCAACAGAATACGATTCACTCCTTCCTGAAAAAAATCTGCAAAAATCTTTATATTTGCTTGCAAAGATTTTATGCTTAGGGTTATAATGAAGCGGAAAAGTATTTCGTCGGGGCGGGAATTCCGCCGAAGGTGGAATATGGAGAAATTTTTGTCGATTTACGGCAGGGGCGGCGTTTGGACGCTGAAGGCTCTTGCGGGGTGCACACTTGTGGGCGCGGCTATTTTCCTGCTTTTTGGGGAGGAGTTGCTCATCGGCGGGCTTTTCGTCGGCTATTTCGCGGGCGGCATTTTTTGCTGGACTCTGACGAACCGAATGGAAGAGGGGCACTTCGACCAAGAGAAAGCGGCATCGCAGCTCCAAAACGGCCTGTTCATCCGCATGGGGTCGCTGTGCCTGATTATGGGGTTGGCGGCGCAGGTGTCGAAGCCGTTTTTCTTGGTGGCGCTTGCGGCGTATCTCCTGTTCTTGGGCGTGGCGTTCGCTTGCCTGATTGCGGTTCGTGTGCGAAAACAGTCGTGAGCGCATGGCTGCGTAGATGGGCAAAAATTTATTTTTGAGGGGGAGGGGTTCTATGGAAAAAATCGGTCATCGCGAGGTCGTGGAGGTTGCCGGCTATCTTTTGAATGAAGAGACGCTCATCATGAACTATATCACGATGGCCATCGTCATTCTGATTGCGTATCTCGCGTCGCGGAACTTGAAGGAGGTTCCGACGGGGTGGCAGAACGCGATCGAGGCCATTGCCGCGCTTTGGGAGGAAAAAATCAACACGATGATTGGGCCTGCGGGGCGTTCCCTGACCCATATTTTCCTCACCTTGTTCGTGTATCTCGTCATCGCGAACTGGCTGGGCCTTTTCCCGGCGATGGAGTCGCCGACAAACGATTTGAATACGACGCTGGGGCTTGCGGTTACCATGTCGCTCTTGATCCATCACGGCATCGGTATCATGAAGAACGGTGTCGGGTATTTCAAGCACTTCTTCGAGCCGTTTGCCCCCTTCGTCCTGATTCATGTCATTGAGGAGCTGGCGCGGCCCGCGTCGCTTGCTTTCCGTCTTTTCGGAAACATCTTGGCGGGCGAGGTGCTGATCATCATCATCCTGAACCTTGCCCCGTGGTGGGGCAACTGGGCGCCCCATGTGGTCTGGGTCATTTTCAGCCTCGCGGTCGGCGTCATCCAGGCGTATATCTTCACGACGCTCTCGCTGGTGTATATCGCGCCGGCGGCCAAAGGGCACGAGCACGAAGAGTAATTGGTTTTGCTAAATGCTTGCCTTCCCCTTGAGGGGAAGGTGGCAGCCCGTAGGGCTGACGGATGAGGTGTTAAAGCGTAGCGGCTTAGTTGAGCGGGACGTCATGACACCTCACCCACCGCTAAAGCGGTCCCCCCTCCCCTCAAGGGGAGGGCGAGGAATTAGCATTTGCAATTCGCTAAGTTTATCACAGTAAGCCGTGGCAACGGTTCCGGCGGGGCTTGTCCCTGTGCCGCGAGAATTTGCCATCATTATATTATTAAATTTTTAGGAGGGTTTTTTCTCATGGCTAACATTTCTCCCGTAACGATGTCCCTTATCGTCGTCATGCTCATCACGATGACATCCATCATCATGGCTGTCTATGGTGACTCCCGCGTTCTGATGCGTCTGATGGACGGCACGGTTCGCCAGCCGGAGGTCAAGGACGCGCTCTTCACGAACGCTCTCGTATCCTGCGGTCTTGTCGAGTCCATTCCTATCATCGCTATCGTCGTCGTTTTGATCCTCATCTTCGCGAATCCGTTCATCGCGTAATTGGCGGCTTGACCGAAAAGCGGCGTTTTTCTGGAATGCCGGTTTTCGCGCAAAGACGCCGGAAGGGAGGATCCACATGGTTGACGTAAATTCAACTTTTTTTATCCAAATCATTAACTTCTTGGTCCTCCTTCTCGTGCTGAAGAAATTCGCATGGGGCCCACTGCTGAAGGTTCTCCATGACCGGACGGACAAGATTGCGGACAATATCCGTCAGGCGGACGAGGACCGCGCGCAGGCGGCCGAGATGAAGAAGGAGTACGAGCAGAAGCTCTCCGACGCGAGGAAACGCGCGCAGGAGATCACGGATTCCGCGACGCAGAGAAGCGAGGCGGAGCACCGTGCCCGCGTGGAAGAGACGCAGCAGGAGATCGAGCAGATGAAAGCCGCGGCAAAGGCGCAGCTCCAGGCGGAGCGCGAAGAAGCCGCGAAGAAAATGAAAGGGCAGATGGTCGCGCTTTCGCTGGCAGCTGCCGCAAAGCTGATGGGCCGCAATATGGACGACGCCGCCAACGAGGCGCTCGTCGGCGACTTCATCGACAGTCTCAGCAAAGAAAAGCTGGGTGATTTGTCATGCTGAATTTGCAGCTTGCCACTAAGTATTCGCGGGCGATGTTTCTCCTCGCCGAGGAGGACGGCAAGCTCGCCCAATACGGGGCGGAGCTTCGCGCGCTGGCCGAAGCGGTGGCCGGGACGCCGGAGCTGAAAGCGTTCCTCGAAAGCCCGATGATTCCGCGGCAGGCGAAGCAGGACGCGACGGAGAAAATTTTCGCCGGGGAGCTTTCCCCGATGGTGATGAATTTCCTGCGTATGCTCCTCGACAAGCAGCGGGTCGCGCTTTTGTCGGAGATCGTGCAGCAGTATGAGAACTTCGCGAACGAGGCGCAAGGCATCTTGGTTGCCGACGTCACGACGGCAAGGGTGCTGTCCGAGGCTTTGGGCGACAGGCTCAAGGCGAAGCTCTCCGAGCTGACGGGCAAGACCATCAAGCTGAGGAAGCACTTGGACGAGAAACTGATCGGCGGTGTGGTCGTCCGCATGGGCGACACGCTGATCGACGGCAGTCTCAAAAGCCGCATGAAGGCACTCGAAGCACAGCTTTTGGCGGATTAGGAATTGAGGTGAGTGCTAAGTTATGAAAATGAATCCGGAAGAAATAACAGCCATCATCAAGGAACAAATCAAGAACTACGATGTGGATCTTGAGATTGACGAGGTGGGGACTGTTATCGAAATCGGTGACGGCATCGCTCATATTCATGGCCTGCAAAAAGCAATGGCCGGCGAGCTGCTCGATTTCGGGAATGATATTTTCGGCATGGTCCTGAACTTGGAGCAGGACAACGTGGGCGCCGTCGTTCTCGGTCGCGAGACCGAGATCATGGAGGGCGACACGGTCAAGCGCACGGGCAGGATTATGCAGGTTCCGGTCGGCGAGGCCATGATCGGGCGCGTCGTGGACGCTCTCGGACGGCCCATCGACGGCAAGGGACCCATTGAAACCACTGAGTATCGGATGATTGAAAGCCCCGCGCCGGGCATCGCGGACAGAAAGTCGGTTCACGAGCCGCTCCAGACGGGCATCAAGGCGATTGACGCCCTCGTCCCGATTGGGCGCGGACAGCGCGAACTCATTATCGGCGACCGCGGCACGGGCAAGACGGCGATTGCCGTTGACACGATCATCAACCAGAAGGGGCAGAACTGTATCTGCATTTACGTCGCTATCGGCCAGAAAGCGTCCACGGTGGCCCGTGTGGTCAAGACGCTGGAGGACACCGGGGCGATGGCGTATTCGATTGTCGTCGCGGCGACGGCGTCGGATTCTTCGCCGCTCCAGTATATCGCGCCGTATTCCGGCGTTTCGATGGCGGAGTATTTCATGCGGAAGGGCGGCCACTGCCTTTGCATTTATGACGACCTCACGAAGCACGCGGCCGCGTATCGCGCCATGACGTTGCTTCTCCGTCGTCCGCCGGGACGCGAAGCGTATCCGGGCGACGTGTTCTATCTCCATTCGCGTCTTCTGGAGCGCGCGGCGAAGCTTTCCGATGCCCTCGGGGCCGGCTCGATCACGGCGCTTCCGATTATCGAGACGCAGGCGGGCGACGTCGGCGCCTACATCCCGACGAACGTCATCTCGATCACGGACGGGCAGATCATGCTCGAAACCGATATGTTCTATTCCGGCATCCGTCCGGCGGTCAACGTCGGCCTTTCGGTGTCCCGTGTCGGCGGCAGCGCGCAGATCAAGGCGATGAAGCAGGTCGCCGGTACGCTGCGCCTCGACCTCGCGCAGTACCGCGAACTCGCGGCGTTCGCGCAGTTCGGCTCCGACCTCGACAAGGCGACGAAGGATCAGCTCGACCGCGGCGCGCGCATGACGGAAACTTTGAAGCAGACCCAGTATTCGCCGCTTGTCGTCCAGGAGCAGGTCATGGCCATTTTCACGGCGGTTCGCGGGTTCCTCTCGGACATTCCGGTGGACAAGGTCGTCACGTTCCAGAACGATTTCCTGAAATTCATGCGGCAGGCGCATCCGGAGATCGGACAGAAAATCGCGGAGCAGCAGAAGCTCGACGACAATCTGGAAGCCGCGCTCTCGAAGGCAATCGAGGAATTCAAGGAGACCGTTCCTTACAAGATGGCGTGATGAGGTGATTGAATGGCGAGTTTGCAAGATATACGCCGCAGAATACGCAGCGTAAAGAGCATCCAGCAGATCACCAAGGCGATGAAGATGGTCGCGGCGGCGCGCCTCCGGCGCGCGCAGCAGGCGGCGGTGGCCAACAAGCCCTTCGCGGACAAGATGGCGGAAGTCGTCGACAGCGTCGCGGCGAATGTCACCGGCTTCAAACACCCGCTTCTCGAAACTCATGACGCGGACAAGGAGCTTTTCCTGATCATCGCGGCGGACAAGGGCTTGGCGGGCGCCTATTCTTCCAACATTTTCAAGGAAGCCGTCCGGCATATTCCCGACAAGGAAAAAGCCGATCTTGTGGTCATCGGTCGCAAGACGGAAGAACATTTCCGCAATCGGGGCTACCATATCGTAAAGGAATATCTCGGCATCAGCGAGCGGCCTACGTTTGACGTCGCGAAAGCAATCGCGGAGGATTTGACGGATCGCTATGAGAGCGGCGAGTACAGCGCCGTGCATATCATTTACGCGCGGTTCGTTTCCTCTATGGTCAACGTGCCGGAAACCTTCCAACTCCTGCCCTTTGAGGGACTCACGGGAGACGAGGAAGAGAAGGAACTCACGCGCGCGGAGAAGGCGGGGGCTTTCATCTCGCATCTGAAGGAGGCCGCGCTGGCGCGGGTTTCCTTGGGGGGCGACGATTGGGAAGCCGCGATGGACCGGGCGGACGCGGAGGATGCTGCGGCGCGGGAACGCGCCGAGGACGAAGCCGCCGAGGCGGCTGCGGCGGAGCAGCCGGTTGAAGCGCCTAAGCCCGAAACGGAGAAGAAATGGTTCTTCGACGAGGAAACCGAGGAAACGCCGGACAGCATCGATTTCAGCGCGTACGACGAGCCTCTGGAGGAATTCAAGGAAGAGCCGTTCATCTTCCTGCCGAACGCGGACGATGTGCTTGGCGCACTTCTCCCGCAGTATCTGATTACGATGATATACGCGGCGCAGCTCCAGGCGGCGGCCAGCGAGCTCTCCTCGCGCATGACGGCGATGTCGAGCGCGACGGACAACGCGCAGGAACTGACGCGGAAGTTGGATCTGCTCTACAACAAGGTACGTCAGGCGAACATCACCCGCGAGATCACCGAAATCGTGGGCGGTGCGGAAGCATTGAAGTAAGGCGGCTGTTTAGGCTGCCCAAGGGGGTCTACCATTGGCAAAAGGCAAGATAGTGCAGGTCATCGGGCCTGTCGTTGATATTGAGTTTCCGCTCGGAGAACTGCCGGAGATCCTGAACGCGGTCAAGATCAAAGGCAAGGCCGGCGATCTCGACATCGACCTCGTCGTGGAGGTCATGCAGCACCTCGGCGACAGTGTCACGCGCTGCATCGCCATGAGCTCGACGGACGGGCTTGTGCGCGGCATGGAGGCGGAGGACACGGGGGCGCCGATCAAGGTGCCGGTCGGGCCGGAGTGCTTGGGCCGCGTGTTCAACGTGCTGGGCGGCACGGTCGATCACAATCCCGAACCGGTTGGAAACAAAGAGGCGTGGCCGATCCATCGTCCCGCGCCGACATTTGAGGAACAGGACGCGACGGCGCAGATACTCGAGACGGGCATCAAGGTCGTCGATTTGATTGCCCCGTATTCGAGAGGCGGCAAGACGGGCCTTTTCGGAGGCGCGGGCGTCGGCAAGACGGTCCTGATCCAGGAGCTTATTCACAATATCGCCACCGAGCACGGCGGCTATTCGGTCTTCGCGGGCGTCGGCGAGCGTACCCGTGAAGGCAACGATCTTTGGACGGAAATGACCGAGTCCGGCGTTATCTCGAAGACGGCGCTGGTCTACGGACAGATGAACGAGCCGCCCGGAGCGCGTATGCGCGTCGGTCTGACGGGCCTCACCATGGCGGAGTATTTCCGCGATGTCGAGCATCAGGACGTGCTGCTCTTCATTGACAACATTTTCCGTTTCATCCAGGCAGGTTCCGAGGTTTCGGCACTCTTGGGCCGTATGCCGTCCGCCGTCGGTTATCAGCCGACGCTGACTACGGATATCGGCGCACTTCAGGAGCGCATCACTTCGACGAAAGCGGGCTCCATCACGTCGGTGCAGGCGGTTTACGTCCCGGCCGACGACTTGACGGATCCGGCGCCTGCAGGCACGTTTACGCATTTGGACGCGACGACGGTTCTGTCCCGCCAGATCGCCGAGCTGGGTCTTTATCCGGCCGTCGATCCGCTGGATTCCACGTCCCGCATCCTCGACCCGAACATCATCGGCGAGGAGCATTACAACGTGGCGCGCGGCGTTCAGGCGGTGCTCCAGAAGTACAAGGAACTCCAGGACATTATCGCCATCCTCGGCATGGAAGAGCTTTCCGACGCCGACAAGCTGACGGTCGCCCGGGCGCGCAAGATTCAGCGTTTCCTGTCGCAGCCGTTCGCGGTGGCGGAGCAGTTCACCGGCCAGCCGGGCAAATACGTCCCGCTGAAGGAAACGGTGCGCGGCTTCAAGGAAATCCTTGAGGGCCGTCACGACGACCTGCCGGAGAACGCGTTCTACATGGTCGGAACGATTGACGAGGCCGTGGCGAAAGCCGAGAAGCTGAAAGAGGAGGCATAACCTATGCCGACAATCAAGCTGGAGGTCGTCTCCCCGGACGCGGTGGTCTATCAGGCGGACATTTATATGCTCACCGTCAAGGCGGCCGACGGAGAAATCGGCGTCATGCCGAACCATCTGCCGATGATCGCCAGCATCATCCCTTGCGCCATGCGCGTGAAATACGAGGACGGACGCGAGGAACTGATTGCATGCGGCGGCGGCTTCATGGAAGTTCTGAACAACAAGATTACGGTGCTTGCCTCCTGCGCGGAGACGCCAATCCAGATTGACGTCCTGCGGGCGGAAAAAGCATACCAACGGGCGGAAGAGAGAATCAAGAAATTCAAATCCGCGCCGCTCGTGAACACGGAAATCGACATTGATCGTGCCGAGGCCGCGCTCCAGCGCGCCATCGTGCGATTGAAGGTCGCGAAGTCTGTGGGCGCGTAATACAATACTGCGATAAGTATAAAAATGTCATACCAAAAGAACCGCTCGGCGAAAGCCGAGCGGTTCTTTTGGTATGACAGCGGGTCATGCTTTTTCCGCCGTGAAATTTCCTCCGACAAGGCCGATGGCGACGGTGTCGCCTTCCTGCACCTCGCCTTTGATGACCTTTTCGGAAATCAGGGTTTCGATGGTATGGGAAAGGAGGCGCTTCAACGGTCTCGCGCCGAAGTCGGGGTCGAAGCCTTGGTCCGCCAGCGCGTCGAGAGCGGATTCGCTCCAGGTCAGCCGCAAGCGGATCTGCTTTTCGAGGCGCGCGCCGAGATTTTTCAGCAGCAGCGCGGCGATGGCCTTGACTTCCGCACGGTCGAGGGCGTGGAACACTACGACGTCGTCGACGCGGTTCAGGAATTCGGGGCGGAAGTATTCTTTCAGAAGTCCCTTGACCGCCGTTTCCGCTTCCTCGAATTTCTTGTTCAGGATTTCGTGGGAGCCGAGGTTCGAGGTCATGATGATGACTGTGTTCTTGAAGTTCACGACGCGGCCCTTGCCGTCGGTCAGCCGCCCGTCGTCGAGGATTTGCAGCAGCACGTTGAACACGTCCCGGTGCGCTTTCTCGATTTCGTCGAGAAGAATGACGCTGTACGGGCGACGGCGCACGGCCTCGGTGAGCTGGCCGCCCTCGTCGTAGCCGACGTAGCCCGGAGGCGCGCCGATGAGCCTTGCCACGGAGTGCTTTTCCATGTATTCGCTCATGTCGATGCGGATCATGCTGCGCTCGTCGTCGAAAAGGGCTTCCGCCAATGTTTTCGCCAGCTCGGTTTTGCCGACGCCGGTGGGGCCGAGGAAGATGAACGACCCGATGGGGCGGTTCGGATCCTTGATGCCCGCGCGGGCGCGGAGGATCGCCTGGCTGACCACGGTGACAGCTTCGTCCTGTCCGACGACGCGCTCATGGAGCACATCGGCGAGATGCACGAGTTTTTCCCGTTCCCCGGTCAGCATTTTGGTGACGGGGATGCCCGTCCAACGGCTGACCACCGAGGCGATGTCTTCTTCGCCGACTTCCTCTTTCAGGAGCCGCGCGTCCTCCGCCTCGCCCGCGAGCCGCGTTTCCTCGTCCTTCATCTTCTTTTCGAGGGCGGGCATGGTGCTGTACTTGATTTCGGATGCTTTCGCGAGGTCGCCGCCGCGCTCGGCCAATTCCATTTGATGGCGGGCGTCGTCCATTTCCCGCTTGATGGCGCGGACGCGGAGGATGCCCTGTTTTTCCGCTTCCCAACGGGCCTGCAGCGCCGCTTCTTTTTCTTTCAGCGCTTTCTTCTCTTCCGAAAGGGAGGCGAGGCGGGCTTTCGACGCGTCGTCGCTCTCCTTGTTCAGGGCTTGCTCCTCGATTTCGAGCTGCATGATTTTCCGTTGCACTTCGTCAATCGGCGCGGGCACCGACTCGATTTCGGTG
Source organism: Schwartzia sp. (in: firmicutes) (assembly GCA_017480545.1). Classification (GTDB taxonomy): domain Bacteria; phylum Bacillota; class Negativicutes; order Selenomonadales; family Selenomonadaceae; genus RUG12372. The sequence continues at coordinate 5,557 of JAFVAI010000020.1, read as the reverse complement.
CGGAGCTTCGCCGCCGCCTCATCGACCAAATCAATCGCCTTGTCCGGCAAGAAACGGTCGGAAATGTAGCGGTCGGACAGTGTCGCCGCCGCCACCAACGCCGCGTCGCGGATGCGGACGCCGTGATGGACCTCGTAGCGCTCCTTGAGGCCGCGCAGAATCGACAACGTGTCCTCGACCGTCGGCTCGCCGACCATGACGGGCTGGAAACGGCGTTCCAGCGCGGTGTCCTTTTCGATGTACTTGCGGTACTCGTTCAGCGTCGTCGCGCCGATGCAGCGGAGCTCGCCACGGGCCAGCATCGGCTTCAGGAGGTTGCCCGCGTCCATGGCGCCCTCTGCCGCGCCGGCGCCGACCACCGTATGCACTTCGTCGATGAAGAGCAGAATCTGTCCTTCGGATTTCGCGATTTCGTTCAGCACCGCTTTCAGGCGCTCCTCGAACTCGCCGCGGAATTTCGCGCCCGCGACCAACGCGCCGAGGTCGAGGGAGTAAAGCGTCTTGTGCTTCAGGGACTCCGGCACGTCGCCCGCCACGATGCGACGGGCCAAGCCTTCGACGATGGCGGTCTTGCCGACGCCCGGCTCGCCGATCAGCACCGGATTGTTTTTCGTGCGCCGCGACAGGATCTCGATTGTGCGCCGGATTTCCTCGTCGCGCCCAATGACCGGGTCCAGCTTTCCGGCGCGCGCCGCCGCCGTCAGGTCGCGCCCGTATTTCTCGAGGGACTTGTAGCCGTCCTCCGGGTGGTCGCTGGTGACATTCTGCTTGCGGTTCTTTTTGATCGAGGCTTCGACGTTGCCTTTCGTCAGGTTGAACTCGCGGCACGCCGCTTTCACTTCGTCGTTGCCGTCGCTGATAATGCCGAGCAGAAGGTGCTCGGTGGAGACAAAATCGTCTTTCATGCGCCCCGCTTCGGCTTCCGCCTTCGCCATGACCCGCGCCATGTCGACGCCCATCGTCAGGCGATCCTGTCCTTTGACGCTGGGGATTTTCCGGAGCAGCTGCTCCAGCCGCGCCCGAAGCATCGCCAGATCCGTTTTCGCTTCCTCGAAAATCGTCGCCAAAAGCCCCTCCGGCTCCTTGACCAACGCCAAGAGCAAATGCGCCGACGTGATTTCCTGATGGTAATGGAGCGCGGCGGTCTGCTGCGCCGTCTGCAAGGCTTCCAAAGTTTTCTGCGTATATTTTTCCGCTCCCATGATGTTTCCCTCCTATGTCAATGCTTAAGGAAACGCCGAACAAGTCCCGCCGCGCCCCTGCCGGGTCTTTTTCCGTCATGCCGCGTCAGATGCCGTTCGACGTAGCGATGCTACGCCTTCACGCCATCTTCCTTGCCTGACGAAAAAATCCCTCGGCAGGGTCACGACTTGACTTATTCGGCGTTTCCTTGATGGTGGTATGTTTTTCTGCTTCTGGTTCTATTATACATATAAAAGTCAAAAAGTCAAATATTATTTTTGATTTTTTGACTATCCCTATGAATGGCTCATTTCCTTGAAAGAACTAAAGTTTTATATTATAATGCAGATGGAGGAGATGGAATGAATTTTGAATGGGACGAAAACAAAAATTTATTGAATCGAAAGAAACATGGGATTACTTTTGAATATGCGTCGTTGGTTTTCAAGGACGAATACCGCATGGAAGATTATGATGCTGACCATAGCGGCGATGAAGACAGGTATACGGTAACGGGCAGGGTGCAGGGGATTATTGTGGTCGTTTGCACATATCGTGAGGAAGATGTGGTCAGAATTATTTCCGCGAGAGAAGCTACCAAGGACGAAAGGAGGAGATATGAATGGCAATGGTTAGAATGACTATGGAGGAAATTGAGAAAATTATGACGCCGGAGCGTATCCGGCGGGAAACGGAGGAGATGCGGCGGCATCCCATCGTCATTGACGAGGACTGCCCGGAAATCACGCCCGAATTGATCGGCAAGCGGTTTATCCCCGTGGATCGAAAGCGCAGGGCGGAGGCGGTATAGCAATTTGCCCGCAAAAAAAGAGGCTCGGTTTTATCGCCGAGCCTCTTTTTTGCGCTATGCTTTTATGGGTTCCGGTTTGTTTACGAAGCGCTTGAGGTAGTCGTCCTTCGTCATGGGATAGGCGAAGAGGAAGCCTTGGATGTTTTTGCAGCCGACGCTTTTCAGGAAATCGAGCTGCTCCTGCGTCTCCACGCCCTCGATGATGACCTCCATGTCGATGTCCCTTGCCAGATTGACCACGTTGCGGACGATGGCCTGCGCGCGGGAATCGGTTTGGATGTCCTCAAGGAAGCGCATATCGAGCTTCAGGATGTCGACGGGCATATTGCGGAGCATATTCAGGGACGAATAGCCGCTGCCGAAATCGTCCATCAGGATTTTGAAGCCTTCCTTCTGGAAGCGCGCCACCGTGTCGATCAAGAGATGCATATTGTCGGTGTAGGCGCTCTCGGTGATTTCCAGCTTCAGCATCCACGGCTCCAGGTTGTACTGCTTGATCAGCCCGAGGATATAGTCGACGAGGTGCTCGTCGTAGAAATTCAGCCGCGACAGGTTCACCGAGACAGGCGTCACGCGCCCGAAGGTTTCCTTTTCATAGGCCAGGAGCTTGCAGGCCTCGTTCCAGACGAAGCGGTCGACCCGCGCGACGAAGCCGTTTTTCTCGAAAATCGGGATGAAGCGCGCGGGCGGGATGAATTCCTTGAGGGGATGGTACCAACGCACCAGCACTTCGCCGCTGAAATCCTCGCCCGTTTCGATGTTGAAAATCGGCTGGATATTGATGGAGAACTGTCCCTCGGCCAAAGCGCCCGCCATGTCGCGGAGAATCAAATGCTCCTCGACCTCGTCCTCGCGCATCTTCTCGTCGTACCAAGCGTAGCGCTGGGAGTAGCGGCCCTTGGCGATGGCCACCGCCGTGTGGGCGCGGTCGCACATCTGCGACACCGCGAGGAACACGTTGGACACGGGGTAAATACCGGCGTAAAAGCGGATATTCTGCTGAATGTTCAGGGACTGCACCACGCCGTCCAACCCTTGGATGACCTCGTCGATGTTCAGCGCGTCCGCGGGCAGGCACATCGCGAAATGGTCGGCCTCCAGACGGCCCGCGAGGCCGACGGTGCTGACGACGCTCTGCAAAAACGCCGCCGCCGAACGGAGCAGGAGGTTGCCCGTCTCCACGCTGAACAGGTCGTTGACGACCTTGAAATAATTGATGTCGAGAAAGACGATGACATACTTTTTCGTTGCGTCCATCTGCATGAAGGAAGCGGCCTTGCGGCAGAAATTGTCGCGGTCGTAAAGATTGGTCAGCGCGTCCAGCTCGATGCGGCGGCGCATATCGACGATTTCCTGCGACTGTGCCGACTGCTCCAGCTTTCGCCACTCGTTTTCGAGGAGCGACATCACGTTGCGGACGCGGCCGCGCACCACCTTCGGATTGTACGGCTTCGTGATGAAATCGGCGGCGCCCAGGTCCATCACGCGCACCTCGCTGTCGCTTTCGCTGCGGGCCGTCGTCACGATCACCGGAATATCGCGGAAGCGGTCGTCGCGCTTCAGCCGCGCCAGGAGGTCGTAGCCGTCCATGATCGGCATCACGAGATCCAAAAGGATCACGCTGACCGGATGATCCTCCACGAAGAGCAAAGCCTCCTCGCCGTTGCTCGCCTCGCAAATCTCGTACTCGTCCTTGAAGAACTGCGCCAAAATCACGCGGTTGATTTCCACGTCGTCGACAATCAGCATCAGCGGCTTTTTCAGGTTTTCGTTCATCATCGCCCTCACCTAATCCGTTATTTTTGCGTCTACGCAATTCGTCCTATGTCCGACAGATTTTTTCTCATTATACTACATGACGCTGAAAATTTCATCTGTTTTGCCCTGAAATTTTGTCTCCGCGAAAATTTTTGCCCGAGCGAAAAGATTCACAGGCAACAAAAAATGGGCCGTTGTGCTTACGCAGCGGCCCAAATCAATATTCCTGTGTGAACGGTCACGCCGGGAGCACGTCGAGCAGCGCGGCTTTCGCGCGCGTCAGCGCCGTTTCCAGCTCCGCTTGCGTGATGTTGAGCGGCGGGTTGAAATAGAGCACGTCGCCGATGGGGCGGAGCAGGAGGCCGCGCTTCAGGGCGCGGCGATAAATCTCGTAGCCCGTGCGTTTCTTCGCGTCGAGGGGCGCTTTCGTCCGCTTGTCCGCCACCAGCTCGAAAGCGTGGATCAGCCCGATGTGGCGGATCTCGCCGACATTCGGATGGGGGAGCAGCTCGTCCTCCATGCGCTTCGTCAGCCATTTCGCGTTGACGGCGGCGTTCGCCATGATCGGCTGGGTGCGGAAAATGCGCTGCACGGCGAGCCCGGCCGCGCAAGCCAACGGATTGCCCGCGAAGGTGTGGCTGTGGACGAAAGCCTTGCCCTCGTTCCAGTCCGCGTAAAACGCGTTGTAAATCGCGTCGGTGGTGCAGGTCACGGACATCGGCAGGTACCCCGCCGTCAGCCCTTTCGAGATGGTCATCAGGTCCGGGGAAATGCCCGCGCGGATGCAGGCGAACATCTCGCCCGTGCGCCCGAAGCCCGTGGCGATCTCGTCGGCGATCAAGAGCACGCCCGTCTCGTCGCAGAGCTTCCGGAGCTTCTGGAGGTACAGCTCCGGATAGACGCGCATCCCGGCGCTGCCTTGGAGCAGCGGCTCGACGATAATCGCCGCCGTCTCGTCGGCGTGGTCGGCGAAGGCCTTCCCGGCGTGCTCGAAGCACTCGCAGGCGCAGCAGTCGCGGCATTTCCCGTAAGGGCAGCGGAAGCAGTCCGGCGCCTCGATGTGGATGGACTCCATCAGCATCGGGCGGTACATTTTCGCGTAGAGATCCATGCTGCCGACGGCCAGCGCGCCGATGGTCTCGCCGTGGTAGCCCTCGGACAGGCACATAAACTTTTTCCGCTTCGGCGCGCCGGTCTGGATATGGTACTGGAACGCCATCTTGAGCGCGGCCTCCACCGCCGACGAGCCGTTGTCGTTGAAATGGAACTTCGTCAGCCCCTTCGGCACAATCTCCGCCAGAGCCTCCGCGAGCCGGATTGCCGGCTCGTGGGAAAAATTCGCGAAAATGACGTGCTCCAATTTGTCGATCTGCTCCTTGACGGCGTCGCTGACAATCGGGTTGCAATGCCCGAACAGATTGCACCACCAGGAGCTGATGATGTCGAGATATTCGTAGCCGTGGACGTCGTAGAGCCAAGCCCCCTTCGCGTGGTCGACCACGATGGGCGGCAGCTCCTCGTAGTCCTTCATCTGCGCCGCCGGGTGCCAGATATGCGCGACGTCGCGGGCCTCCCAAGAGTCCGCCTTGCGCGCTTTTTGCGTTTCGTTCCGCTTTTCTTCCATTATAAACAGTCTCCCCCCGAAAAATATTTTATGGGTTTCCCTAAGGAAACACCGAACAAGTCCCGCCGCACCCCTGCCGGGTCTTTTTCCGTCATGCCGTGTCAAAGGGCTTTCGACGTAGCGATGCTACGCCTTCAAGCCCTTTTCCTTGCCTGACGAAAAAATCCCTCGGCAGGGGCACG
>JAFVAI010000019.1 GCA_017480545.1 Schwartzia sp. (in: firmicutes) | reverse complement strand
GCGTCGTTGATGCCGTCGCCGACGAACATGACGCCGCCGTATTTGTTCCGAAGGTCGTTCATTTCCTTCAGCTTGTCCTGCGGGAGAAGTTCCGCCCGGACTTCCGAGATCCCGGCCTCCTTCGCCACGGCTTCCGCTTCCCTCCGGGCGTCGCCGGTGAGCATGACCGTGGAAAGGCCGAGCTTCGTGATGTCCGCCACGGCCTGTTTCGCGTCGTCCTTCAGGGTGTCGTTGATGCGCAAGCTGCCGAGGTATGTGCCGTTTTTCGCCACCAGTACCTCGCTGCCGTACTCCGCCCGCTGATAGGCGCTGTAATCAATCTTGAACTGATCCATCAAGCGCGGATTGCCCACCAAGAGGGTATTGTTTCCGGAATAAGCCACAAGACCCGCCCCGGCGATTTCCTCGAAGCGGTCCGGACGCTCCATGTCGAGATTCCGCTCCTTCGCCGCGCTGACGATGCTGACCGCAATCGGATGGGTGGAAACTTGCTCCGCCCCGGCGGTGACCCGCAAAAGCTCGTTCTCGTTGGCGCCGCCCGCGGGGAGAACTTCCTGCACCACGAAGTTGCCCTTCGTGACGGTGCCGGTCTTGTCCATGACCACCGCCGCCACGTTTTTCAGCATTTCCATGGCGTTGCCGCCCTTGAACAGGATGCCCAGCTTCGACCCGGCGCCGATGCCCGCGAAGAAGGACAGCGGCACGGAAAGCACCAGTGCGCACGGGCAACTGATGACGAGGAAGGTCAACGCGGTGTAAATCCATTTGTTCCATTCGCCGGTCATCAGGGACGGCACGATGGCCACAATAAGAGCCAACGCCACCACGATAGGCGTATAAACCCGAGCGAAACGGGTGATAAATTTGTCGATATACGGCTTGTTGGCCGCCGCGTTTTCCACGGAATCCAAGATTTTCGTCACCATGGATTCCTGGAGTTCCTTTTCCACGCGAATCTTCAGCATGCCGGAGGTATTCACGCAGCCGGACAGCACTTCGTCGCCGTAGGATTTGCGGACAGGCACCGGCTCGCCCGTGACCGGGGACGTGTCGAGGAGGCTCTCGCCGTCGATGACAACGCCGTCCAACGGGATGCGGTCGCCGACGCGCACCAACAGGATATCGCCGACCCGCGCCTCCGCCGAAGGAATGACCTTCACATCTTCGCCGACGAGCAGGTTGACCACTTCCGGACGCATATCCACCGCGTCCATGATCTGGTCGCGGCTCCTGTCGGCGGCCCGGTCCTGGAACCACTCGCCGACGCGATAAAAGAAGATAACGCCGACCGCTTCTTCCCACGCCTGAATCGCAAACGCGCCCAAGGTGGCGACAGTCATCAGGAAGTTTTCGTCGAAGAATTCGCCTTTTGTGAGGTTCTTCAAGGCGGTCAGCACGATCTTCCAACCGAGAATCACATAGGCAACGACGAGGCAGTACATATGGTACTGTTCCGGCACGAGGCCCAGCCATTCCGTCACGATGAAAATCGCGCCGCCTACGACCAACTCGAAAATTTCTCTCGCGTTCTCGCTGAGGAAGGATTTTTCTTTTTTGCGTTCGGGGACGGGCGCGTTGTCTTCGCGCTCCACGATGGTCACGCCGTCCTCCACCTTGTCTGTCACAGCCTGCATCTTGGCGGTGAGGCCGTCGTAGCTCTTCGCGGTCACGCGAAGCTGGCCGGTGGCGTACACCAGCACGGCATCCTCCACCTCCGCCATCGCCTTGATGGCGTCCTCCACCTTCGTGGCGCAAGCCGCGCAATCCAAGCCCTGCACATCGTAGGTGCGGAATTTCGCGGCGCCGAACTGCTCCTTCTCGGAAATCGTCACGCCCTCTTCCGCTTTGTCGGCGGCCGCTTGCATTTGCGGCAAAAGGCCGTCGTAGCTTCTGGCGCTGACGCGGAGCTGCCCCGTCTCGTAAACCAATATCGCCTCATCGACAATGGGCAACGCGGCGATAGCGTCCTGCACCTTCACGGAGCAAGCGGCGCAGTCGAGGCCGTCCACCTTGTAGGTGCGGTATTTCTTTTGCGCGGAGGCGCGGACGCGCTCCGTGATCGTGACGCCGTCCTCCGCCTTTTCCGCCGCCGCCTGCATTTTCGGCAACAATCCGTCGTAATCGTCGGCGGTCACGCGGAGCTGTCCCGTCTCATAGACCAGCGTCGCCATCTGCACACCGGGAATCGCGGCGACGGCATCCTGCACCTTGATGGAACAGGCCGCGCAATCAAGGCCGCTGACATTGTAGGTGCGGAACTTGTCGGACTGTCCCGGTCCTTCGTCTCGCGGCACAACCGTCACATAGGACAGGAAGGAACGGCAGATTTCCTGAAAAATCGGCAGCATGGCGTCCGGGTTCTTTGCCGAGACGCGGAGCTGCTTCGTGCTGTAGCTGACCGTCGCATAGTCAACGCCCGGCAGGGACTTGATTTTGTGCTCGATTTTCGACGCGCAAATCGGGCAATCCAGATTGATCAATTCATAAACGCGCTTGACGTTGTCCGCGTCCGGCATCCGGCACTTGCAGTGCGCCAAGCTCTCCCCGCAGAAGTCGCAATACTCCTCATGGGAATTGCATTCCTCGCAACCGCAGTTGTCGGGATGCCCCGCCACATGCCCCTCATGGGTATAAGAAGCGTTGTGGTGGACCAATTCATGCTCGCTGTGGTCGTGCTCGTCCTCATGGTCATGATCGTGACCGTGATCATGGCCGTGGTCGTGGTCGTGTCCGTGGTCATGCCCGTGGTCATGGTCATGGTCGTGATCGTGTCTGTGATCGTGCCCGTGGTCATGGTCATGGTCATGGTCGTGATTGTGTCCGTGGTCATGCCCGTGACCGTGTTCGTGGTCATGATTGTGCTCATGTTCGTGGTCGTGCTCGTGATTATGTTCATGCTCGTGATTATGGTCGTGCTCGTGATTATGGTCATGGTCGTGACCGTGCTCATGGTTATGGTCGTGCTCGTGGTCGTGCGCCATTTTGTTGCTCCTTTCTGTTGATGTATAGGATATTTTACAAACTCCCCCCGTCAGCTTCGCTGACACCCCCTCCAAGAGGGGGGCTTTTTATCGTGCCTCCCTCTTAGAGGGAGGTGGCACGCCGCAGGCGTGACGGAGGGAGTCTTAGTTCACCACGCAAGGCTCACTTTATCCCGCGCAGCAATGGCAGGCCACCATGTGCCCCGGCGCGATTTCCTTCAATTTTGGCTTTTCCGTTGTGCAACATTCCTTGCAGTCCGGGCAACGGTTGCTGAACGCGCAACCGGGCGGCAAATCCAACGGGCTGGGCGGCTCGCCCTTAATGTTCTCGATTTTCTTGGAAAAGTCCATATGGACATCAAACACGGAATTCAAGAGCGCCCGTGAATACGGATGGCAGCAGGTGTCGGACAGTCCCTCGCCGGGCATGACCTCCACGATATTGCCCAAATACATGACCGCCACCTGATGGGCAAAGGACTCAATCAGGCCAAGGTCGTGGCAGATAAAGCCGATGGAAATATTCTTTTCCCTTTGCAGGCGGGTGATGAGCTCAATGACCGTCTTTTGCACGGAGACGTCCAACGCGCTGGTGGCCTCGTCCATGACGATGAACTCCGGCTCCAAGGCGATGGCGCGGGCGATGGCCACGCGCTGGCGCTGGCCGCCGGACATATTGTGCGGGAAGCGGTCCGCGAAATCCCCGGGCAGCTCCACCATCTCCAACAGTTCCCGCGCTTTCGCGTCCATGTCGGACGGGCCGATGCGGTTGAAATTCAACAGCGGCTCGCAGACAATTTCCTTGATTTTCATTTTGGGATTAAACGATGTGGACGGATCCTGGAAAACCATCTGGATATGCTGGCGGTTCTCGTGCAGCTCCGCGCCCTTCATTTTCGTGATGTCCTTTCCGTGGAAGAGGATCTCGCCCTCCGTCGGGCTGTCGAGCCAGACCAGAAAACGCATGAAGGTACTCTTGCCGCAACCGGACTCGCCGACGAGGCCCAACGTTTTGCCTTTATAGAATTTCAGATTGACGTCATTGCAAGCGGTCAGCATCCTGCCGTCGTTGGTGGGAAACCGGCGGGTCACATGACGCGCGTCAATCAGCAAGTCCTTTTCATCAAACATAGCGTTTCCCTCCCAAAGTCGGCACCGCGTCCAAGAGCAGTTTCGTGTACGGATTCGTGGACTGATGGAGAATATACTCGCGCTCGCCCCGGTCCACGACCTCGCCGCGCTTCATCACCACGATCTTGTCGCCCATATAGGCGGCTACGCCCAAATTGTGGGTGACGATGATGATGCTGGTGCCGTACTCGTCGCGAAGCTCCATGAATTGGCGGACAATCTGCGCCTGCGTCGTCACGTCGAGCGCCGAGGTCGGCTCGTCGGCGAGGAGCAGCTTCGGGCGGTACGTCATGCCCATGGCGATGCCGACGCGCTGGCGCTGGCCGCCGGAAAGCTGGAACGGATAGGACCGCATAATGCGGTCGCCGTCCGGGAGGCGCATCCGCTCGATCATCTCGACGCCTTTCGCCCAAGCGTCCTCTTTGGAAATGTCCTCATGGGTGCGGATATATTCCACGTAGCTGTCGCCGATGAGCCGCGTCTGGTTCATCATGGCGCCGCTATCCTGAAAAATCATGGATATATCGTGGCCGCGCAAATCGCGCCACTCCTTGTCGGTCAGCTTCAGCAAATCCATATCGTCGTAGGCAATGCTGCCGGCGGAGACCCGGCCCGCGCCGGGGAGCAGTCCCATGACCGCGCGGATCACGGTGGTCTTGCCGCTGCCGGATTCGCCGACGATGCTCATAATCTCGCCTTTTTCAAGCTCCAAGCTGCATTTTTTTACCGTAAGGTTTTTGCCGTAGGAAATATCTACGTTCCGGACTTCCAACAATGACATGATATTCCCCCCCTTACTCTTCCCGCGGATCCAAGATGTCCCGCAGGTTGTCGCCAAGCATGTTGAAGATGACGACGGTAATGAAAATCGCCAAGCCCGGGTACACCATCATCCAAGGCGCGGACTGCATAAAGTCGCGGCCCTCGTTCAGCATGGAGCCCCATTCCGGCGTCGGCGGCTGTGCGCCGAAGCCCAGGAAGGACAGCGCCGCAAGCTCCATCATCATGCCGCCGATGTCCGTCGCCGCCGTGATGACGAGAGTGGTAATGGTGTTCGGCAACATATACTTCCAGAGCATCCGCCAAGTACTGGAGCCGGTGACGATAGCCGCGTACACATAATCCGTGTGGCGGATTTTCAGCACCAAAGAACGCGCCATGCGCGCGTATTTCGGCCATGTCACAATCGTAATCGCGATGATCGCGTTCCGCATACTGGCGCCCAGCATACCGGCGACGGCAATCGCCAGCACGAGGCCCGGAAAGGCAATCATCATATCGGCGAGACGCATAATCACGGCGTCCACCCAGCCACCGAAGTACCCGGCGAGCACACCGAGGGCCGTGCCAACCACGAAAATCAACGCCACCAGAATAAACGTGGACGACAGCGAGATGCGGGCGCCGTACAGCACACGGGCGTAAATATCGCGCCCCATCTTGTCCGTGCCGAAAATGTGCTGCTCGTCCGGCGGCATGATGGCGTCTTTCAGGTTGCCCGCCGTGGGGTCGATGCCGCCCGCCAGCACGGGGGCAAAAATGGCAATCAGTATGACGACAAGAGCCAAGACGCCGAATAAGACAAAGCCCCTGTTGCTCAAAAATTTGTTCTTTGTCGTGTCCATGCGCTTACCTCCTCAGACGCATACGGGGATCCACAAAATTGTAGGAGATGTCCACAACCAAGTTGATCAGCATATAGATGACGGAAACCCAAAGCACATAGCCCTGCACCAAGAAATAATCGGCGGACATGATCGCCGACACCGCGAGATTGCCCAGCCCCGGATAGGAATAGATAATCTCGACGACGCTGGTGCCGCCCAAGAGGGAGCCAATCGAAAGGCCCAACATCGTAATCAGCGGCAGAAGCGAATTGGGAAGCACGTTGCGCCACAAAATCGCGTTTTCGGAAACGCCCCGGGCGCGGGCGCCGATGACATAATCCGAGTGCAGCTCCTCCAGCACCGCCGTGCGAACCTGCCGCGTGTATTTCGCCGTCATGGCCACCGCCAACGTCACTGCCGGAAGGATCAACGACTTGAAATCCCCCGCGGAGGAAACGACCGGGAAAAGCCCCAGCTTGACGCAAAAAATAAGGATCAGCATCAGGCCCAGCCAAAAATTCGGGATGGATACGCCGAAGAAAGTGACGGCGCGCACGATATAGTCGATGGGTTTGTTATGATGCACCGCGGAAAGCACACCCAGCGGCACGGAAAAGAGAAGCATGAGCACGGTCGCCGCCAAGGTCAGCTTCAAGGTCGGCCACAAGCGGTCCGCCAAAAGCTCCGCCACCGGCTTTTGCAGCATGAAGGAATTGCCGAAATTGCCTTGCAGGCAGTTCAGCACCCAGTCCGTATATTGCGTAAAGAAAGGCTTGTTCAGTCCCAGCGTCACGCGCATTTCCTCGATCATTTCCGTGGTGGGCATGACGCCGCTATGGGTATAGACGTTGCGCGCCGGATCGCCGGGGGACAGATACGTCAACAAGAACGTGATAAAGCTGATGCCGATCAACACAATCAGCATTTGCAGCAATCGGGAAACAATTTGATTTTTGTTCATCGTATTCTCTCCTTGCAGTAGGAGTATTGCATGAATAATGTGTCCGCTTGGCGAGCGCGGGGCGCGAGCCTAGCGGCACATATCCACTATGTGGATAATGGCAGACAATCAAAAGAAAATTCTGCAAAGGGGGCGTGAGACGCTCCCTTTGCAGTATCTTCCATCGTCAATAAAAACTCCCTCCGTCAGCCCTTTGGGCTGACACCTCCCTCTGATGAGGGAGGCTTAAAAAGCGTCATTGCAAGCCCCCCTCTTTGAGGGGGGTGTCAGCGAAGCTGACAGGGGGAGTACAGAATCTTACTTCGCCGGCTTGATCTCGTCGGTGATCCAGTAGTAATCCAGCGGATAGATATGAGCATACCCGACCTTGTCGTTGTAGATGATGCAGCTATTGTAATAGCCGTCCACCAAAACGGCGGCGTCGTCAATCAACGTCTGCTGGAGCGTCGTCATCAGCTCGGCGTAGCGCTTCGGATCCATGGTCGTACGCAGCTCCTCATAGGCCGCGTCATAGGCTTCGTTCTTGTAGCCGCAGAAGTTGTCCTTGTTCGGGCTGTACCAGTTCGCCATATAGGTCGTCGGCGCGCCGGCGATCATGACGTTCCAGTTGTTGTTGTTGAAGTCGTAGTCGCCCGCCACGAGCTTCGTCCACTGGTCGTCGGAGCTGCCATATTCGCTCTTCACGCCGATGCCGACGGCTTTCAGGTACTGGGTGTGCGCATCGGAGAAGTCGTTCAGGAGGCGGTTCGCATAGGAGATGTAACGGAGCTGGATGTTCTGTCCGTTCAGCTCACGGATGCCGTCGCCGTCCGTGTCCTTGATCCCCGCATCGTCGAGGATCTTCTTCGCACCTTCCGGATCGTACTCATACGGGTTCTTCAGGCTGTCGAAGCCGTAGCCAAGGGAGCTCGGAATGACCGACGGGCCCGGGCTGTACAGGTTGCCGATGGTGTTGGACTTGCAGATGGCCTTGTAGTCGATAGCTTTCAGCACGGCCTGGCGCAGCGCCTTGTTCGCCAGCGGGTGGCCTTCCTTCATGTTCATCCAGCTAAATCCGCAGCGGGTGCCCGCGGTGATTTCCACCTTGAACTTCTTGTCGTCCTGCAGGGCTTTCAGATCCGCGACGTTCATGATGTTCTCGGCGAGGTCGATCTGCCCGGCGCGAAGCGCGTTCGCCTTGGCGGAAGCGTCGCCCATGAACAGGATCTTGACTTCGTCATAAGGCGGCTTGCCGTTCCAGTAATGGGGGTTTGCCACCATCTCATAGCCGACCTGATCCTTGAAGCTCTTGACCATGTACGGGCCTGTGCCGATGGCGCCGTTCTTCATGTTGTCGCCGGTGCCCTTGACGTCGAGGATGCACATCGAGGGATCGGCGAGGCTCGCCGGCATATCGGGATAGGCCTTTTCGGACTTGATCGTAATGGTGCCCGCCGCGTCGTCCGCCGTGACCACCGCACCCGCGTCGAGGAACTTCGTCGGGTTCGTGGAGCCGTTCTTGCCCGCCTCGCGAATCCAGTCCAGATACTCCTTGACCTTGGTCGCCGTCATTTCCGTGCCGTTGCTGAACTTGATGCCTTTTTTCAGCTTGAAGGTCCAAGTCTTGTTGCCGTCGCTGGGCGTCGCGGACTCCGCGAGCTGCGGGACCGCCTTGACGTTGTCATCAAAACGGAACAGCGTCTGGCCGATGCCGAAGCGGCTCACGTTCCAAGCGCAGTTGACCTGCGAGGACGGGTCGATGACGCCGTCGGAGTACATCTGGCAACCGAAGGTCAGCACCTTGGCCTTGCCGGAATCGGCCTGCTTGTCGCCGCCGCCACCGCCGCAGCCCGCGACGAGGCCGCAGGTCAAAATGCCCGCCGCCAAGAGAGCGGCGGCTTTTTTGGAGAACTTGGAAATTTTTGTCATAGTGTTTTTTTCCTCCCGTTCGTTATTTTTATAAATAAAAGATGAAAAAAATATTCTTTTTTTCATCTTTACTTATCCTAGCAGATGACCTCCCGGCTGTCAACTTGTTCACGCTTTCATCCAAGTGCCTTTCCGGTAGTACCAGTACAGCATGGCGCCCGCCGTGCCCCATGTGATGGGATAGACCGCAGCCAAAAGGCGGATGTCGTGGGCGATCTGCATGAAGCCGACGAGAATCACTGTCCGGAAAATGCACTGATTGAACAACACGATGTACATAGGCCCCGCCGACTCGCCGCCGCCCCTCAAAGTGTCCGCGAAAGTTTCGAGGAACACATAGAAGAAATAGAGCGGGAACGTAACCCAGATGATGGCGACGCCCATGTCGATGACGGCGGGCTCGGAGTAGAAAATCCCGAACGTCTCCCGCCCGAAATAAAGCAGGACCGCCGCCAACGCCAGCGAGTAAGCCACGCCGAAAACGAGGGTCGTCTTCAGGCCGCTCTTCACCCTGCCATAGAGCCTCGCCCCCACGTTCTGCCCCGTGAAGGTCATCATGGCCTGTCCCAGCGCGCAGAGCGGCATATAGAACAAAAGCTCAATGCGGAAATAGGCGGTAAAGGCCGCGATGGCCGTCACGCCAAACCCATTGATGAAATACTGCACGAATACATTGGAAAGCGACACCACGACGCCTTGCAAGCCCGCGGGCAAGCCGATACGGATAATCTCTTTCGTCAGGGGGCCGTCCACCGCCAGCTTTTTTAGCCGCACGACGCCGTTTTGCAGCAGATACCGGACGGACAGGGCCGCCGAGAGCACCTGCGACAGCACCGACGACCAAGCGACGGCGAGGACGCCGTTGTCCATATACAGGATAAACAGGTAATTCGTCGCAATATGGATAATCCCGCACACGAGCTGAATCAAGAGAGGCGTCTGGGAATTTCCCAGGGCCCGCATGACGCCCGCCGCCATATTGAAGACCAGCATGAAGGTCAGGCCGAGAAAGAACACCTGCACATAATCATAGGCGTCCTGGAAAATGCTCGCGGGGGTGTCGACCGCGCGCAGGAACGCGGCGGCGAAAAGCACGCCGAGCACGGTCAACAGCACGCCGCCGATCAGCCCGAGCGCCATCGACGTATGGATGGACTTTCCGAGCTGCACGTCGTTCTTGCGCCCGAAAGCCTGCGCGATGACGACGCCCGCACCGATGCTGACGCCCGTGAAAAAATTGATCAGCGCCCCGGTCAGGAACACGCTGGCCCCGACCGCCGCCGAAGCCTCCGCGCCCAAGAAATTGCTGACAAAGAGAATGTCCACGGTGGTGTAAAGCTGCTGGACAAGACTCGCCCCCAAGAGCGGCAGCGCGAACATCAGCAGTTTCTTTGCGATAGGGCCTTGGGTAAGATCAAGCGTTTTAGCCAATGTCGTCTCCTGCTTGAAAAAAATTATTTATCCACCTTTTCCGGCAGCGCATGGGTGTGGACATGGGTATGCGGCGCCTGCGGCACGTAGCCTTCCGGCAGCTCCGCGTAGGCGCAGAGCACACGCCCCGGCGTGATGGAGAGCGCCGGTGTCATATACAGCATCACGCCACTGAATTTCGCGCGGAACTCCTCCTGCTTTTCGCCGAAAAAGTCGGTGGCGTAGCCCAATAGCTCGCCCTTCTCCACCATTTCGCCGCTGTGCTTCAGGTGATACCAACACGCGGGGCGGTCCGCCTCCAAGTATTCGATATTGGTCAGCTCCTGCGGCGTAAAGGTATGGAGATGGCCATGGTCGTAGTCCGGCGTCACGCCGACGTACTGCAAGATGTGCATGACATCGTCCTTGTATTCGTCGATATCCTCGCGGCAACAGAAGCCTGTGCCTCCGCGCTCGACGAGGATGCTGGGCACACCGTTCAGCGCCGCGCAGTTGTATGCGCCCGTGGTGGCGGTGGAGCGCACCATGTATTCCACGTTGAGCTGGCTGGCAAGATCCCTCGACTTCCTGTTGACCTCCTCCGAAGCGTTCCCGGGGAAATACACATAGGGATGCAAATCCTCCTGCAAATCGCCGCTGTGCAAATCAAGATAGTAATCCGCTTTCAGGATGAACTCACGCAACAAGAAATCGGCGAGCTTGTAGGTGCGGCTGAGCGTGGGATTGCCGGGAAAGACGCGGTTCAGGTTCAGCCCGTCCTCGGGACACAGCTCCGCCATGCGCGCCCAGAACGCCGAAACATTGACGGGATGCATGATGACGAGGCACCCGTGGATTTCCTCCGGCGTCAAGTCTTTTCCCAGTTCCATGGCCGCGGCCGTCCCCGGGTATTCGCTGCCGTGGACGCCTGCCGTGACAAGCACGGTCGGGCCGTCGTATTTCCCGTTGATGAACGTCACGGGAATCGTGTTCAGTGTGCGCGGCACGTCCACGAACATGCGCAATTTCGTGCAAGGGTCGATATGGATATTCGCAAAGCAAACTGTGTGTAACATAAAAGCCTCCTAAAAAATACAATTACTTCATAATCTCCGCAAATTTTTCCTTGACTTGCTTTTCTTCCGCCATCAGCTTATTCCAGTTCACCGGCAGCGAATGAATTCGCAGCTCGATCAAGCCGCGCGAGCCGACCGGCTCCTTGACGCCGAACTTGACCGGATGCATAAAGGCCAAGCTCATCGCCGACTGGCCTTCGTCGCTCAGCCACCAGTCCACCAGTTTTTTTGCATCCCCCGGGTTTTTGGTGTCCTTCAGGATGCCGATATAGCCGGGCAAAAGCACACTGCCCTCCTCCGGGTAGACGACTTCGGCGTTCACGTTCTGCGACTGCTTTTGTTTCAGCACGTCCTCCTCCATCGTGATGGTGATCGGATATTCGCCGCGGGAAAATTTGTCGCGCATCTCCATCGTGGGGCTCACGATTACGCCGTTGTCCTTGAGCTGTTGCCAGTATTCCCAGCCGTATTTGTCTTTCAGCGCCGCCACGGTTGCCAAAGCCGTCGCCGCAACTTTCGGATTCGGCATCGCGATTTTCCCCTTGTACTTGGGATCGAGCAAATCTTTCCAGCTCTTCGGAATGTCCTGGACTTTGTCGCGATTTACGGCAATCACCATCGCGCTGACGCGGATGGGCGTAAACGCGCCGTCCGCGTCCACTGCCTCCGCCAGCTCCGCCGCCTGCGGCGATTTATAGTTCAAGAGCTTGCCGTCCTTCTTCAGTTGCAGGTAAAAGCTCGGATCCGAAATCATCACAAGATCCGCCTCGGCCTTGCCTTGCCGCATCTCGTCGAACAGCTTCGCCTTCACGTTCTCGCTGCCTGCCGTTCGCCAATCGACATCCACTTCTTTCAGTTGCTGCTTCACTACAGGCTCGGCCATTTGCTTGACCATCCCGTTGTAAACGGAAGTGTACACCGTCAGCCCGTTTTTCGGCTTGACTTCGGCTGTCTGCTCCGGGCCGCCGCATCCCGCAACCGTCAGAACACCTGCCAAGAGCAAAGATGCCGCAATGCCCGCGAAAGATTTTTTCATTGTCGTTCCCCCCGGATCGCAAACCAAAAGAAAAATCCCGCCCGTTTCCTTTGCGGAAGCGAGCGGGACAATCTGCCGCGCAAAAAAGCACAGGCATATCATCGCGCCGTCCTCTTGTCCTCCGCAAGCAGAACGTACAGCTCCATGGACAGGTCTTCTGGCTTGGTTCGTCGCGCGTTCCCGACCTTCCCGGTTTCCCAGTGGCGTATTCGGGAGGCGCTCCCCTTACAGCTGCGGGACAGCACAGGCATCGCACCTGTTTTCCCGCCATGAAGCGTTTCCTATTGTTGCAAAAAAAGCAGGTGGGCTTGCCACCTACAAAACTTTCTTTAATTATAGCAAATGAAATTCATTTTGCAATACAGATACCCGTATAGGTATATTCAAAATTCATTCTCCACTTTTGCTTCACGCCCCATTGCAACAGAAGGAAACAGGGCTTTCCATCCCTTTGCAAAAATGAAAACAGAAGATAAAATTTTTATTTTGGGGAGAGAAACAAAAACGCCGGAAGGATAAACCTTCCGGCGCCACATCACTGCCTCTGTTTTCTTACTGGGAAATGTCCATCGTGTTCTGGCGAATCGCGGCCAAGGTCGCGTTCTTCGTGTACGACTGCTTCTCCTCGAACTGCTCGAACGTGCTGGTCGTCTCCCGCATATTCTCAGCCGTCGCCCGATTGCCCTCCTGGGCCGCCATTTCGTTTGCCTGCTGGAATTTGGAAGATCCCGCTTTCGTCTCGCTTCCAAAATTGGACACGCTCAGATTTCTCGAAGCCTCTTTGGAAGACGCATGCGCCGCGCTGTATCCATCCTGCGCCACTTGATTGGCAATCGAATTCAATCCCACACTGCCGATCAACATTTTCATTACCTCCCTGTCTGATAATTTTTCAATGTCATTATATCCCATGGCATTTTTTTTCGCAAGCGTTTTCCAAATATTTTTGGAAAACGGAGCCAAAAAATTTCGTGAAAGAGATGCCCCTCTGCGTTTCCGTTCGGAGCAGAGAGGCACTGTCGGCCAATGGAAATCAGAAAAAGAAATTCAGCCCGCCGCTGCCCTTTCTCGGCGAGGTTGCCCGTGCCGGAATGGACGCGGTCATTCACTGTCCTCCGCCAAGCGGCGATGTCAAAGGCACAAATACAGCATCGTCGGCCTTGTGCTCCTGGTCGTCCTGCCAAAAAATCCGTTTTGCGTCCACCATGTGCAGGCTTCCCGTGCCGTCCCGGTACAGGAGTTCTTCCTTCTCCAAATACTGCGGGCCGTAAGTCAGGAGATAATGCTGGCAATCCGCATACCGCAGGACATGGTCGCCCGTCGGTCTGGCGGTCATCGTCCACATATCCACCTGACGCTCGTTGCGCGGCCAACTGATTTCGACGCCGTACCAACCCGTTTGGGCCGGAGTGATCGTAAGCCCGATGCGGCTGTTGCTTTCTTCCTCCCAAAACCCGATAAACTCGTCCGCCGCTTTTCGCTCGACGGCCGCAGTCTGCGCCGCATCCGGCATCGCGCAGGCGATTCCTGCCGGAACCATAGCAAAAATCGTTGCCGCCAAAGCCATTTTCTGGGCAAAAACGGAAATCGTGTGCATCTTCAAACCCCTTCCTTTCCGGATGACAAACCCGCTTATCGCTTGTATCTTAGCACAAAGCGTTTCTGTGCGCAATCGGCGCCGATGTGAACGCGAAACCCGAATGTGAATTGCACCGACGGCTCATACGAATCGCAGTTAGGATTTTTAAATTCTTACTGCGATTGCATGATAAGCAGCGAACCGCAATCTTCGATTGCGTGTGAGTCGCTTATGCAAAGCTGACGTCAGACGCGCTTTAGCGCGGCTGTAGCCTGCGAAGCAGGCGCATCAGCCCACTCTCTTCTCCGCCGGGACCTGACGCAACGAGAGGCCGATGCGTCCCCGCTCCTCGTCCACCTTGATGACCATGACGCTCAGGACGTCGCCCACGGCCACCACGTCCAGCGGATGGCGCACACGCTTCGTGCTGAGCTCGGAGATATGGATGAGGCCCGCCGTCTTGATGCCGATGTCCACGAAAACGCCGAAGTCGGTGATGTTCCGCACCGTGCCGCGCATGATGGTGCCCGGCTTGATGTCGGATAGCTTGACGATGGCCTGCCGCGTCAGCGGCGCGGGCAAATCCTCGCGGGGATCGCGGCCCGGCTTCACCAGCGCCGCCAAAATGTCGCGGACGGTGGGCAAGCCCGCGTCCAGTTCTTTTGCGAGTTTTTCCTCATTCACAAGCTTGGCCTTTGCCGCGAGAAAATCGAGGGACTTGCGGTCACCGAGGTCGTCCGGCTCGAAACCAAGACGGGCGAGAATCCGTTCCGCGAGAGCGTAAGACTCCGGATGCACGGGCGTGTTGTCGAGGGGCGACGCGCCGCCGCGGATGCGCAGGAAGCCCGCGCACTGGGTAAAGGCCGCCGGGCCGAGGCGCGGAACTTTCAAAAGCTCCTGCCGCTTCTTGAAAGAGCCGTTCTCGTTCCGATAGGCGACGATATTTTTCGCGACACCGGCATTGATGCCGGAGATGTGGCGCAAAAGCTCCCCCGAGGCCGTATTGAGGTCGACGCCCACGTGGTTCACGGCAGATTCGATGGTAGCATCGAGGGTGTGGGAAAGCTCCGCTTGGTTGACATCGTGCTGGTACTGCCCGACGCCAATGGCCTTCGGATCGATCTTCACCAACTCGGCGAGCGGGTCCTGCACACGGCGCGCGATGGACACCGCACCCCGAATGGTAACGTCGTACTCCGGCAGTTCCTCCTTCGCCAACTTCGAGGCGGAATAGACGGACGCGCCCGCCTCGTTCGTAATCAGATAATGGACATCTTTGAGATCGTGGTCCTTGATAAGCTTCGCGGTGAATTCCTCCGTTTCGAGGGAGGCGGTTCCGTTGCCGATGGAAACCAGCGTCACATGATATTTTTGGATAAGCCCCAGCACCTTTTGCTCCGCCGCCTGCTTCGCCGCGTCACTCTGCGTCACTTGGATGACGCCGTGGTCGAGGACGTGGCCCGTGGCGTCCACCACCGCCAACTTGCAACCCGTGCGGTAGCCGGGGTCAAGCCCCAGCACCACATGACCGGCCAGCGGCGGCTGCAACAAGAGCTGTTTGAGATTCGCGCCGAAAACGTGGATCGCCTGCGCTTCGGCGTTCTCCGTCAGCGCCGTGCGAATCTCGCGCTCCAACGCGGGAAACAGCAGCCGCTTGTAGCCGTCCTCCACGGCAAGGCGCAAAGGCTCGGCGAAGCTCGACGATCCCTTGAAAACGCCCCGATAGATGGCCCCGCAGTTCGCCTCGTGATCCGTTTTCAGGCGCACCTTGAGACAGCCTTTCTTTTCGCCGCGGTTGATAGCCAACACACGATGGGAGGGCAGCGTCCGCACCGGCTCCTCATAATTGTCGTACATTAGGAAGGTTTGGCTTTCTTCCGCTTCCTTGTCTAGCTCGGTGACGATGACGCCCGTTTGCCAAAATTCTTTTCGCATCTTTTGGCGAAGCGCCGCCTCCTCCATGACTGTCTCCGCCACGATGTCCTCCGCGCCCGCCAGTGCGTCCTCCGCCGTCGCCACGCCCTTTTCCTCGTCGACGAAATCCGCCGCGACGGCCAAAGCCTCCCGCGTTGTTTCCTCTTGCGCGAGCATCGCCTCCGCCAACGGCGCGAGGCCGCGTTCCCGGGCAATCTGTGCGCGGGTGCGTTTTTTCTGCTTGTACGGAAGATAAAGGTCTTCCAGCTCTTGGAGCTTTTGCGCCTTCTCGATGGCCTCCCGCAATTCTTCCGTCATTTTCCCCTGCTCTTCGATTTTGGCGACAATCTCCTCCTGCCGTTTCACGAGATTCCGAAGATACGTCATGCGCTCCTCCACCGTGCGCACCTGCTCCTCGTCCAGTTCCCCCGTCGCCTCCTTGCGGTAACGGGAAATGAAGGGCACCGTGTTCCCCCCGTCCAAAAGCTCCATCGTCGCCTCGACCTGCTTCGGCTTGATTTTCAATTCCCGCGCGATGGCCGCGCCGTTATCCTCCGTCCGCATATGCTTTCTCCTCTCAATCAAAACCGTGCCGACGAGTATCGCCGCGCACGGTCATATCCATCTCATACTTGGCTCCGATATGTCAAACGGAAAGCAAGATCGAATCCAGGAAGTCCACGAGCTCATTCATTTCCGGTTTTGCAATCTGTCCCGTCGCTCCCAGCATCTCGCCTTTGTTGCGCATCTCCTCATTGATAAGGGAAGAGAAGAGAATGACAGGAAGCCCGCGCAATTCCTCGTCATCACGAATCAGCTTGAGCAGCCTATGCCCGTCCATCTTTGGCATCTCGATGTCCGTGATGACTGCCCCGTGTCCCATATCAGGAGCGGGTCCATTTTCCGGATGGAGGTAATTCCAAGCTTCCAGTCCGTTGACAAAGGCCGAGACATTCCCATAGCCCGCATCCTTGAGAGTCCCTACCACCATATTCCGAAGCATCATGGAATCCTCAGCCACCACGATAGGCGTACTTTCGCGCATTGCCTGCAGATTATCCTGACGGCTTTGCACATTCGTCAGCTTCCTATTGATCTGCGGATTTACCTCCGCGATGATGGACTCGAAGTCCATGAGCAGAACGATTCTATCCCCGAAGCGAACCATCCCCACAACCCTGGAATCTCCCCCGACCTGCGGCGGCGACTCCATATCGTTCCACGATATCCGATGGATCCGCGACACCGATTCCACAAGGAACCCGATAAAATAAGCATTGATTTCCGTGACGATGATATTCCTGCATTGCGCGCCCTGGCCATGCCCCAAGCACCGGGGCAAATTGACCAACGGAATGGTGCTTCCCCGAAGCGTGATCACGCCATCCAGATACGGATGCGCCTGAGCCATTTTTGTGACCGGAAAAGAGGCGCTTTGAATGACCTCGCGCACCTTCGCCACATTGATTCCATAATGAACCCCACCCACCGAGAACTCCACGATCTCAAACTCGTTTGTTCCCGACTCCAGCAATATACCGTTCTTCTCGACAGCCACGACAAAATCTCCCCTTCATAATTTCCAAAGGGCGTTTCACAAAACCAGACCGCTGAACATCTGCGCCCAAACACGATATCCTTGCACAAGCGTTTTCCATTTTACCATTATAACCTTTGTTTCTGCAATGCAAAAAAGCATCTCCGCGTGACATAGAAAACCAAGGCAAATCGGGCAGTCGAACAACCCTTTTTCTTGCGGCCGTTTCCGGCTACTGCGCGTCAAACAGCGGTATCGAGGCCAAAAAGATGATGTCCGTCCGTTGGGCGGCGGCGCCTTCCGCCACGGCGGCGGCCTCGCCGACTACGGTCCCGCCCGCCGCCTCCGCGAGGCCGCGAAGCGCTTTCATCGATCCGCCTTTGCTGATGACATCGTCCAGCAGCAGCACACGCTTTCCCTTGAGGCGTTCCACATCTTCCTGCATCAGGTAGAGTTTCTGCTTGCCCTTGGTCGTGATGGACTGGTCTTCGACGCACAGAGGATTTACCATATACGCCTTGACGGACTTTCTGGCCGTCACATACCATGGGAATCCCATGCGGCGCGAGAGCGCAGCCGCCAGCGGGATTCCCTTCGTCTCGGCGGTCATGATGATCTCCGTCTCCTTCGGCACTTTCGGCAAAAGCGCCTCCGCGCAGTTTTCCACCAACTCCACGTCGCCGAGCATGACAAACGCCGCGATGGCTTCCGTGTCCGTAAGATTCAAAATTGGAAGCTGCCGTGTGCAGCCCGCAATTTCCAGTTCATGAAACCGCTTCCCCATAAAGAAATCCTCCTCATTCTCCTGTATTGCACATTGGCCCCATATCATACCGGAACCTGTAAGAAACATCCAGTTTCTTACAGGTTCCGATCGAGTAGGAGGCGGTGATTAGCCGCCGTCCTCTCACACCACCGTGCATACCGTTCGGTACACGGCGGTTTCAATAGTTGACGTGCACAGACTGGTACGCTAAGGCTAAATCATAGAAGCCAGCGCGTATCAGTCTTTC
>JAFVAI010000018.1 GCA_017480545.1 Schwartzia sp. (in: firmicutes) | reverse complement strand
TGTCGTTTCCTCCAGAATTACAGAGCATTTGTGCAGGAAGAGGTCCTAGTCCGCCGCCTCGACGCCGCTTTGTTCCTTGCCCGTCATCGGATGGCCGGAAACGTAATAGACATGCGGCGGCAAAATAATCGTGCACGGCGACGCGGTCTTTCCGGCGGACGGCGTCAGCGACTTCGCCCAGGATTTTTTGCATTTGCGCAAGGTGCGCCTCGATGGCCGCGCCGTTCGTCATGCAAATATCCGCCCACATATCCGCGTTGGACGAGGCGATGCGCGTGGTGTCCTTGAATCCGCCCCCCGCCAGCTTCAGGCTGTCCTCGTCGTCCTCCGGGTTTTCCGAGAGCAGCGTCACCAGCGCGGCGGCGGTGATATGCGGCACATGGCTGATCAGCGACGCGCAGCGGTCATGCTTCGCCGTGGGCAGCGTCGTCAGATTCGCCCCGGTCAGGCGGATCAAATCCACCATCTTGTCAAAGATGTCCTTCGGCGCGGTGGTTTCTTCCAAGATGACATAGCATTTGTGCAAAAAGAGGTTCTTGTCCGCCGCCGCCACGCCGCTCTTTTCCTTGCCCGTCATCGGATGACCGGAAACGTAATAAACGTGCGGGGGAAGCAGCGGACGAATCGTGTCCCAAAGGTACGATTTCGTGCTGCCCGCGTCGGTCAGTACCACGCCTTCCTTGGCATAGGGCAGGAGCTGTTTGACCATCGGCACAATCTGGAGCACCGGCGTGCTCAAATAAATCACGTCGGCGTCCCGGACGACCTCGGCGATGTCCGCCGAAGCCTCGTCCACCGCGCCCCGCGCCACCGCCGCATCCATCGATTCCTGCGTACGGCAGAGACCCGTGATATGCACATCGTCCCCGAGACGGCTTTTCAGCGCGAGGCCGAAAGAGCCGCCGATGAGCCCGACGCCGATAATGGCAAGATTCAGCTTGGCCATTTATTTTCTCCCCATGATGGCGGCGATTGCCCGCACCTCGTCCATCGTCGCGCGGAAATTTTTCGGCGTCAGCGACTGGTCGCCATCCGAAAGCGCCACCTCCGGGTGCGGGTGCACCTCGATAATCAGGCCGTCCGCACCTGCGGCAACCGCCGCCCGCGCCATCGGCTGCACCATCTGCCAGCGACCCGTGCCGTGGCTCGGATCGACGATAACCGGCAGATGCGAAAGCTCCTTGACCGCCGCCACCGCCGAAAGATCGAGGGTGTTCCGCGTGAAGGTCTCATACGTGCGGATGCCGCGCTCGCAGAGCATGACGGCTTCGTTGCCCGCGCTCATGATGTACTCGGCGGCGTTCAGCCATTCCGAAATCGTCGCCGAAAGGCCGCGCTTCAAAAGCACCGGCTTCGTCCCGTGGCCCACCGCCTGCAAAAGGCGGAAGTTCTGCATATTGCGCGCCCCGATTTGCAGCACGTCCGCGTATTTCGAGACAAGCTCGACATCGTTCAAATCCACGATCTCGGTCACGACGCGGAGGCCGAACTCGTCGCCCGCCTCGCGGAGCATCTTCAGCCCTTCCTCGGCCAATCCTTGGAAATCATACGGCGAAGTGCGCGGCTTGAACGCGCCGCCGCGGAGGAACTGCGCGCCGCCCTTTTTGACCTCGGCGGCCGCCTCGCGCAGCTGCTCCATGCTCTCCACCGCGCACGGCCCCGCCATAATGGCGAGCTCCTCGCCTCCGATCTTGAAGCCGCGCACGTCGATGACCGTCGGCTCCGGGTGGAACTCGCGGCTGACCAGCTTATATTTCTCCGTGATGCGAACCGCCTTTTCCACGCCGTCCAAAGCGCTCATGTTTTCCTCAATGCCGCCGATGATTTTCTTGTCGCCGATCACGCCGACAATCGTGCGGTTCTCGCCCACCGAGAGATGATACGACAACCCCGCCTTCTCGATTTTTTCCTTGACCCGTGAAAGGTTGTCCTCGGTAGCGCCCGGCTTCATCACGATAATCATTTGAACTTCCCCCTTCAAAATAAAAATCTTTCCCATAAACAAGAAAAGCCCGTCCCTCTACAGGGACGAGCCGTTAAACCCGTGGTACCACCCTGCTTGCCAAAAGACAAGCCTCTCTTTCGGGCACGAAAAAACTATGCCCTAGCCCATGATAACGGGGGCAATCCGGCGCGGCCTACTCGATTTCAGCCTGCTGCTTGCGGGTGTATTTCGCGGATTTCCTCCGCCGCGTCGCACCGTCCCGCGGCTCTCTTCAGGATTCCGTCCGTTACTTCTCCCGCGCATCGCATTTCGCTTTCTGTGAAAAAATATAGCACCCATGAAAAGAATTGTCAAGAAATATCATGCATTACAGTTCCCGAATCATCGCGACCTCGTCGCAGTTCGGGAACTTCGGGCAGTCGATGCAGTCCTTCCAGACTTTTGGCGGCAATTCCTCCTTCGCGATCTTCCGAAATCCCATCGCGCCAAAAAAGTCCACCTGATACGTCAGCGTGAAAACGCGCGTGACCCCGTGGCAGCGCCCCTCGTCAATCAGCCGCCGCACAATCTCCGCGCCGACGCCCCGGCGCGTATGGTCGGACGCCACCGCCATCGTCCGCACCTCGGCGAGCTTGTCCCAGATAAAATGCAGTCCGCCTACGCCGACCACGCGCCCGTCCTCCTCCGCCACGATCATATCCCGCAGCGTCTCGTACAGCGCGTTGCGCGAACGCGCCAGCATCGCGCCCTCCTGCGCGTAGTCGTATACCATTTGATAAATCGCCTCGACGTCGTCAAACGTCGGCTTCCGATACATCACGTTTTCTTTCCCCCAGACGCCTTTTTCTTTCCGTTCGCTTTTTTCTCGTCTATGCCGTCCGTGCCGAAACTCGGACAGAGCTTCGCCAGCGGGCACTCCGCGCAAAGCGGGCGGCGCGACTTGCAAATCTTTCGTCCGTGCCATATCAGCCAGTGATGCGCGTCGCTCCACTGCTCCTTCGGAATCGCCTTGTTCAGCCCCAGCTCCACCTCGTCCGGCGAACCGCCCACGGCCAGCCGCAGCCGGTTCGCCACGCGGAACACATGAGTGTCCACCGCGATCGCCGGGCGACGGAACGCGATGCTCGTCACCACATTCGCCGTCTTTCGCCCGACGCCGGGCAGAGAAAGCAGCGCGTCAAAATCCTCCGGCACTTCGCCGCCGTAATCCCGCGCAAGAATCCCGCAAGTCGCGAGGATGTTCTTCGCCTTCGCATGGAAAAAGCCGCACTCGTGGATCTCTTGTTCCAATTTCGTGAGCCCCATCTTCGCGATTGCCTCCGGCGTCGCCGCTTTCGCGAACAGCCGCTTCGTCACGAGATTGACCCGCCGGTCGGTGCATTGCGCCGATAAAATCACAGCGACAAGCAATTCAAACGGATTCCTGAAATGAAGCGCGGGCTTCGCGTCCGCATAGACCTCGGACAAAATCCGGATCATCTCATCCTTCGTCTTCTTCGTCACCCGCACACGCCGCGCCCCCTTGATGAAAACATACAGTCATTATACCTTATCTTTGCGACGGCGTATAGAAGTTTTTGCGATCTTGGATTTGCAACCTATCTATCTTCATTGAATTTTGCTTGCCTTCCCCCTTTGGGGAAGGTGGCACGCGAAGCGCGACGGATGAGGCTTTGTAATGTAACGTCTGATACAAGCGTTACGTTGTGAAAACCTCACCCACCGCCTGCGGCGATCCCCCCTCCCCAGAGGGGAGGACAAGAAATTGGCAATTTTTAAGGAAACGCCGAACAAGACATATATCAGTGCAATCGAAATGCAACAGATAGTTCCCCGCTTTTCTACAGTTCAAAAAAATTTGCAGGATTTTTCCCGGCCGCGGCAAATCTATCTTATGGAATGTGATAGGAGGTTGCCAAATGGTCGACTTGAAACGATTGGAAACTGAAGGAAAAAATCCCGCCAGCGCAAATATCGACGAGCTTTCGCCGTTGGAAATGATGCAGGTGATCCACGCGGAAGATCAAAAGGCCGTGGACGCCGTCACTCCGCTTTTACCGAAAATCGCGGAGACAGCGGAAGAAATCGCCCGCCGCATGCGTCTGGGGGGGAGATTGATTTACTGCGGCGCCGGTACGTCGGGCCGTCTCGGAGTGCTTGATGCCGTGGAATGTCCGCCGACGTACGGGACGCCGCCCTCGCTCGTACAGGGCATCATCGCCGGGGGGGCGAACGCCATGTTTCGCGCGAAAGAAGGCGCGGAAGACGATGAATCGCTGGGCGAAGCCGACCTCTCCGATCTCGCCGTTGCGGAGCGCGACACGGTCGTCGGGCTTTCCGCCTCGGGGCGCACGCCCTATGTCGTCGGAGCCATTCGATGCGCGAAGCAGCGAGGCGCTTTCGCCGTTGCCGTCGCCTGCGCTTCCGATTCTCCCATCGCCGCTCTTGCCGATGTCGATTTGACGGCGCTGACCGGCGCGGAGGTTGTCACCGGCTCCACGCGCATGAAAGCGGGAACGGCGCAAAAGATGATCCTGAATATGCTCTCCACCGGCGCAATGATTCGGCTGGGCAAAGTTTACGGAAACCTGATGGTGGACGTCTCCGCCACCAATGAAAAACTCCGGGAACGCGCCCTTCGTATCGTCATGGAAGTTTCCGGCCGTGACCGCGAAACGTGCGCGGCGGCCCTCCATGCGGCAAGCGGGCGGGCAAAGCCCGCCATTCTCATCGCCGTCGGCAAATGCACGAAAGAAAAAGCGGAGCGTCTTTTGCGGAAAACGGACGGACAGCTTGCCGCCGCCCTTTCCATAATACAGGAGGAAAAGTGAAATGGCTTTCGGCATCTCCGTATATCCAGGCCTTGACAACACGCCGGAGGAAAACATCGCCCTGATTCGACGCGCCGCGCGCCTCGGCTTCACCCGCCTGTTCACTTCGCTGCACATTCCCGAGCATGACAAAGCCGCTTTCGCCGATGAGCTTCACGCCATTCTCGACGCGGCGCACGGCGCCAGACTCGACCTGATCGCCGATGTCACGCCGGAGAGCGCCGACCTCCTGGGGCTTGCCGCCTGTACGCCCGAAACCTTCTGCGCGTTCGGCATACAGACGCTCCGTCTCGACGACGGCTTCGATGTCCGTGATATCGCGTCCTTCACCCGAAGCAGACCGGGCGCTCGGATTCAGTTGAACGCCTCTACCGTTTCCGAGGAATTTTTAACGGCGCTTTCCAAAAACGGCGCGGACTTTTCGCAGATGGAAGCCCTGCACAATTTTTATCCGCGCACGGGCACCGGCCTCTCGATCCGCGCGCTCTCGGAGAAGACGGCGCTGCTTCATCGCTTCGGCGTCCGCGTCGGCGCTTTCGTCGCCACGCAAGACGGCAGAAAGCGCTCGCCCCTCCGCGACGGGCTTCCCACCTTGGAACTGCATCGAAATTTCCCCGTCGGCCTCGCCGCCCGCCATCTGGCCGCACTCGGCCTCGACGACCTTTTCCTTTCCGACGCGCTGCCGACGGACAACGAACTGACCGCCCTTGCAGGCGCAACGCCAAACCTCGTCACGCTCCGCACCGTCCCCACGATAGAAAACAATGCCGTCCGCCGTTTCCTCGCCGAGCCTTTCACCGCTCGCCCCGACGAAGCGCGGGACGCCGTGCGCGCCGTCGAGGGCCGGGCCAGAGCAAAAGCGCTTTCCCTGCCGCTCCTGCCGGAAAACACGGGTCCTCGCCCCTTCGGCGCAATCACATGGGACAATGCCGACTACCTCCGCTACGCGGGCGAGCTCCAAATCATAAAACGTCCCCAATCCGCCGACCCGCGCACCAATGTCATCGCCCATATCCGGGAAGAAGAACGGTTCCTGATTTCCTGCATCCGCCCGGGAGCCAGATTCCGGATTTTGCTCGACGAATGAACGCTTCCATATAAACAACGGCCTCGGAAATGCAACTTGTTTCCGAGGCCGTTATTTTTGCTCTATCTCCAGCAACGCATCGACGCTCCTTGCGAACACTGCCGCCAGCGAGAGAAGCTCAATATCCGTCACAAACCGCTTGCCTGCCTCGATCCGCTGGATGGCGTTCTTGTCCACGTCCAACCCTTGAATTTGCAATCTGTCCGCCAACTCGCGCTGCGAAATGCCCAAATCCTTGCGAAACCGGTACACATTCCGCCCGCAAATATTATTCGCCCCGCTCGCCGTCTTGTTGATGAACATTGCCCCACGCCCCGCATTTGACATTCAGTGATTGTCATTTTCTCGATTATGTGCTAAACTCAACATAAAAATGACATTCACTAAATGTCAACCAACAGATACGGGGGCAATCACTTAATGGAGCATAGTCTATCCAACGTAAAATACACGGCCAAAATGACGGCGGCATTTTTATGCGCGTTTTTGGTCGTAAACTTCGTGTGCTGTTTTTATTGCAATATGCCACAAACCATCCCCAACCTAGATCGCTATACTGTCAACAAGCACAAAACTCGGCAATATAATTTTTACGGACTTGAAGGATTTGGAATCACTTCCACCGATAAACATGGATTTTTTAACGACAGTACTGTCATTCCTCAAGAAGCAAAGACAATCTGCATAGGGTCATCACAAACAAGAGCGGTGGGCGTGGATACGTCCGAAAATTATGTTTCTCGTCTCAACATACTTAATTCCGCTTATAAAGCCTATAACATAGGAAACGATGGGAAATTCATGCGCGACAATTTGTATCGTCTACCTTATATTCCGAAATCCTTTGCATCGTGCAAATTGATTATACTTGAAACGCCATTTTTGCCGACATTGACAGATTGGGATGAAATTATCCTATTTTTAGAAGCAAACAATACTCCCATAATAAAACAAAATTGGAAGGATAGAAACATTGTATTTCAAATATATCGATCCCTTCCGTTTCCATATCTTCATTTTTCAATCAATCAAATTAAAACATTGTTGAAAAATAGAACTGATACTGTAGATAATCCTGTAGATTTAGTGCAATTTGGAGATAAAGCGAATCGCGTTATGAAACTTTTAAAAAACCGCTTAGGTGATATGCCAGTTATCATAATGTATTTGCCGCGTGTACACCTTGAAAAAAGCGGACATATTACCATCTCAAATGATGATGAGTGCCAAAAAATCTTAAAGGAAGCCTGTGAAGCAAATCATATCCTGTATGTTTACGACCAACTCAGTGCCACCTTCATTGAAAACTATGAAACCCATCGAATATTGCCATACGGCTTTCTGAACAGCCACATCGGGCAAGGCCACCTAAACGCGGAGGGGCATCGAATGATTGCGGAAACATTGCATAAAATTCTTCAGGAAGAAGGCCTCGGACAATGAGATTTTTCCCATTGGTATTTTCTATTGCTCTTCTGATTTCTTTGCTGTCCATGCGTTGGTTGCAAGAAGCAAAACGGCAAAATGTCGCTTTGCTTCTTTCCAGCTATCTTTTTTATGCGTGGTGGGATTGGCGATTCCTATTTTTATTGGTTCTGACGTCGGTCACCGTTTGGCAGGCCGCCAAGCATCTTCATGACTCCCGTGTCGCGCTCCCTGTCGGCTTGGGCATCCCCCTCTTGAGCCTAGGCGTCTGCAAATATCTCAATTTTTTCCTCGATTCCTTCTATGCCATGATTGGCTCCGCTCCATCCCACACATGGAGCCTGATGCTTCCTCTTGGCATTTCCTTTTACACATTTCTTGCCATCAGTTATCTTCTCGACGTATATCATGGCAAAATCCCCGCCGAAGAGAATTTTTTGATCGTCGCCTTGTATATCGGCTTTTTTCCCACGGTCGTTTCCGGCCCGATTACAAAAGCGCAGAACCTCATCGGGCAATTTCACGAAGCGAGAGCCATCCGATGGGAAAATTTGCAAATCGGTATTCAACTTTTCATTATGGGGTGCCTGAAAAAATCCGTATTGGCTGACCGCATCGGCGTACTCGTGGACGATGTTTACGGCGCGCCTTTGGCCTTTGACTCTTCTACCGTATGGCTGGCAGTCATCGGTTATTCCTTGCAGCTTTACTTCGACTTTTCCGGATACTCGGACATGGCCATAGGGTGTGCCCGCTGCCTCGGCTTTACATTGAGCGAAAATTTCAATCTCCCTTACATCGCAGAAAATATCAGCGAGTTTTGGAAGCGATGGCATATCAGCTTGTCCTCATGGTTCCAGGAATATCTCTATATTCCTCTGGGCGGGAGCCGCTCCGGACTCCTAAAAACGTATCGCAACCTGCTTGTCACCATGCTCGTTTGCGGGCTTTGGCACGGTGCCGCGTGGAATTTCGTTTTGTGGGGATTGATTCACGGTTGTTTGCTTTGCCTGTACCATCTCTATGCGTCTTCCCTGGGCAAAAGCGTACAACTCCCCAAAATGCTTGGCATAGGTGTTACATATTTATCCGTCGCGTTTTGCTGGGTGTTTTTTCGCGGAACGGATATGCAAAACATCACAGATATTTTTTACCGGCTCTTTGCCTGGGAATCCTTCGGGGTCCACCAAATGTATGTTTACGCATGGCTGTCCATCATTCTGCTGATCGCGGTTTCTCTGTATTCCGCCCGCCGCAACAACCGAAACGGCCTGATTCCAAACATGGACATCCGGAAGCCAAGCCGATTTTTTATCCTTTGGCTGGAAATCTTCGTCTTGCTGGGGCTGATGTATACAGGCAACAATCCTTTTGTATACGCATCGTTTTGAACCGATAGCTATAATAAAAAGATCAAGCAGGCTTTGGAACTCAAACCTCGCGCAAGAAATTGGCCTGGCCTCTCTTTTGCACCACGCCTTGTTCAAGGTCATCTGCCCCAAAGGACGTACGGCAAATTTGCACGAACGTTGCTGCGGGATTGATGTGCACAAGGAATTTTTACTTCCTATTGTGCTGTGAACGGTTGTCTTGGTTTGTGGGCGGGGTGGGTTCGTTGGCTTGTTGGAGCCTGGTGTTTCTCAGTTCCTTTACTTTTCTATAGAAGGTGCTTCTGGAGAGTTTGCAGTGTTTGGCTGCCGCCTTTCCTGTGATTTCCCCGTTTTCCCATTGCTCGAAAATCAGCGGGAAGTATCTGGGGAGGTTTTTGGTTGGGCGGCCTAGGTGGATGCCATTCTTTTGGGCTATTTCGATGCCTTCGCGCTGTCTTTGGCGAATGTTGACCCGTTCGTTTTCCGCTACGAAGGACAGGACTTGCAGGACGATGTCGCTGAGGAAGGTGCCCATCAGATCTTTGCCGTTTCTCGTGTCCAGGAGGGGCATGTCCAGGATGACGATGTCGGCTTTCTTTTCCTTTGTCAAAATGCGCCATTGCTCGATAATCTCCTGATAGTTCCTGCCCAGCCGGTCGATGCTTTTGACGTAGAGCAGGTCGCCTTCCCGCAGGATTCGGCTCAATCTTTGGTACATGGGGCGCTCGAAGTCTCTGCCGGAGACTTTGTCGAGGTAGATGTTTTCCGCTTTGACGCCTTGGTTTCGCAGGGCCGCCATTTGACGATCCTCGTTTTGCTCCGTCGTGCTGACCCGCGCGTACCCGTACACTTTGCCTTTCATTTCTTTTCTCCTCCTTCGGGATTTTGCAAAACAAAAACAGGGACGGGGCGATAAGCGTTGAACTTATCGTTCCGTCCCTGTTTTTTCTATGAAGTTTTATTGTTTTCGCACATTCTCCCGCCAAACGGCGACAAGCTCCTTTGCCGCCTTGTTCGGGTCCGGCGCGCCCGCTACGGCGCTGACGACGAAGAAGCC
This sequence comes from Schwartzia sp. (in: firmicutes), assembly GCA_017480545.1. Classification (GTDB taxonomy): domain Bacteria; phylum Bacillota; class Negativicutes; order Selenomonadales; family Selenomonadaceae; genus RUG12372. The sequence continues at coordinate 52,248 of JAFVAI010000018.1, read as the reverse complement.
GTCCACGCCGGTTTTCGCCAACGCGGGAATGTCTTTTGTTTTTACGCCGCCGCCCACGACGACCGGAATCTTGCTTGCGCGTGCCAAGGCCGCGATTTCCTCGAAGCTCCGCGTGATGATGTTTCCCTGCGCGTCGCGGCCGCAGTCCGGTTTTGTCGCCGTCTCGTGCAGCGGGCCGGCGCCGAAGTAGTCGATGGCGCTTGTGTCGGCTTCCCGCACATAGTCGAGCAGCTCGTCCGTCCGGGCGGAGAGCCCCACCACCGCGTCTTCTCCGAGATAGGCGCGGCAAATTTCCGGCGGGATGTCGGACTGGCCGACGTGGACGCCGTCCGCTTTGATGCCCATTTTCCTCGCCGCCAGTACGACGTCGAGGCGGTCGTCGGCCAGGAGGGCGACCCGCTCGGAGGCGCCCGCCGCCGCGATTTCCTCCGCCGCCTCGGCGAGCAGGGAAATCAGTTCCCGCGCGCTCGCTTCCTTGGAGCGAATCTGGACACAGGTGAAGCCCGCTTGCAGTGCCGCCCGGACGATTTCCCGCACGGGGCGGCCTTCGGTGTTTTCCGGGCCGACGACGAGGTAGGCCGAGATGTCCAGAGCCTCGCGCATGGTTTTTGTCATTTGCCGCCCTCCAGTATCTTTTCGACGATTTCCGTCTTTTTTTGCATCATGCCGGTGTGGCCGGGACGAACGTCCGCTTTCAGCACGACTTCCGTGCGGATGCCCTTTGCCGCCAGCACGAAGGTCGCGTCCTTCACCACGCGCATCACGTCGTCCCATTCGCCCTCGATTTCGGTGAACATGGAGTTCGTGCGGTTCGGCAGGCCCGACGCGCGGATCACGCGGATGACCTCCGCCACCTCCGCCGAAAGCTCCTCGCCCGTCCCGCAGGGCGCCACCGCCAAAGCGACCAATACGTTCATAGCATCACATCCTCACTTTCCTGCCGTTTCCAGTGTGAAGGGCTGCGCGCCCACCTCCTCCGGCGTCGCCCGATAGAGCGCGTCGAGAAACGCCGTCTGGAAGCTCGCCGGGCCCTTCGCGATTTTTTCCGCCGTCTCGCCGGCGAAATTGTAGATGGCCGTCGCCGTCAGCGCCGCGACGAAGGGTGCCGCCACGCAGGCGTAGACCGCCGCCACGCCGCCCAGCGAGCAGCCTGCCCCGGTAATCATCGGCAAAAACTTCGAGCCGCCCTCGGCGAAAGCGATGCTCTTGCCGTCGGTCACGAGGTCGATGGGCCCTGATACGGCCACCGCGCCGCCCGTATGGCGCGCGAGGGAAACCGCCGCCGTGCGCGCCGCCTCCACCGGGTCCGTCGCGTCGACGCCGCGGACGCCGCCGGATTTTTTCCCGCTGTCCAACTCCCAAAGCTCCGCCAGCGCGATGATTTCCGAAGCGTTGCCGCGGATAATCGTCGGCTTGTCCGTGCGAAAGCCCAGCAAAAGACTCGTTCGCAGTCCGCCGACGCCGATGCCCACCGGATCGACAACCCACGGCTTTTGTTGCTCCGCAAGGGCTTTCACCGTGCGGGGCAGCGTCTCCGCATAGAAGGGCATCAAAGTTCCCATGTTGATATACATCGCGCCGCCCAGCGCGGCCATCGCCTCGCCCTCGTCCGCGAGGTATACCATCGCCGCGGAGCCGCCCACCGCGAGCTGCGCATTCGCCACCAGATTGATGGTCACCGTATTGGTGATGGAGGGCGCCATCGGGTTCTTTTCCCGGACGAGGCGCACCGCCTCCCGAATTTCCCTCCGCAATCCTTCCTTGGTCGTCTTTGCCGTCTTTTTCATATTCAGTCTTCCGCCTCCTCCGCATTTTCTTTCCCCTCGCCGAAGAGCGCCTTCGCGAAGTCCTCGGCGACGAAAGGACGCAGGTCGGCGACGCTTTCGCCGACGCCGATCCACTTGATGGGCATATTGAGCTCCGCCTTGAGGCCGATGACGACGCCGCCCTTCGCCGTGCCGTCAAGCTTTGTCAGCACGACGCCGGTGATCGGCGCAGCCTGCGTGAAAAGCTTCGCCTGGCTGACGGCATTTTGCCCGGTGGTCGCGTCCAGCACAAGGAGCGTCTCATGGGGCGCGCCGGGAATCTCCCGTTGAATGACGCGGTTGATTTTTTCCAGTTCCGCCATCAGGTTCGACTTCGTTTGCAGCCGCCCCGCCGTGTCGACGAGCAGGATGTCGATATTGCGCGCCTTCGCCGCCTTGACCGCGTCGTAGACCACGGCGGCGGGGTCGGAGCCTTCCTCGTGCCGGATGAATTCCGCTTCGCTGCGCTGGGCCCAGACCTCCAGCTGCTCGATGGCGGCGGCGCGGAAGGTGTCCGCGGCGGCCACCAAGACCGATTTCCCGTAGTAATGGTAGAATGCCGCCAGTTTGCCGACGGTGGTGGTCTTGCCCGCGCCGTTGACGCCGATCATCAGGATGACCGTCGGCCCGTTGGCCGCCATGCGCACACCGGCGCCGCCCGCTTTCAGGATTTCCGTGATTTTCGCCTCGAGGAACGGCTTCAAATCCTCCGGCTTGTTGATTTCCTTTTTCTTGATGCCCTGCCGCACGTCCGCCATCAGCTTGTCCGTCGTCGTCACGCCAACATCGGCCATGATCATGATTTCCTCCAGCTCGTCCAGGAGGTCGTCGTCGATGTCGGCATAGCCGATAATCGCCTTTTCGATTTTCGCGGTGAGGCTCTCCCGCGTTCGGGTCAAGCCTTTTTTCAGTCGGTCAAAAAATCCCATGTTCTCTTCCCCACTCTTTTTGAAATACAGATTTTGCATATATCATGCCGGGATGTCTTCCAGTTTTACCGAGATGATTTTGGAGACGCCCGCGTCTTCCAAAGTGACGCCGTACATCGTGTCCGCGGATTCCATGGTGCCCTTGCGGTGCGTGACAACGACGAACTGGGTCTTCTCCGAGAATTTTTGCAGAAAGCGCCCGAAATTCGCGATGTTCGTCTCGTCCAGAGGCGCGTCGATTTCGTCCAACACCGAGAAGGGCGCGGGCCGCACCCGCAGGAACGCGAACAACAGCGCGATGACGGTCAGCGCGCGCTCGCCGCCGGACAGCACCGAAAGATTCTGCTGCTTCTTGCCGGGAATCTGCACGATGATCTCGACGCCCGACTCCAGGACGTTTTGCTCGTCAGTCAGCACCAGCCGCGCGTCGCCGCCCTCCCGGCCGCCGAAGAGATCGATGAAGATGTCGTGGAACGCGATCTGGATTTTCGCGAAAGCTTCCTTGAAAGTCTTCGTCATGTCCGCGTCCAAGCCTTGGATCAGCCGGGCAATGTCCTTTTTCGCGTCCTCGATGTCCTTCATCTGCTTTTGGTGGGTCTCGTACTGCGCCAACAGCTTTTCATGCTCCTCCACCGCGTTCGGGTTCACCGGCCCCAGCGCCGCGATGTCTTTTTCGAGATCCCGCAGGCGGCTTTTCAACGCGCCCGGGGTCATGTCAACGGTTTGCTCCGCCGCCTCCTCCGCGCTGAGCGTGTAATCCTCCTCCAACTTTTTCAGGCTTTGCTCCCGCTGGAGCTTGTATTTTTCCGTTTCCTTGTCGATAGCCGCACGCTGCTCCGTCAGCTCGCCCTGCCTGCGGCGGACCTTCGCGAGCTTGTCCTCCGTCTCGTTTTCCTCCGCCATGCATTGCGTCCGCTTCTCGTCGACGGCCTTGTACGCGCGGTCGAGAACCGCGAAGGCCGAAAGCAGCTCCTCTTTTTCCGCCCGCAGGGTCTTCATCTGCTCCGCGCCGTCGGTCAGGCCGGAAAGGAGCTGCGCCGCCTCCTCGCGGTTCGCCTCGATGTCCTTTTTCAGTGTGCCGATGTCCCGTTCTTTCATCATCACGGCATTCCGCCGCTTGAAGGCCTCCGTTTTCACGCCATCCAAGTCCTGCTGTCTCTTGTCCCGGGTGCGCCCATAGCTTTCGAAATCCTCTTCCAGATCGCTGACGGCATCCCGCGCGTCGTCCGCCTGCCGCCGGAGTTCCTCCATCTGCCCGCGCAGAGCGCGCACGGCCTGTACCAACTTCACGCGGTTTTCCTGCGCCTCCGCGAAGGTGGCCGCCGCGTGCTTCACGATCTCTTTCAGCTCGGACAACCGGAGCGCATCGCCCTCCACCTGCTTCACCAGCGTGTCCCGCTCGCCGCGTGCCCCGCTCATCTCAACGCGAACGTCCTCCAACCGCTTCTTTTCCGTCTCGGCCTGTTCCTCCAGCGCCTTGAGCGTCTTGTCGGCCTCCTCGCACTCCCGCTGCGCTGTCCCGATGGCCCGACGCTTCTCCTCCAGCTCGCGCCGCCGGGCCTCCAATTCCTCCCTGCGGTTCAAGAAGCCCGTCTCGCTGCTCCTGAGGCTGCCGCCGGAAATGGAGCCGCCGGGGTTCAAAAGCTCGCCGGTCAGCGTCACGATCCGCACACGGTAACCCTGCTTTTTCGCCGCGGCCAACGCGTGGTCCATGGTGTCGACGAGAAGTGTCCGGGAAAGCAGGAAATCGACCACTTTTCGGTATTCCTCAGCCGCGCCGATGACCTCGTTCATATAGCCGATCACGCCGGGCAGCCGCCGCGCCGCCTCGTCCTGCCCGCCCCGCGCCGTCAGCGTGGACAGCGGCAGGAACGTCGCCCGCCCGGCCTTTCGCCGTTTCAGATACTCGATAGCGCCCTTCGCGGCCTCCGTGTCCCGCGTCACGATATTCTGTTGCGCGCCGCCGAGAGCCGCCTCCGCCGCCGTCAGATACTCTTTCGGCACCTCGATCAGCTCGGCAACCGCGCCGCAGATGCCGCCTTTCCACGGCTCATTCGCCGTCAGCACCGCCTTCGCGGCGTTGCCGAAGCCCTCATAAGACTGGAGCGCTTGCTGCAAGACTTCGATCTTGCCCTCGGTCTGGTCGATAAAAGTCTTGGCGACGGCGATAGTTTGGCGGCGCTCCTTTTGCAGCCGCTCAATGCCGCGCCGCTTCGCCTCGCCCTCTTTCTGGGCCGCCAGCAGTGCCTCCTGCTCCTTCGCCAACGCTTCCAACCGCTCGGACAGGGCCGAAAGCTTCTTCCGGTTCTCCGCGAGATACGTTTCCCCCGCTTCGATGTCCCGTTCCTGCCGTTCCCTGTTTTCCCGGCTGACCGTCAAATTCTGCTCCAGAGAGCCAAGTTCGCCCTCCTTGGTCAAATACTCCTTCTGGGTTGCCGAGAATCGGCCGGACATCTCTTCCCGCGACTGCTTGCGTTTTTTCAGCTCCTCGGAAATCTGCCTGACCTTTTCCTGCACCTCGGCCAGCTTTGTCTCTATATCCTTTTGGGCGTCCAATGCCTCCCGCTCGCTCTCGCGCAGGCTCCCGATTGCCTGCTCCGCCTCCGCGAGGCCCGCTTCCAGCGCCTCCCGCTTTTCCTTCAGCGCCCGTTGCGTCGCGTCGCTGTTCTGGCGGCGTTCCTCCAGCACCTTGATCTCCGTTTCCTTCGCGTTGATCTTTTCCTGCTGGCCGCTTCGTTCCTCGGCCTTGCGTCGCCCTTCCTGCTCCAACTCGATCCGCGTCTTCGCCAGCGTCTCCTTCGCCGCCTCCAGCGTCGTCAGCTCCGCCACCGCCGCCGTCTCCTCCCGGCGGCACGCTTCGAGCCGCTCGCGGCTCTCCCGCTCTTTCGCGCCCAGTTCCTCCTGCGCGCGGTAAAGCTCCGTGATTTTGCAACGCCTGAGCTCGCCGTTCCAGACATTGAACCGTTTCGTCTTCTCCGCCGCCTCCGCCAACGGCCCCAGTTGCTCCTCCAGTCCCTGCCGGATATCGCCCAGACGGACGAGATTCTTCTCCGCCTCCTCCAACTTCCGCATCGCCGAAACCTTGCGGTCGCGAAACTTCGTGATGCCAGCCGTCTCCTCGAAAAACAATCGCCGCTCCTCCGGGCGGCTGTTCAGCACCAGATCCATCTTGTTCTGGCTGATGACGCTGAGCCCGTCACGGCCCAGCCCTGTATCCGCCAGCGTCTCGTAAATATCCTTCAAATGGCATTTCTTATTGTTCAGGAGAAACTCGCTGTCCCCGGTGCGGAAAATCCGCCGCGTAATGACGATCTCGTCAAAATATCCGGGCAAGTCCTCCTGATTCAGCAGCGTCAGGGACACTTCTGCCGCCCCAAGCGCGCGCCGCTCCGAGCTGCCCGCGAAAATGATGTCCTCCGTCTTCGTGCCGCGAAGATTGCGGACGTTCCGCTCGCCGAGCACCCAACGGATCGCATCCGTAATATTGCTCTTGCCGCTGCCGTTCGGCCCGACAATGGCCGTCACGCCATGGTCAAACTCAATCTCGATCTTGTCCGCGAATGATTTGAAGCCGTAAGCTTCCAGTCGTTTCAACTGCAAACCCTTCACCAACCCGCATTTTGTAATCGTATTATTTTACATTATTTTACGGACATACACAAGGAAGCAAGCGAAAGGAAACACCGAAGAGCTTGCCCCTCCCCAGCGTTGGAGCATCGCAATGCCGCAACCGGCGGAACACCATAAAAAACGGCGCACGGAAACCTTTCCCGTGCGCCGTTATCCTCTGTCCTGTTTATGCCGTTGCCTCTTCCAGCAGCTTCTTCACGAAAGCGGAGCGGCTGATGACGCCCGCCAGCTTTCCCTCCCGGGTGACGAAGACGCGCTTGATTTTGTGGGAAAACATCAAGTTGCCCACTTTGGAAATGTCGTCGCTTTCGTCCACGCTGATGGCGGGCGCGTTCATGATTTCCCCCGCCGTTTCCGATCGAAGCTTGCGGAAGCTGTCCTTGTAATCGTAAATTTCCCGGCTGCCCAACGCCGACCAGACGCAAAGCTGCCAGACACTGGGCTCTTCGAGCTTGAAGCCTTTGTACATCAGGTCATGCTCGCTCACGGCGCCCAGCAGATGATTTTCCCCGTCCACCACGGGAAAGCCCGAAATTTCTTTCTCCACCATCAGCCGCGCGACTTCCATGACTGTCGTGTCCGGCGACAGCGCGATGACTTCGGCTTTCATTACGTCCTTTGCCTGCATAAAAAGCATCTCCCCGTTATAAATTTTCCTTCGACGCCTTTCCGGCCTTTGAGATGTCCTCTTTTATCTCCTCCGCGAGGCGAAGCAAAGAAAAATTCTTCTCGTCGGGCGTCTTTATGGTGACCATATCAGTATAATACCACAGTGAACCTCAAAACGCGAAAATTTTTCAAAAATTTTTCGCATAGCACCGTTCGCACGGTGCGCAAATTATGGAAGCACCGGCAGTGCCCGCGTCATTTCTTTCGTGAAATGTTCGCCTTTGTCGTCAAGGTCGTCGGCTTCCCGGAGGTATTTCGCCCGGTCCGCCGGGGACAGGTTTCTGGAAAGCTCCGCGCTGTTGATAATGATGGAAGCGCAGATGGAACGGCCCCACACGAGGCCCGCTTGGCGGACGGAAGGATTATTTTTGATCGCCTCGGCAGCCGCCCTGTGCTGCTCGTTCTGCGCGTCTTTTCGGTACACCATCTCGTAAAGATCCGTGAGGCGGGACAGGACATACTCGTCCTGCTCCTGTTGCGTCATCAGGACGTAGCGCTTCATATCCGGCTCAATCTTCTCCGTGTACACCTTCCCGGCCTTGAACAGCCCGTACCCGACAAGTCCCACAACAATCACGGCCAGCACGGCCACTCCGATAAGCAGTTTCTTCCAAAGCTTCATTTGGGTCACTCCTTCTTTATCACTTTGATCCGTTCGTCGTTTCCTTCCTTATATCACGCCCGTGGCTTGCGAACGTTCCTCACCGATGAAGGGCCAGTTCGTTGTACCAGCGCTGCATGACGGCGCCCGCCTTGGTCGAAGCGTCGGCGAACGCGGCTTCGTAAAGAATCTCGGAACCGTCGCCGTGGACTTCCCGGATATAATTCTCCTTGCCGCGCATCTTGAAAAAATCATAGCGGATTTTTTCCTCCGGGAAATTCAACACCACATATTCGCCGTCCGGCATCTCGCTGAGATCGACGGTCTTGTACGTCGCGCCGCGAATCAAACGCTCCACATAGGGAACAGCGTCCACTTCCTCCGACGCCAACGGCCCATACTGCGTCGTGCTGACCGTGTAAACCGTGCCCGACTTGTAAACGGCGCGGGCAAGCGCCATCGACACCGAACTGTTGTCGTACGTCTCCACGGAAAGACCGTTGTCCCGGACAAACGTGGGCTGCACTTCCCTGCGCGCCCAGCCGTTCAGCTCCGTCCACTGCTCCGCGTCGCGGCGCATGGCATCGGCGTCCTGGCGTACATAACGGACATCCGTCGGGTGATAAAACACATAATAGTTCCCTTTCATATCCTTCGCGAAAACCGCCGCGCCGGACATATCCCCACAAAGCATCTCATGAAGGCGCGATTCGCCGACGCGCCCGATAGCAAAAAGCCAGCCCGCGCCCTCGTCCCGGTCATGCTGGAACCAAGCCCCGGCAATCGACGCCGCCTCCGAGACGGTGAAAAGTCGCCCGCCCTCATCGCTTTCGAGCACTTTCGTCAGGACCAGATTGTCATAAACGCCGGGAACGGCCAACTTCAAGCCTTGATTTTCATAGATGCGGTCCTCGCGGGCCGCCGCGCAGGCACGCGGCACTTCCCCCGGAACAGCCATCAAAGAAGCCGTCGCCATCCCGACAGCCAAAGCCGCCGCAACCATTGCCTTTTTTGTGTCCATCCTCAAATCCCTCCAAATCATTTGTACAAGATTTTCCTTTCTATTATACGATGTTTCCATGCAAAATGGACAACAAAAATTCCCCCGCAGACAAAAACGCTGCGAGGGAATTTTGTTTCGATTGCGTTTTTCAACACTTGTTGCCGCCAATGGCCTCGTCGAGGACCAAAAAGGCGGAAGGCGGTCCCCTTGCGGTTGTTCCGCTAATGAAGCTGTCCCAAAGGCAGCCGCTTCCCGCAATAGACGAGCATCATCGCCCGGGAAGCCGATCCACGCTCCGCCGCTTCCATCCGGAGCATGGCGAGACTTTGACGCGCTTCGTCCCGAAAACGAGTTGGCGAAACTGTTCTCTCATATCCATGGGCTTATCTGCTCCGGAGCCACTGGCTGATCTTGTAAAAAACCTTTTCAATCGGCGGCTCCCGCTCGATAACCACAGAACCGGTACAGAAGCTGCCCGCCGTAATGGGTTTGTGGCGGCCGACCACGGAAGTCCAGAGGTAACCCGATTCGGAACTTGCGTCCTTCACCAAGTCGAACTTCACTTCCACCGCTGCGCCGCCGCCCTGGGAAAGGACGTACTGCGCGAGCTGGGCATTTCCAAGCCCTTTCCTGACACCCTCGGCGGAAATCGGATACTGGGAAACACTCTTCACCACGCCGATCAGGCTGCCCGTCTGCGTGACATCCACGCCGTTCGGCGCAAGCTGGATCGTCATGCCCGGCTCCACGCGCTTGCCCTTGTCCACGGGAATGTAGAAAACGCCGGTGAGCTCGTCCCGGTTCTGCGTCAGGCGCACGGAACAGACGGGGCTGCCCGGCTGCAGAAGCTCGCCCTCGGCAGCCATGACCTCATCCACTACACCGTCATAATCGGAATAAATATCTTCCCGCGCCGCCTGCTGATGGCGCTTCGCGTCATACTGATAAACGCGCCCCTGCACATCCCGGTCGTTCGTCGCGAGCCCCGCGCCGTACTGCGCCATGCGGGTGTCCGCCGACTGCTCCGGCTGCTCCATGTGGGCGACGAGCTGTCCCTTTCGGACATGGTCGCCGGTCTGCACATACAGCTCGGTCAGTTTGCCGCCCGCCGTATGGGTAATGTTCACGAGGCCCGCCGAGTCCAGAATCAGGCCCTTGCCGTCGGCTTTTTCCGTAAACGAACCGTAAATGGACCAGAGCACGATGGCAAAACAGAGCACCGCGATGGAAATCAGTCCCATCCAACCCACGGGGCCGGTGATGCGGATCATCGTGTCCAGCTTTTCCGGCGAACGCAGCTTGTCGAGAGCGGCACGATTGAAGATTTGATCATTGCTCATTTTGCCGCACCCCCTTCCGATTTGCCCGCTTCCGTCTCATCCATTATGGCTTCCGTCTCATCCATTATGATTTCCGCATGGACGCCGTCCGCAAGGCCTTCCATGCCGCTGGTCACGACGACCTCTCCCTCGGAAAGGCCGGAAAGCACCTCAATATAAGCGCCGTCGTTCGTTCCCGTCCGCACGGTGCGGCGCTCGATCGTGCCGTTGTACTTCGCGACGAAGACCGACGCATTGGCGCCGTCCGCCACCGCAGACAGCGGCACGGCAAGCGCGTCATGGCTCCGCCGCGACTGGAAGCTGACGCTGCCGTAAGTCTGCGGCTCCAACAGCCCCGAACGGTTGTCCACCTGCCAAAGGATATTGCGCATGGCGGCCGCTTCCGTGAGGGGCGGCGTGATCTGCGCGATAGTTGCGGTGAAGGTCTGGCGGTCGCCGAGATTGCCCGCCGCGTAATCGGTACCGTATACTTTCTGGAAATCCTTGCTCTGGAACACCAGCTCCGCTTCCTGTCCCACGGTCAGATAGCGGGCATCCTCGTCCCCCACGGGCGCGGTGAAATAGAGGGAATGGAAATCGCCGACGAGGGCGAGTGACGTACCGGCCTGCACATACGCTCCCTGCGGACGGTACAGCACAAGCACCCTGCCGTCAATCGGAGCCACGACCTGCTGACGCGATTCCTGCACACCAAGCTGGGCCGCCTTTGCCTCGGCCACGCCGAGACTGGACTGCGCCGAGAAATAAGCGGCCTCCGCTTCATCGTACTGTTGGGCGGAAGCAGCGTCGTTGTCTTTCAGTATCTTGTAGCGGCTATAATTGTTCTCCGCCCGTTTCAGCTCCGCCTGCGCCCTCAGGATGCCCGACTCCGCCTCCTGCCGCTGGAGCGGGATGTTCTCGTTTTCAAGAACGAAAATGACATCTCCGCGCCGGACGGAACTGCCCTTTGGCGCGCGGACCTCCACGATCCTCCCGTCCACGAGCGCCACCGCGTCGGCCATGTCGTTGGAAAACAGATTGACCGAGTTCACCGTGAGACGCGGGCTGAGACGACGCGAGGCGGCTTTCGCGCCGTGCAGCGTCAGACGCCTTTCCTCCATGCGCCTTGTGATTTGGACTTCGCCCCGTTCGTTGAGCCACGCGCCATAGAAGATCGCGCCCAAAGAAAGCGCCAGCACGATGCCCAACCCTGCCATAAAATATCGTTTCATCTTTTCCGATCTCCAATTCCTTTCTGAACTGCGGGAACAAGAAAACATTTTTCCCGCCCCAAGAATTTTACGCAATCACGCCAAGCAATCGAGTTCAATTTACTTTACCACTTTTATGCCGATTTGCAAAGGAATGAACAAAAAAAATCTCTGTCGGAGAGCATCTATGAGGAAGTTTGGAACCATCCGAAAGACGCGGCGTATGGTATAATCATGGCAGAGGGCAAAAGAGCCATCGGGGTGTGCGGCCTGTTGCAGCGATTTGTTCCGCCGCGCATAGGCCGCCCCCATCTGCAAGCATGGCATAGAAGCCCGTCGCAAGGAGGATGTATATGGCAACCATCAAAGACTATTACAGCGTTTATTACAAGGATCATTGCATCGCGTCCTACTACGTCTACACCGACGGCTCGGCCGCCTATTGCGCGTCGGACTTCGCCTTCAGGGGGCTGGAAAACGAGGACATCCCCAAGACATTCAAACACTCCGCTGAGAAAAAAGGCCCCGTCCCGTGCATGGCAAAAATCCTGACGGAGCAGAACCGTGTCCGGGGCAAGAAAACCCCCATCTACAAAAGCGGAGATATGACCGTGAAACGGATCCCGCACGAAACGGGAGAACGATTCCTGATTTACAAACGCGACGCGAAAAAAGGCGAAGCAGGGTACTCCGAAAAAAACCACTCCGCTCCGCACTATGAGGGGCCAAAGACGCCGGAAGGAATGCAGGAATGGGCTTCATGGTACTGCTTCAATAAAATGGATGACGGCACCTACGAAGCCGAACTGGACGAAGCCTGGTGGTGGGGCGGCGGACACAACGACGGCGGAACCATCCATACCGAAATCCCGGACGAATGGTTTGCATTGCCTTACGAAAAATTCCTCGAAAACGTCGTCACGCTCTCCGCCGCCGCGCATTATGGCTTCACTGCGGAGGAACTGAACGAAAAACCGGGCCTCAAGGAATTCTTTGGATTCCGGTAATCCGCCAAGGAACAGAAAGCGCGGAAGAACCCTTGGGCCTGCAAGCGATGTTTTCCGGTTCGTGTCCATCCAAAAAAATTCGTTCTGCATATTTGGGGCATCCCCCATGCCCGATCATCCGCAAAAAACGAGCCGCCCGGAAACCCCAGACGGCTCTAGTGTTGCAGAAGATGGTGCGATTGGTGGGAGTCGAACCCACTACCTATCGCTTAGGAGGCGATCGCTCTATCCAAGTGAGCTACAACCGCATTTCAACGAATTGTATTATAGCAAATCCGACGAAACCGTGCAATACCGAATATCAGCCCCATTTGGCCTTGTACTTCATGGCGTCTTGCTTTGAAATGATCTGGCTGCCGTATAGGTCGGTCAACTGGTACCGCCCGTTGACATAATTCACGTGATAAATATTGTCCGGCGCCTCATAGGTGCAAATCGTATCAAAATCGCAACGCAAGTTTTCCTCGACCACCGTGAACTCCAACGCGACAAAATCATTTGTGCTCGAGATCAGATATTCCCTCTGCGCCTCGATGCGGAGAATCGGCTTGTCGTCCAGCGTTTCCAGATGCGTATACGCGTTGCCTTTCAGCTTTACGCGCCGCAATGTGTCTCTCGCGCCGCCGACAGAAATGATGCTCGCGCCCTCCGGCAGCTTGAGGTCCACCACATCGTAGGTGCAAGTTTCCTGCGGCTCGGTGTCCTCGAATTGTACGCCGTTTTTCCCATGAATCCGATATGCCTGCATACGTTTTCCCCCTATCTTTCCTGTTGGTTCGACAGCATCAAGAGCAGCCCGCAAAGTGAATCCGCGTCCCGCGCCATATAATCGGAGGCCGCGATGGCGGCCTCTACGGGGCGATGAACGCCCCCGTAGGACACGGCGATATCCGCCGCCTCGAACATGGGAATGTCGTTCGCCCCTTCTCCGACGGCAATCACCCGGTCGGCTTCCCGCCGAAGCGCGCGCACCGATGCCCCTTTGTCCACAACAGACGCGAGGACCAGCCCCTCCTGCTCGTTCCATGCGCTCTTCGACGTGAAAGCTCGACAGCCGAGTTTTTTCAAAATCGGCTCAACCCAAAGATCGAGATTCCCGGTCACAATCGCGCAATCCTCCGCCCGCGCACGGATAAAATCCGCGATCACGGGGTCGAGCTCGACCGTGTCCATAATCCCCTGGATCGTCGCAAGCGGTATCTCTTTCAAAATATGGAACCGCAGACGAAACGACTCGGAAAAGGCAAAGCGCCCATCCATCGTCAACCGCGTCAGCCTCGCCATTTCCTCGGAAAGCCCAAGCTCCCCCGCGAGAATCGGAAGCGTTTCCTCCCGCGTCACGGTCCCGTCCAAATCAAAGGCAAACACCGTCCGCGTTTTTTTGCTTCTTTTGTCCACATCATTCCTCCCGCAGACATTCTGCGAGCATTTTCTGAAAAACCTGCGGCGTCAACCGTTCACGAATTTTTAGATATGTCGAAACTGGAAGCTCCCCACCCCCAAACGAACCCGCACATAAATATTGCATATATGGATTTTCCCGTACACTTTGTACAAGTTCTTCCGCCGAATATCCTGTGATCTCCTGAATGAGTATATATCCGAAAGCAAATCGGGCAGGTACCTGCGACCATTGCCTTAAGAACAAAAACTGGTCTCCAAATGTTGCCTCCACACGCTCCCAATCAATTTGCTGACTGAGTCGAATCCAACGGTCTGACGCGTCCAGTTGCAACTGTGTTTTTTTTGCGTCTGGCCTTTCGTACTCTTCCAAAATCAAACGCATGGCATAAACGTATTCTTCGAGATGATTCGTATAAAGCTCGCGATGTTTCACCGCAATCGTCTGATACACCTCCAGCTTATCTTGCAAGAGCACGTCACGATGAGAGTAAGATGTGTGTTCCGTTGACCGAATCCGGTAATGGAACAATAATTTAGGCAAGCGAAAAGGGTGTAACCCTTTCTCCAAAAAAGCCAACCAGAAGTCCCAGTCTTCAAGAGCAGTTTTCATCGTTTCGTCATAACCGCCCACCGATTCCCAATGGAGTTTTCGAAAGACGGCAGCATTGAAAATCACGTTGCGAGCAAGCATCATTCCTATCGTAAATTCGGGCAACACCCAAGGCCCCGTCCGACCATCAAACGAGTCCGCTTCGCAATACACCATCCCCACGTCCGGCTTCGCTGCCAAAACTGCAACGGCCTCGGCAAGATATTCCGGCTCGATGAGGTCATCAGCGTCCAATGGCAAAATATACTTGCCAGTCGCGCATCGCATGCCCGTATTGCGCGCGTGCGCCACCCCTCGATGTTCATTCCAAATAACGCGAAGCCCCTCTCCCTCCATTTGACGAAGGACTTCACGTGTCACCATATCCTCCGAACCATCGTTTACAATAATAATCTCAACCGACGGGTACGTCTGCTTCCGAGCCGAAGTAACCGTTTCGCGAATATATGCCCCGTCATTATAACACGGAATGACAATACTAACTTTTTCCATTTTGTCAATCTCCCTGCCGTCGTTTTTTACAAAATCAAATCTCCGGCGAAAGCTCCGCGCCGTACTCTTTCAAAAAAACTTTTTGCCAAATTTTGTAATCCGGCGCCAGCGGCTTTTCCACCGGCGCGTGAATGCACCAAAAATCCTCTTCCTGATTCGGCACGACGACCTGATAGCCCCGCCGTCTGAACTCCATGCACTGGGACGTATCGTAAAAATGCCATCCGCCGAAAAGATCCTCACGCCAAGGAATATCGTACTGCGTCGCCAGAAGAAGCCCGTCCGCCGCCTCTACGTCGATATACGCCCCCTCCGGCTCCTTCATCTCGGAATCCACCACCGACTCCGGCTCGCAGGCGTGAAGCACCCGTCCATAGCAGCGCATGCCGTCCCACCAAATACCGCTGGCCGGAAGGGAACGACAACCAACCATGCCGATCATCCCCGCCGACACGTCTTCGAAAATGCGCAAAATATCCCGCACAAAATCCTTGTTTACCACCAACACATCCTGATGCAGATACACTTTGTACCGCGCTTCCGAGCTTCGCATCGCCGTATTGTACCCAGCCGCCATCGATGCCGCCCCCCGCACGGGGATAAACTCTGCCTCCATGCCGTCCGGCAAATAAAGATGGCGAAGATAAAGCAGGCACTCCGCATATTTTTCCTCGTCGTCCACGCAGGAAACAAACGCAACCCTTGAACCATCCGCCATATCCTTGTCACCTTTGCTCGTCCCTCCGAAGCCTGTCAATCGCTTCGATTACCATCACAGGAGAGATGGTTGTTGAACATTCCATCCATCTCTTGGAATTCCTGTCAAACGCGCAGCCCTTCCATAAGAAATCCGACTTGAGATCGTTATAGCACCCGTTGCATACCAACTTATTGAACACGCGATACGGCGTCGGGAACTCCGCCCAACAGCGCGAAAAACCGGAAATCAAGACTACAGGGCATCCCACGGCATTCGCCAGCCATGAAAGCCCGCTGCCCAAGCCGATAAAAAACGCCGCATGAAAAAGCAAATCCGCGCGTTCTTCCAATGGCCGCTCACCCGTGAAATCCTCCGCCCCCTCAGGTATCTTGCTTACACAATCCATCTCATGCAATTCCCTGTCCTTATCAATGCATAAGACTCGATACCCCAATGATCTCAAATATGCGACCACCTCATTCCAACCGTTTGGATAAAGCCATCCTTTCAAAACCGTGGTCGCCTGTATGCCGACGCAAACATACGGCTCTTTTATGGCACGCTTTGGAAGTGGCCATTTGGCGACATCGCGAAACGTCACCGGCGTGTGTAAGCCGAGCAAGAACTGCCCCATTTGCCACATCGGAATCGTTCGCCCATCCAACGGCGCATACCCCTGCTCTTTCACTCCAGCCGCCAACACATAAGTCGCGTAAGTATCTTCCTCCGCTTGGCTGCGAAGAGGAATATCGGGATAGAAGCGGTGAAACAATTCCTGAAAACTATCCATGACATAATAGGAAACCTCCGCGTTTCGCTCCCGCTGGAATGCCCGAATGTACGGGAACAGCGCCAATGCATCCCCTATCGCTTTATGAAAATAAACGAAATAAACTTTTTGGCCTGCAACATCTAACGTATGTGAAAAGACATACACGCCATCCTTTGCGACATCAACCAGCCAACGCACATAGTACGTTTCAACCGAAATCAAAACCTTTTCCGATACATCCTGCTCCAAAAACACTTTCCCCGAATCGGCGTCGCTGATACGAACGTGCCAATCTCCTTCGGGAACTTGAAGCCGAAGGCCGTAATTGAAATCGAGCTTAAGCCCGGCAATCCCGGTTTCTCCCCGTACCGGACCGACTGCCGTGCTGATCAGAACGCTGGCTTGTATCTTGGATTGCATGAATTTGGACATATCACCGGTATCGTAATCCGTACAAAAAAAATATTGCACAGGATATGGATAAAGCACATTCAACCCTCCTCAACCAACCGCGATAATTCCAATATCCCTGCGGCGTTCTTCCGGAGAAGCCGCCGAGAGCACTGCCAAAAAACGCTCCCGATGCACGACCATCTCCGCCACGAACCGCGCCAAATAATCCGCCGTAAATCCCGCTTCGCCCACAAGCGCCCAAAGCGCGGCCACACTTTCCGCCGTGTCGATCTCATACTCGATGCGGCGCAAAAGCGTCGCGAGCTTCTTTCTTAGCTCCGGCGTATGTTCCGCTTTCAGTGCGGCAACATCTCGTGAGGATCGCGTTGCCTGCACCATCCATGCTTCGGTATCGAGATCGCCCAGCCGATTTTCGAACCCGGCCGCCATCAGCCTGTCCGTATCGCTGTCGACGCATGGCTTTCGCACCGGTGCAAAAAAGATGTCCTTGTAAAACGACGCATACAGCAACCGCTCGAATTCCGGCTTCGCGTAGCGGCGGCGCACAATCGCGTAATAATGGCCGTCCATCAGTTCCCGCAGGACGCGCCAATAGCGGATATTCTCAAAGCTCGTCAGCAAAAAGCCCGTGTCCTTGAGAAAGGTCCCGATCCCGGACGCGATATCCTGCGGATTCGCGACGTTTTCCAACATCCGCTCCGACAGAACGATATCGAAAAACTTGCGCGGAAAAGGAAGGACCGTCTCCCGATAATCGAGCGTCTCCCAATGAACACCGAGCCCTTCTGTTTCCGCAGCGTACGCCGCCTCCTTGTCCGCCGCGACAGCATACAGAGAAGCGTCCGGAAACAATTTTCGAAGCGCCGGCAAATATTGTACGCTTTCAATCACAAGCACCGACGCCGCCCTCGTTTCCGGCTCCAAAAACGTGAGCAATGCCAGACTGTCGTTTTTATCCATAAACCGTTACATCTCACGAAGCTCGTAAAGCAGCAGAAAGTCCGTCCGACGCAACCGGGCCGCCGCTTTGAACGCTTTATCCTTTTCGCCCTTGTCCGCGAGCAGGACAGCCAGATTGCGAATCAAGTTTTCATCCGTATCGTCGATCTTCAGCGCTTCCGTCAAAAAGAGCTCCGCCGCGTCCAAATCGCCCTGCGCGTAATAGCCGCCAGCAAACGAGTTCAAAAGCCGTGCCTTTTCCACGATAGAATATTGCCCCTCGCAAACATCCCGCAGTTTTTCCCGTGCCTCGCCCGAAGCGCCGGACGGAGCCGCCGTGCTGGAAACAACCGCACCCGCTCTTGCTTGCACCTCATTCTCGCCGCGCGCTTCATCCGCCTTCGGTGTGCCTGAGGCGGACGTTGCCTCTTCGCCATGCACACGGGCGTCGATTTTCGCCTTGAGATTCCGCAAGACCTCCAGTGCGCTTTTCCCCGTTTCCTGCTTTTGTGCCTGCGGCTTCTCCTCCGCTGCGACGACGGAAGCATCTTTGATTTCCGACGTTTCCGCGGCCGAAAATGACGGAAGCTTCAAGCCCATGACCGTTGCCATGTCTTGATGCACCGCGAAAGCGTCGCCGTCGTCCGACACCCCGGCATTCTCCTCCGCCGCTTCTTCCTCGCCGACCCGCAGGAACGCCGCAAGATGCGGATACTCCCGCGCGATTTTTTCCGGCTCGTTTCGCCCGAAAAAGCCCGCCAACGCCTCAATTTCGTCCCGCTCCTCCTCGCTCAAGCCGGGCAGGAATTTATCCGTCAAGAGCTCAAAAATCGCAAGCCCGGAATCGGTCTTTTCCTGAAGGATGCACAATCTGGCGAGTAAAATCCGCGCCGCCACATGATTCGGGGCAAACCGCAGCGTATTGTCAATCCAAGTCGCCGCCCTGTCGTAATCGCCCAACATGAAATACGCGTAAGCGCCCGCGTACATTGCCTGTGGACTGACCGACTTTTTTCCCGCCAGCTCCGCCAACGAATCAAGCGCATCCGTATAAGCCCCGTCCTCCAACTGCTTAAGGAGCTTTTGTTCCGTTTCCTTGATTTCCTCCTGGCGCCCGGCAACTTCCTCCTGCTGCTGTCGCTTTTTCAGCTTTCTGCTCGCTTTCCCCATGACCCGTTCCTCCTGTATATTTTATATTTTTACGCAGATTCTTCATTCACCGTACCGGCCCATTCAGGATGCTCTTTCTTGCCATTTCTCCCAGGCGGCTTCATAGGTTGCCTCAACTTCCCGAATATACCGCGCCGCGTCCATCAATGGCGACTGCTCCATCATCGTCCGAAGATTTTTATGAAGCGCGTCCAAAAGCTCAATATCCGAAGCAAGGGCCACCGCCTTTTCGATGTACTCCTCCATCGTGGTTGACGTCAATTCGCCCAGACCGACCGTTTGCAGCAAACCATAGCTGAATCTCGTGCTTCGGCGCTTACTGTAACGAGTGACCACCGGAACCCCCATATAGAGAGCGTCGCACGTTGTCCCGCCGCCAGGCCATGGATAGGTATCCAACGCGATGTCCACTTCCAAATAGCGCTCCATATAATCATGGGTCGCTTCCTCAAACAGCACACACCCCATTGGAAATCCCAACGCCCTTATGCGGTGGTACGCCTGATCTTGCACCTCCAAACTCTCAAACACACTGCTTTTCAGCAAAATCTTGGACCGTGGCACACGACGAAGAATCTCTCGCCATGCCAAAAGCATTTCATCCTTGACCTTCGCGTATTGGTTAAACACGCCAAACAACAACCAGCCCCGCTCCTTGCACGGCGCGCCCGCAGACGGCGGATAAACCTTTGTTCCAATGGACGCATAGCAAAATTGGCTCGTAATATAAAGGAGCTTTTCGGAAAAATACTGCTCATGCATCCCCGGCGGGTCTACCAATGTGTCGGTCAAAAAATAGTCCACCGCGCACAATCCCGTCGTTTCCATATACCCAAGCCCGGAAAATTGAATGGGGGCAGGCTTGTAAGCAAGTACCGGCAATGTCCCGCCCGCCGAATGTCCGGCTAAATCGAAGAGAATATCAATCTGATCCGCATAGACAATAGCGGCAGTTTCTTCTGGTTCTTTATCCGCCACATCTCTCCACACATCCGCCTGTCCCTGATACAAAACGGTATACGCATCCGGCTCTTTGACCCGGCTGTACACATAAACTTCAAATCTCTCGCGGTTACGAAATGCAAAAAACGCCCAACAAAAATGAAGCATGACATGCCCTCGGAAATCTGCGGAGATATACCCGATACGCAATCTGCTGCGTCCAGACCGCCGCGAATGGTGATATTGTTTTACATCCTTAAAGAGGCTGTCATACCGAATACTTTTCTTGAATAAATCCTCTTCGGATATCTCCATATTATTATAGCACAGCAATGAAGCGCTATAAGCTTCAGCCCGCAGAAACAATGTATCGCTAAAACGGGAGGCTTCCTCAAAAAAAAAGCAGGCTTCCTTTGGCTTGCCTAAAGGAAACAGAAGATGCGCCAACTGAAGGCGCACAATCTGACACAAATCTTTTGCCTGCGCCTTGTCCGCCAGCGAATAAAGCATCTGCCGCCGCGTTTGCACCGATTGCAGGAGAAACTTGCGCGCCTCCTGTGCCTCTCCCAACCAAGCCAAAAGTTGCGCACGCTCCGAAGGACGACGCGATTCCGCGCGTCGTATCCAATACAACCGATGAGAATTGTCTTTCAACTGATGGTATACGTCTGACATGCCAAAAAGTATTGCGGACAAATTGACGCCTGCCGCAGCCAGTCGACCGCCCGCCGCAGCTGCGGACTCCAAATCTTTTCCCGCCTGCGCCTTTTGAAATCTTTCCAACCGCAGCTTTAAAAGTCGCTCGTGTACCTCCTGATCAGCTTCTCTTTCCCAGTCCGCAAATATCTGCCCGTACGCCTCTTCCAATGCGTCCATATAGCGTTGGCTGTCCATCACTGCCGACTGTAAAACCCTGCGCCGAAGGGTTAAGTGATATTCTTCAAGCCGTTCCATATCTGTCGCCAACCGCACTGCAATCTCGACGTACGCCTTCCATTCCGGAGCACATAATTCACCGAGCCCGACATTTTCCAAAATCGCTTCCCCGATGCGAGTCGCATGGCTCACGCCCCTGTGCGTTATGACAGGAATGCCCATATACAAGGCCTCGCAGACCGATTGCCTGCCCGTGTGCGGATAGGTGTCAAGGGCAATATCGACACATTCATACGCCTTGATATAATCCTCTGTCCAATCAGCAACATCAACACACTCGGTGGCGATTCCCGCATCCCGCAATCGATTCACTTCCACGGAACGTTTTTCATCGTCCCCGAATGCAGAATCTCGGACAAGCAGACGTGCTTTAGGAACACGACGCATGATTTCCGCCCAAGCAAAAAGCGCATCGTCTGTCACCTTTTTCCAACGTGAAAGCACACCAAACGTTATATGCCCCGCCCCAATTGCGGGCGCCGATGCAGCATATCTCGCTGCATTTTTCGGTATCGTGCAACATAAATGACTTTCGGGCAAACGATACAATTTCTCCGAAAATCTCTTTTCTTCCCCTTTGGGAGCGGTATGCGCATCGACAAAAAAACAATCCACCGCTGAAAGCCCGGTTGTCACGCGTTTCCCAATTCCGCACACCTGAACCGGCGCGGGGCGATAAGCAAATATCGAAATTGCGCTTTCACACCCATCCTCCGTCAAATCGACAAGAATATCAATCTCATCCGCGAATATTTGCCGGGCCGCCTCTTCGGGCACAAGCGCGTCCATCATTCTCCATGCCGTCATGGAGTCCGCCCATTCCGCAGTCCTCCGGCTCAACGCGCACACTGCATAAGCATACACATCAAAACGATGTGTGTCGTAATTTTGAAACAGCACGTTTACAAATGCCGAATGCCGCCTCGAAGTCGGCAAGATGTACCCTATACGAAGTTTGTCATGATGCTCCCTGCCCGCATCATGCGCAAAACTTGGAACCAATTTCGTCCCTTCTTGGCAACAAACATATGTTATTTTTTGTTCACACATAGATTCTGCGTCGGCTCCGTTCATTGGATAACATCCCTTCAACCATTATGCCCATTCATCTTTACTCCCATGGGAACGCCTTTTCCATTCTGGAAAGGTTATCGAACACTTCTGCCGTAAACCCATCCTTGCTATCGCCTTCTGAAACGAGAACCAACTCCGGCAGAAACCGCGACCGTTCCTCCCATTGTTGCGTCCGCCGCGCCGCCAACAATTGCATCGCATAACTTCGCGCTAAGCTCCGCGCATCCTCATACGCGGCTTTGGCATACGCGCCCGCGTAAAAAAATTTTTCCCTACTGGAAAGAATCGGCTTTTCAGCTTTATGATCGTAATATAAGCATACCTCATAAAGGCCGTTCTTTGCAAGTACACGAACCAGAAATTCTGCGTCCGCCGATGGATCGTAAATCGTATTCAAAAGCCGAATAACGTCCGCCGACGGAAGCGCGCGAAGGATTTTGCCAAGCAAAAGTACCGCCGGCTCATAAAACCGATCCTCCTTAACTGCGTCCACCGCATAATCCAGCGCTTGTGCGTCCTTGCCGCGCCGATGCGCGATATCCGCGAGATGACCCAAAATGACGGCACGAATATGCCCCGCCCCCTCCTTCGCCATCGAAAGAGCTTCCAAGAGTGCC
Organism: Schwartzia sp. (in: firmicutes); assembly: GCA_017480545.1. Classification (GTDB taxonomy): domain Bacteria; phylum Bacillota; class Negativicutes; order Selenomonadales; family Selenomonadaceae; genus RUG12372. The sequence goes on along the minus strand of JAFVAI010000018.1, from coordinate 30,004 downwards.
GATTCCGCCCTGACATAATCCTTCGCCTGCCACGCCGAAACGCCTTCAATCGCTCTATAATCAGGTATTTCCGGAAACTTGTCAAACGCTTTCCGTGCCGCCTTGCACACCTCCTGGAAGGGCCGCCTGAGTGCAAGCATAGAATTCAAAAGCACGTCGTAGGGTCGACTCTCGCGACCGCCAAGCGTATATCCCGACGCGATAGCCTTGCGTGCCCAATCCAAGGCCTCCCCGTATCGTCCCAACGCATAACAGCAATCCGCCAAATAAAATGCATCCGACGGTGCCTCACCTCGCCGTTCCCTCTCCGAAAGCAATATCGCGAAATCGCGCTCGGCCTTCCCTCGCATGACGCTGGTCGAGTATCCCGTATGCCAAATCCGCACATCCCGTACCTGCTCCACTTTCCAATGCGGAGAACGCATTTGCAACATCTCATGGATATGCCCTTGGTATCTGATGTCGGGATGACGGCGAAACACCCGAAGCTGAACGCCCTCGGTCAATATTGCACCGCCTTTGTCGACATCTATATTAATCCATGGACAAATAAATCCCGCAGTATTCTGTTCCTTGTCAAAATTTTGAATATACGCTTTGACTTTTGGAAGATCCGGCTCCGAAAAATACTCATCGGCATCCAGAAAAACAATCCAATTCCCTCTCGCCTTTTGAAGCGCGAAATTCTTCGCCGCCGCAAAATCATCACGCCATGCGAACGAAAACAATTTTGCCCCAGCTGCCTGCGCCAATTCGGTCGTTCTATCCGTCGAACCGGTATCCACTACCACCAGCTCGTCCGCGATTGCTTTCACACACGCAATCCAATGCGGAAGATTTTTCTCTTCGTTTTTTACAATGACACACGCTGTAACTTTAAGCATCGAACGCCGCCTCCTTCAGCCACCGAAGATACGACTCCGCCTCTGGGGAATCATTGCTCTCCCGTACGCCCAAAAGTGTACGCCGTGCGCTATCGCCATCGCCCAAATGATACAGACAGATTCCCCGGAGCAAAAGCTCTTCAGCGTCTTCCGCATCCTCCAACAAAGGAAGTGCCAACCCCCATGCCTCTTCCTCCGCCAATCGACGAGCGACCTCATGCCTGCGCTTTGGTGAAAACGTCCGCGCAAAAGAGGCAAACCGCGTCACGCCTCGGGCGCCTGTTCGGCGAACAAGGTCGCCAATCATTTCTGCATATGTTTCTTCCATCATACTATTCGCCGTTGCACCATCGATATATGCCTGCCAAACCTTCGCCATCGACGGCGGAAGAAGCTTCACCGTCGAATCCGATGCCGCACGCGCCAACTCTGAAGCGTCACTCTCCATCAAAATCAACAAAGAAAGCAGCTCTATGCCGCGCTTCCAAACTATCCGATCCGTCAAATGAAAAAGCCCTTGCCAGTCGCCAACCGCAGCTTTGTCACGAAGCGGCTCTTCGTCCGCTTCTTCTCGTGCTTTCTCTGCCCACATTTCCATGCGGTCTTTAACGAATTCTGCCGTCTCCCGAGTAAATGTTGTCGGCTCCAATCCGCTGATTGATCTGCCCGAAAACAGTTCAAGTGCTTTCCTGTCCTCCATGACTGCTCCCCGATAATCCATACCGTACCCTAAGCATTCCGCATATTCTGCATGAAACTCCGGAAGCTCCGGAAAATCCTTTACGGCAATTGCGGCAGCTTTCCGCCTGTCCCGATACGCCTCCGGCCGCTTCGCTAAAATGCGGAGCAAAATCCGGTACGCCCGACTGGAGAACGCAAACGCCTTCCGTCCGCTATTCACATCCAACCACGCATATTTTAACGCGTTCTCCTCATCGCCCAGCCCGTCATACGTCTCCGCCAGATACATATAAATCGAATCCCGCGCACGGCCGCCTGCCAATTCCTTTTGCAAAAGGGCAAGATTTCTTTCCCCTTTTGCTTTCGATATTGCCGTCGAATACCCCGTATGCATCATCAAAAGCTCACCGGCAGGCACTGTCCCGACACGCCCGACTCCCTTGCCCTGATGACGCGGCTCCTCATGGATTGCCCCCTCGTAGGCCAACCCGTCGACGCGACGCAAAAGACGCGGCACATAAGAATCCAAAAGCACCTTTCCCTCATCCTCGTCCAGTTCCCGGCGCAAGAACAACAACAAATCCGCTTCTTTTCCGTACGTCTCCACAACACGGCGAATATTGCCAGCCATCCCCCCCGCAAAATACTCGTCCGCGTCCACCACCAAAATCCAGTCACCCGTCGCCTTCGACAAGGAAACATTCCGCGCCGCCGCAAAATCGTCCCGCCACGGAAAATGAAAGACGCGCGCGCCGTGCTCCTCGGCCACACTCACCGTGTCATCCGTCGAGCCCGTATCCACGACGATGATCTCGTCCACCGTTCCCCGCAGGCTATCCAGCGAGCGCGCGAGCTTCGCCGCTTCGTTGCGCACAATATAGCAAGCCGAAATCCGCATCTCTGTTTTGCTCCTTCGTTGTTGGAATACGCATTCATTATACCAAACTTCCGCCCAAAATAAAAAGAGGCAGATGCGGGAAGACTTTTCTCCCTGCAATACGTCCGTTTCCCACCGGGCAATCGTTCGCCGAAAGACGGAGCCATGCTCCCGCAAGGGATTTTATGCGGGAGCAAATTTGCATTGCATTGGAATTCTATAGTAAAATAAAAACACAATGACAAAAACGCCAACGATCAAGAAGTATACGAGGAGGAATTTCCTTGCTGTCTATTCCGGTCAAGAAACTGCGGGAGGGCATGGTCGTCGCGCAGAGCGTTTACTCCAAGGCGGGCGCCGCGTTTCTCGTAAAAGGAAAGCCATTGACGGCCCAATACATAAAGAGCCTGGAAAAAATCGGCATCCCTTCCCTCTCCGTCACCTCCACGGATCCCAGATTCAACATCCTGCCGCCGGAGGACGTGGTGGAGGAAAAGACCCGGTTGGACGCGATCCAAAAGGTACACGACGTCTTCAAGGATATCTCGGAAAAGAAAGAAATGGATCCGGTGGGGCTGACCGCGGTCGCGGACAAGCTCATCTCAGACATCTTTGCGCGCCATGAGAATCTCATCCAGTTGACAGATATCCGTTTGTATGACGCTTACACCTTTGCCCACAGCGTCAATGTCGCGGTGCTTTCCGCGATGCTCGGAAAAGTCGAGGGGATTTCCGAAGCGGACATGAGAATTCTCGTCCTGGGCGGCCTCCTGCATGACTTGGGGAAAATCAAGGTTCCGATCCAAGTCCTGAACAAGACCGGAAAACTCACAGCCCAAGAATTTGAAGCCATTAAAGCCCATCCGACAGAAGGATTCCGTCGAATCCATGAGTTCGGGAAAATGCTTCCGAAATGGGAAATTCTTGCAATCATAGCGGCGCAGCACCATGAGCACATGGACGGCTCCGGATACCCGAAAGGCCTGCGCGGTGACCAATTGCACAGGTTCGCGAAGATTGTCGCCATCGCAGATGTCTACGACGCGCTGACCAGCGAACGCCCGTACAAGAAAGCGTACACCCCTTCCGTCGCCTACGGCATTATGAGAACCAACACGGGCCATTTGGAACCGGAACTCCTGGAGCACTTCTTCGACAACGTAGCGCTTTACCCAATCGGCGCGGTGCTGAAAACATTTTACGGCTACGGCATTGTGACAAAATGCGAATTTGGTCATACAAGAACCCCGACGATCCGCGTTTTCGCGAACAAAAAAAGGGAGGTCCTGACCTCCCCGTTCACTATCGATTTGAAAAACGACTCTCCCCATGTAATCGAAAAAGAAATTTCCGGCAATGAACTGATGCAGTTCACGCACAACTTGAGCCTCGACCCGTCAAAATATCTTGCATGACAAAAAGCCTTCAGCATACCGAGAAGTCTTTAACAAGGAAGCCCCATGCCGACGTTAACGCGTCAGCATGGGGCTTCCTTGTTAAAATTTCGTATTGACCATGTGGCCGTTCGGTTGGAAACCTGGGGTCGAAGTATAGGCGCGCACTTTCACGTTGCGCTGCTTGGAACGGGCGAGCCACGATTTGGCGCGTGCCATTACGTCTTTGGCCACCGGCTGGAGCTTCGCCAGAAATTCCTTGTACGCTTTCGTCTCCTTGTCCTCCGGCGTGATTGACGCCTGCATCCGGTCGAAAATCACGTTCCGCTGCTCGGCGATATCAAGGAATGCGTCAACGTCCTCGCGATCCAGGAATTTTTGCATTTCCTGTGTCAAAACGTAATAAGTGTCCCACAGCGACTTCGCATCCTCTGCCATCAGGACGCCGCCCCTTTCTCCGCGCGCGCCTTTTTCATCGCCTGCGCCCACGCGTCGCGAAGCTCGGTGATGATGTTCTTGGCCTCGTCCAACTGCTTGACATCGCTTTTCATGTTCGCCTCGACCAAACGGTCATAGACATAGTTGTAAAGCGGCAAAAGCTGGTGCGCAATCTCGTATTCCATATTGAGCGTCACACGAAACTCCGTAATAATATTTTGCGCCTTTTGCAAGGAGTTGTTCGCTTCCTCATAATCTTTCTTCTCGATGGCCTCCCTGCCTTCGGTCATGAAACGAAGCGCGCCGTTATAGAGCATCAGCGTCAAAGCTTCCGGTGTCGCCGTCAAAACCTGCTGACGCTTATATGCCTCGGCTGCATTTACCATATGAGTACCTCCTGCCCAAAAGTGGAATTAAATTTTTAAACAACAAGGGGGCGGAGCCGCCTCCGCCCCCTTCACGCTTTACTGTTGACCGCCGAACAACGTATTGTACTGCGAGTTCATCTGAGCAATCATGACCTCCAACGCGTCGTACTTTTTGTAAAGCTGCGTCTGGAAATCGTCCATTAAGGACTTGAAATTGTCCATCTTGGTCTTCAGGTTTGTAATCAAAAGTCCAAGCGTACTTTGGTCGTTGGTGTCCGCCAAGACGCCAGCGTAATCCTCGACTTTCGAGATGCCGTCCGTAATCGCGTTGAAGTACAGGCGGTTCGCGATGCCCCGATTGTTGTAATCGTCCGTTGCCATATAACTTTGACGTTGGTTCGGATTCACCGAGGTATACGAATCCTGATCAGACGCGAAAATCTCATAGACGCAATCCGGATCCGCCGCGAGAGCCTTTTTCAGCTTGTCTTCGTCAAGCTGCAAGTGCCCTTGGTTGTTCGACGACGTAATGCCGATAGCCGAAGCGGAATTATAGCTGCTGTGGACACTCTGCACCGGCGTCATGATGGCGTCGCGCATATCGGAAATCAAGCCGCGCAGGATGTCGTTGTGGTAGAACAGGCCTTCTTTCGCCTTCTCCGTCCACTTGTCGATCTGCTCCTGCGTCATCGAGGCTTCCTGCGTCTTCGACAGCGGTTCATAGTCGCCGGACGGCTTCGTGTTGTACTTCTCCGTCAAGTCGTCAAGGATCTTGTTGTAATCCTCGACAAATTTCTTGACATTGTCGATGATGGCCGTGGTGTCCTGCGTAACGGAAACCGTCGTTTTGCCGACATTCGCCAAAGAGTACGTGACACCCGAAACCGTAATCTTTCCGTCCTTGACGTTTGAATATTCGCGCCCATCAATGACAACTGTACCCTCACTGCCCTCGACAGACTTTGTGTCTTCAGCAGTAAATGCACCAATATCTTTCAACTTAGCGCTTGCCGTTTCCTCATTGTCTTCCTTGGTGACAACAGACTGCTTGAGGTTGAGCTTGTTGAAGAGCGCCGCCGCGTTTGCGCTGCTATCGGTGCCGCTATAACCATCCAACGAACTTCCCATAGTCAGGCTAACCGTAGCTTCAGAGCCGCTCTCCTTGTTGTACAGCGTGAAAGCGTCATTCGTTGCGTCATAGCTGGCCGTAACGTTCGTATTGAGATTCTTGATGTCGGCGGCAAGGTCGTTTAACGTCTTGCTCTCATAGAGATCGGCGAATGTATAGTGAATGGTTTGCTTCACCTGATCCGTTTCATTCGAGAACGCTTCGGCATTATCCTGCACCGAAAAAGAAAGCGCAACCTCATCATCCCGAACAGTTCTTGAATTTCCGTCCGCATCTACCACACTGTACCATGCGTAATTATCGTCATCTGTATGACTATACTCAATACTTTGAAAGACAATATCCTTCAAATAAATACTGGACGATGCGTCCGTATTGGACCGGTCAATACCTTCGTTCCCCGTCATGAGATACGCATTCTGAGAAAGACTTTTGACCTCCACGTTGTGCGTCATCGCCACCGCGTCTGCATTGGCCGTCGCCTTGATTACCGACGTATCGCCGGACTCCGCGCCCATTGCGTTCATTTTCGACGACATCTTGTAATCGGACAGCGTCGAATATTTGAACGTGTTGAGGCTCGTGTAAATCTCGTTGAAGCCTTGCTTCAGCCACTCGTTCTTGACTTCCTTCTTGTACATCTTGTCGTACTGGTTCTGCCTCGTCAGCATACCCGCCTTGACCATCGACTCGATGTCAAGCCCGGAGCCGGAAAGCCCGTAAAGACCGTTTACGCCCATGATAAACCCTCCTTAGTCTGAAACGTCCTTTTCCACTTATGCGTGCTCATCGAGGAACGCACCGATCCATTCCTTGGTCTTGACCATGCTCTTGACCATTTCCTCGGGCGGAAATTCTTTGAGGACTTCCTTCGTCTCCTTGTCGATCATCTTGACCGTCATGACATCGACATCCTTGTTGTACTTGAACGCCAGATTGCAGTCGATCTTGTTCATCAACTCATTGAGCTCTTTGGTCATCAAGTCGACGGACTTCTCGTCCATCTTCTGCTGTTCCTGCGCCCGCTCTTGCGCCCGACGGACATCCTCGCCCTGATCGTCTGCGCCCAACCTCCGGCTCTCCCCTCCGGCCTTCACCGGGGCGTCCGTCTTTGGCGGAGGCGCGACCGGCTGGCCGGAAGCGGCATCCGGCGCCGTTGGTTGCTTGGCTTCCGTCGCGCCACGGCTGGCCGAATCTACCGCGCTGAACACAACGGCGGCAGAAACCAGGTCTTGCGTTTTCCCAATCATAAAAATCCCTCCATAGAATAAGACTGTATCTTTCCCTGAACCCGTGACGCGTCACGGATAACCGGCACTTGAAAGGCCTTGCTTTCGATTATCCCAGATCTTTCGGCAGGCTGCTGATATCCACGCTCTCCGGCATGGCAGCCTGCTTGTTCTCTTCCTGAATCGCGCGGTAAATCTCCCCGCGATAAATCTTGACCTCGCGCGGCGCCTCGATAGCGATACGTACATTGTCGCCCTGCACATCCACGACGTTGACGACAATATCGTCCCCGATCATAATCTGCTGGCGCGGTTTGCGCGTAAGTACGAGCATTTATTTTTCCTCCTTCTCCTCTTTGAAGAGACGGTGCTTCGTCGTGTACTTGCTCTTTTCAAGCACCACCTGCTTCGCAAGGTATGTACGCTTGCTGATCACAATCGGCGCCACGAGATTCGCCGTCATATTCTTGATTTCCCCGCCGGGAATCGTAATAAGCGTATACAGCAGGATATCCTCCGCCGTCCTGATTCCGAGTTTTTTCGCAATCTCGTCATCCAACTGGAACTCATAATCAGGGAAGAAAACAAACGGAACGCCCATCATGAAAGCGAGCTCCGGCGTATTCACCGACTGCAGGAAAGTATACGGGCTGTCGCTTTCATAGGGAAGCAGCACAAACTCATGCTCATCCTCAAAAGCCGGAATTCCCTCGTCAAACTGGACAATCTTGTCCTCGTCGATTTCCAGCTCGCCAAACCGCACCGTGTTGATCTTCTTCATACTCTTTGCCCCCTACTTCATTTTGCTTTTTCTAATGGTTACGCATAAATGTCATAGTGGCCTTCCGATACCCAACTGTGAATAGAGCCGCGTTCCTCGAGGAACACATCAAAATGCCCCTCATTGTAGGTCACGTCCGCCTTGTCCGCCGTATTGATCTTGTAGTCCCAGCTGCCGGGATCGATATCGCCCGGCTCGTCCGCCGGATGGATCTGCACCTCGGGATCGGGGATTGCCTGCGCCTCCAGATACCGCGTCCTGCCGATCTCCGATGAGAGCCGTCCCTTCGCTTGGCTCGCGATCTCGTTGTGGCCTTTCTTCGCGCCGCTCTCGATTATCGCCCACGCGTTCTGCGTATGGCGCGACGTCTCCGACTGGATGTCGGAAATGCCCTGCTGGCCGTGCTCGCTTGTGAAATCGCCCATCGTGCGCGCGCCGTAAGCTTTGCGGCTGGGATACGTATTGATGTCCATCGTGATGCGCCCCATGCCGGTATTCGATTGCGGCGCGTGGTACGCGCTGTCCACGGTCGGCTTCTGGATGCGGCTCGAAAGGGTCGAGATCGCCATATCGATGCCGATGCGCGGGAGCGTGTGGCGCGTGTTCAGATAAAGCATACTGGCCAGCTCCTTCCTTGGCAGATTGGAATCCTATATATCCTTTTTTATTTTACTCTTTTTCACAGAAAATTACAAGTAGTCGGCGAGGGTCGGAGGCAAAATTCTGGAGCCGACGGAGAGGGACAGCTGGTAAATCGTCTGTGCGGTCATCATCTCGACGGCGAGCTTCGCCACATCGGTGGAATGGACATCGGTAATGTCGCCAAGAATCGTCTCGTTTTGGGTCGTCAACATATCCTCGCAATCGGAGTAGACCTGTTGGCGCGCCGCGAGCTTCGACTCCGCGTTCAGCACCGTATTGTAGGCGTTGTTCGCCAACGTCTTGCCGTCCGAGTTCATCCAGCGGGTGCCTTCCTTCTCGCCCCGCTCGCACATGGCGACCACGGTCAGCATATCGTTGAAAGCGTTGGTGCCGGAATATTCGTTGCCGGATTCCGGATTGTCGAAAATGCTGAAACCGGCAATCTCAATGCCCGAAGCGTTCACCGTATCGGAAGCGGGCTGCACCGCGCCGTTCTCCTTGACCATCGAGAACTGCTTTTTGTCGCCCTGATAGGTGGCGATGTACTGATTGACGGTTTCAAATGTCAGTGTGACTGTGTTGCCGTCTACCGTAATATCGGAGGAAAAATTTTTTCCCGCCGCCGTAATTACGCCACGCCCATCAAAATAATCTGAAACTGTATTTGGCGCTGTCGGAGGTGTGCCTGTCGGCACGAACTCCGTCACCGTACCCGCCTCGTCTCCAGCTGCGACGGTCGAATGCCCGTCTGAAATTTTTACTTTGTAGTCTTCCTCAACAAAATTCTCCGTGTACACATTTCCTGTTCTCGTGTTGAGAAAATATTTGTTCCCGTCGCTGCCTTTCATCGTCAGCATCTGCGTGATGTCGCCGGACTTCGTCGCCCCCAACGCGTCGCCGCTGAAAAAGTCCGACTGCTTGTCGTCGAGGGTCTTCGCCAAGCCCCGGTCAACTTTTTCTTCATAGGAAATGTTGTACGGCTGCACGAGGTCGCGCTGGCCGGAAAACAGATAGCGACCATTGATTTGGATATTCGCGTCGGCGACCGCTTGTTGCGCCTGCACCAGCATTTCGCTGGCGATGGCGTTCATATCGCTGTCGTTGTTCGTGCCTTGGGCCTGGTTCGCCTTTTCCACGATGGTTTTGAAGCAGTTCGTGATGTCCACCAGCGAAGAGTCGCTGTTCTTCATCCACGAAATCGCCGTCTTGACATTCGTCTGGTACTGGTTGTTTTCCCCATAGGAAATACTGTAGCGCAGGTACTTCGAGTAGCCGATGGGATCGTCGGAGGGACGGTGGAGTTTCGCGCCGTCGCTCTGCTCCATCAGCTTTGTCTGGTTTTCATAAGTGCGGTTCAGTTGGTTCATGTACCGCGTCGTCATTTGAAGGCTTCCTACCCGCATTTCAGTTCACCTTACCTTCCCACTACGCCGGTCGAATTGATGAGCCGGTCGAGCATCTCGTCCATCGTCGTCAGGCAACGCGAGCAGGCCGCGTAACCCTGCTGGAACATAATCATGTTCGTCAGTTCCTCGTCCCAGTTCACGCCCGCAACAGAGGTGCGCCACTGGTTGACCTGCTCGACAATATCCTCCTGCGATGTAACTTTGTTGTTCATCTGCGAAGAGTTGACGCCGAGGTCAGTCATCGCTTTGTTGTAATAGTCCTGAAGCGAGGATACGCCGATAGACGCCAAGCCGGCACGTGTTTCATCCCCTTGGTTCAGCAGTGTGCTCAAAAGCACCGCATTGGAGCCGTCCGCCGTCCCCCCCATATCTCTTACGGGATGAGAAATCGAATTCCCCGGTGTGCTATAGACTTCTTTCCAAGTGTGGGCACAATCCAGTTCAATGGAACGCGCGGCTATCTTTCGTTCCCCGTCGGTCGCGGTAAGCGTCGTGTTGACCTTCAGCGCGTTGATGATGCGGATGCCTTTCAGCACGTCGGTGTCCGGGTTAAGGACTCCGGAAGCTGTCTGCACATCAATTTCCCAATTTCCGCTTGCAGAAGTCGCGGGATTGTGTATAGTGACCGACTGCTTGTATATCTCCACGCTTTTTGTCGTATCGTTCCAGATATAGGCAATGCCGTCCTCTCCGAAGAAGTTGAGACCCGTAGTTGGGAAATCGGTTCCATTTTCCACGTCGAGATCGGAAGCGTCCATGCCCGATCCGGCTTTGTGCTGGGCGTTGAAATCCGTCAGCAGAAACGCAGCCATATCGGCCAATTTGTCGATATAGTCCTTGTCCTCCTGGATGGCATCCATCTCAGCGGCCAACGTGCCCGTTATGGGGTCGAAAACGACACCGGTATCGCCAATCTCGATATTATAATCGGTGATGCCATAGTCCTCGTTCGGAATTCCCGGTTGGCTGCCATCCTTATACGTCGGCCCTACGGTCAAATCCAACTTCGTGATTCCGTTGACGATGGATGTGCCGTTTGCGACAATCGTATACATAGAGTTGGCCGGATTCTCCGAAACGGAGATACCCATGAAGCCCGAAAGCTGGTCGGCAAGGTTGTCCCGCGCATCCCTGAGATCGTTGGCGCTGCCGCCGGTGGACTCCGCCGCCATGATGGACTTATTGAGCTGGACAATCTGGTCGGTAATCGTGTTGACCTTGGCAACGTTAATCTTGATGTCGTCATACTCGGAAATAATCTGGCTTTGAAGCTGTTTGCTAGAGGCCGCCACGCGATCCACAAGAATGCCGCTCTCTTCCAGTACGGCAACGCGCTCACTGGTGTTGCTGGCTTCCTTGGATAAATCTACCCACTGCTGGTAAAAACTCAAAATCGCGTTTTGAAGCCCCGTGTCGTCGGAGTCGTTGAAAATCGCTTCGAGCTTCTGGTAATTCGTCTGCCGCGCTTTCGCGTACTCCTGGTCGGCGTATTCACGCCAATACTGCTTGTCCGCGTAAACGTCCCGCGCCCTCGTAATGGACAGCGAATCGACGCCGGAACCGATGAATTGCTTCATGCCGCTCGCGTAAACCGTGTCCGCTGCCGTCGCCGCCTGATTCACGCTTTGACGGGAATAACCTTCCACGCTGGAATTCGTCATATTGTGGCCCGTAGTTTCAAGCGCCAACCGGTTCGTGCTGACGCCGCGATACATCGTATTCAGTCCCGCAAAAGTCGAGCGCACTGCCATGATAGTTCGTCCTTCCTAGCTTTCCCTGCGTTGTTTTTATCGTATCCTTACCATATAGATTATATCGACTGATCAAAAAGTTTCCGACCCTGTGTCGCGGCCGCGGGCGCGTCCGGCGTCCCGTAGCCTGGGGCGGCTGACGCCGCCGTCATGACGTTCAGGCTGAACGTCAGGTAGTCCATATCATGCGCGAGCAAACCGCGGCTCGTGCCGACGATATTCCGGATTTTTTTCAAAAGCTCGTCCAATCGGTTCACCTGTTGGCGCGCCCGCATCTTTTCCTTCGAGTACGGAAGCCGCCCCACGACATCATCGAGTGTTTCCGCGCCCAGTTCCGCGAGCAACGCGTCTTTGTCCTTCTCGCAAGTGTTCAAGTCGCGAAGCGTCGCGTCGAGCGCTTCCGTTGCCGCGGCGACCGCCCGGCCGTTCAGGTTTTCTTTCAACGCCTTCCGTTGTTCCTCCGCCTGCTCATAGAGACGAAGCGCAAGGGAAAGCTCCCTGCCCAAGAGCGCGAGGATTGTTTCGAGCGGCGCGTTCCCGCTTTTATTTTCCATATTGCGCCACCCTCATGCCTGAAAATCGAATTTCTTTTCCCGCGTAACGTTTTCCTGTCCCTTTTGCCCATAAGTCGGGTCGATAGAGGAATTCGATATACGGTTCAGGTGATACTCGACGGCGCCGAGCGCCTGGCGGATCAGAAATTCATTCATGCCGCCCGCCTCTTTTGCCTCCGACGCGCGCCGCCCCACCCGAACATGAAGCTCGTGCAGTTTGCCGCGGAAATTTTTCGGGCAAGCCGCCTCCACTTCTTTCATCGTCGTGCGGGCTGCGGAAACCGGAAATTCCTTTGATAACGCCAAAAGCGCATCCCGACGACGCTTTTCTGCCGCGCGGATGCGCTCAAGCTGCTTCTCTTCTTCCCCCACCAAGGTTTCCAACCCTTTGAGGTCAACGGCGACAAGCACGGCGCGCTTTTTCCCCTCGATGGCGAGGAGCGACTCATACGCGTCGGATAAATCGTCCAAGGATTGAATCAGTTTTTTCCACATGGCCGCGCCTCAATAGCGCATAGCGAGCATATCCGCCGCCAGCGTCTGCGCGTCCACATGGTAGGTTCCTTTCGCGAACTGCTCACGAAGCGCTTCCACGCGATCCATGCGCGCGTCGTCCGCTTCGCCCCGAAGCTGGAGCAACGTCTGGCTGAAGCTCTTCGCCTCGCTCGACATGACAAACTCGGTCGCCTTCGGAGCCTCGGCTCGCTTTACGTTCCTGACGGGCGCGCTCTGCTGCTGTCCGGCATACAATCCGGCGGCAGCCTGAATATGGCTGCTGATAATCATTTGGTTCACCGTCCTCTGTCTGGCGCGTCCTTGCTCCATGAGATTCCTTTCCTTGTTTCTTATGCCTATAAATCGAAAAAACGGGAGAAAATCTTAACCCCCGCTTTTCGTCAATTATACGAATTTATTCTTTGTTTTCTTTTCATTCCTCATTTTTTCGCGTTATCAGCACCTTTGTCTGGATTTGTCATATAATCCTAAAAAAACATTTCCGCTGTGCGCTGAAATACTTATCCCAGACCAAAATTTTGGTCTGAGATGCGCCTGCTTCGCAGGCTACAGCCGCGCTAAAGCGCGTCTGACGTCTCATGCAATCGCAGCAAGGATTTAAAAATCCTAACTGCGATTCGTATAACCCCATTCATCCTTCGCCACGAATATGCGAAAAATTTTTGAAGTAAGAATTTCTTACCTCAAATTTGCATTTCACGCAAAGAAAAAGCCGAAAGGCATATGCCCTTCGGCCTGTGTCGCTTCTTATTTTTTTTCGCTCATGCTCTTGGAACGGAATCCGGTGCCCATCGGCCGTTTTTCCTGGACCGCCTGTACCGCGCGTGCCACCGCGTTCTTCTGTGCTTTCAGGACATCCTTTTTCAACGCCTCGTCGCACTTCGAGCAAAAACGGCCGCGATGAATCGGCTTGCCGCATTTCTCGCAGGGATAGGTGATATCCATTCCGTCCTGCTGGAAACGGCCTTCCTTGATCATACGGCGGACAAGCCGCTCCTTGACACCCTCGACGCCGTCCACGATGTCCTTGATGGTTGAATGCGGATGATCACGCACAAAAGAGGACACCTTTACCATCAGTTCCTCTTCCTTTTCCAGGCAGTCGCGGCAAATCCGTGTACCCATATCCGCAAACAGTTTCCCGCACTCCGGGCAATTCTTCAATTTCCCCGCCATTTCGTCTCACTCCCATGTCATTTGATCCCATATATCGAATTCTTTATGTATTGTATACCAAAATTCCTCTGTCGGCAAGTACCGCCTTCTGTTTGCCAGTCACCTTTCTATTTCTTTGCCAGCGCGGTTCGGCGGGCCTCGCGCCCGGCCACCTCATTGTAAAGCGCGGCGATAATCGGTGTCATCGTGTCCGTATTGGTCGCAAAGCCTTGCAGGACCAACGGATTGCCTCTTGCATCGTAAAGCGCTTCCTCCAATGAAATTTTGTAGCCGGAGCGTTTGTGCTTCAGGCGCTCGCTCGCGTATTTCTGGATCAACACATAGCGGCACCCCATTTCCTTCGCCTGACGAACGGCCTCCGCGACTTTGTTTTCGCCGGGCAGCGAGGAAAACGCCGTGCGGGATGCCACAAGGCCGCCCATCTCCCGGCTCAGGATATCGAAAGCCGCCAACCGCATATAAGGCAGGTCGTCAATAATCGCGTCGTCCAACGTGTAATCCGCGAAGAGGAGCACACGAAGCGCCTCGCCGCCCTCGCCGGGCGTTTTCCTTGCACGCATCGCGTCGCCTTCATACGGTACGCCGTCTTCCTGGAAGCGTTCCGCTTCCCGCCGCTTTTCCGTCACGAAATCAAAAAAACGACGCAGCGCCACATCCGCATATCCCGTCATATCGTGCTGGAAACGCTCGGAGCCTCGTGGACGGCTCCAATGCTGGACACCGCCGAATTGGACATAGCTGGTGTCAATGGCCTGCACGGCGGCATGAATCGGATCGCCCGTCATCGCGATGCGGGTCAGCGGCATATCACTGTACGCTTCCGCAAAGGCGCGGTTTCCGACCGCGGGCGCGCCGAAGGTCACGATGTCCAGCTGGTCCGTGGAAACCCCCATCGCCATCAGCCGCGCCGCAAAGAGCACCGCCACTGCGCCGCCAAGGCTATGCCCCGTGATGCAAAGCTTCGCGTCCGGGTCGTTCGCCAAGATATCCTTGAGTTCCTCGCCAAAGGTCTTTCCGTTTTCCCGATGCGAGAAAAACGCGGTCTGCGTGTAATGCGTAAATCCGCCGTGCGTGAGCGGCTCCGAGGAATTCATCTTCCCGCGCTTCATTTCCTTTTCAAATTCGTCGGGTGTTTTGCCCGCGAACGGAATCTTGCCCATCGAAAGGTCGGCTTTTATGTCCTTCAGGTCGCTCGTTCCCGTCACCGAGACGAGATAGCGCACCCCGCCGCGCAAAGGGTTTTCGTTTTTCATGAAATAATATTTTGCCGCGACTTTCTCCGTGTCCTCGCGATACGGCTGAAGCGCCCAGCCGCTGTCCGCCAACGACTCCCGCGCCACGAGGCCGACGCGGTCGCTGTAGCTCGCCAGGGAAATCAGCGAGCAAAAATATTCCAACGGAGGATGCGATACCGACGCTTCCTCATAAACCGCCGACTTGCCCGACTCATACCCGCCCGTATTTGCCGCCTGCGCACCAGCGGGCGCAAAACAAAGCGCACACGCAAGAAGCGCACCGGACGCAAACCGAGAGAAATTTTGAAACCCCTTCCGCGCCATTCTGTCCAACCTTTCATAGCAATGTTTATTGCGTTTATTGTACCACAAGGGCACATATTCGCACTAAATTCACGCTTCGCGTTCATTAAGTGCTCATATTGTACCACACTTCGCCAAGCGGGAAAACAGCAAGACCGATAAAGCGCCCCTGCCCGTGAAATCATCACGGCGCAAGGACGCTCTCTTGAATGTGCATATTTGAGCTGTTTACGGTTCGTTACATCCCGTTCAATGGGGAACTTTTGATAAGTTATTTTCAACAGTCTTTTGATTTGCGAACATCACATCGGTCTTGGTGCGCCGCAGGAACCGCAAAACTTCCCTTCATTCGGCGTTCCGCAGTTCGGGCAATACCATCCGCCCGCGTTTTGCTGAGGCTGCTGCACCGGAGCCTGACGCTGCGGCGGGTTCTCATCGCGCACAGGTGTTTGGGCATTCCTCCAGTTTTCAATCATCCGCTTAATTTCATTTCCCAGATTGACATATTCGTAATATTTGTTTTCCATCATCCCGTTCGCTATGGACGAGGTGAAACTGCCTGTCATATTCCATCCGCTCGTCGAGCGGTTCATGCTGCGCTCGCCTGTGTCCACCGAACCGCTGTTCAGCGCAAACCGCATCGTGCGGAAATACGGATGATTCACCTGAATCGTAGCATAAAAATTGTACGAATACTCGTATCGCGGTGGATCATAGCTGACACGCTTGCCGTCCACGGTCTCTTTTAACTCATTTCGGCTCTCGTTGATTTCCAAATTGCAGCCGATAGCTTGCGAGAAATCGAGCACATCAGGATTGTCCTCGGCTAGGTTGCGAGACCCCGTGACCATAAATTTGCCATTCGCCTCGTCAACCAGGAGCTTCTTGCTGCCATCGCCGAAAGAACGGGTGATGCGGAACGCAGCGGCTGCCGTCTTGTTTTCCTCGCGATAGGCAAGCTGCTCCTTGATCTGCTCCAAGGTGGATTGCTTGCGATCCTCAAACCACGGGGACAGCTTTTCCTCGCAGTCGTTGCAAATCGTGTTGCCGTCTGACAGCTTGTTCTTCCCAAAAATACGACCGGTTTCATTCCCGCAAATAGCACACGTCTTTTTTTCAAAAAGATCACCAAAGAACCCCATCAATAATCCCTCCCTCAAAAATGCAATCCAGTCAATCGACGAACTGTGCATCAGCCAAGAAAAAGGCGCACATCCCGCCAAAAACCGTTGTCATTATACCGCTATTGTGCAAATTTCAATAGGGGCAAAAAGTTCCAATTCTGCACATATTTGCTCGTCAGCTTGTCGGCAACACGTTTGCGCATATACAGACATTTTCCGTCGCGAATATTATCCAAAGATAAAAGCTGCCTGTCCCTTGAAAGGACAAGCAGCTTCCGCACTATTCGTTCTTCGTTACCTCACCTTCTACTCATTCTCCTACAACTGATATTTGTTATAGTTCCATTGAAACGGGCGTTATTCGTCTTGTTGAGTTCCGGAAAAGAAGTTTTCACTGGAATTTCTGCATCACTCCCCGGCCAAACATAAACTTCCCCTCCCGAATATCCCTTAGTTGTATCTAGCACAACCTCTCCCGACTCCGAATCCGTTACAACCAAATGAAGACGAAATCCAGAAACGAGATACTGCCCCATATCAGGGATAAACGAATTGGAATCATCTTGCATATAAATCCTTACCCGAAAAGTAATTGTATCCCCGCTCCATGTATCAATCCCCAAAAACTCTCCTACAGGAGCTGCTTGCCCTATTGCAGGTACCAACAAGACAACTGCCCAAAACGCTACCATAAACCCGATTCGTGTGATAGTCTTTTTCATATTCATTGCCCCTCTCATTGTCTACGTTTGCCCGCCATACCTTTTATTATAATTAAAACACGTCTCGCTATACGACAATCCCCCTTCCGACATGACATAATCTCAATCTTTGCTTATTTACACATACTGCCGAACCACATTGAAAATCGCCATCGTTACCTCGTCATATTGCACCGGATAATCATCCCTCGTTGGGATATTTCGAACGGCAATGTTGCCCCACCAAATACCGTTATTGTTATAAAATTTGGCCGTAGCGAAAGTCTTTTCTTGTCCGTCAATGACAAACTTCACACCATTAACTACTACAATCTGCCACGGAGTCCCCATGATAGAACTGGTATCAACATATACTTCATAGTCTTCCACATTGCATACATACACATCTTGGGCATGGCTCGTTCCTGTCATGCAAAACATAAGTCCAAGGCAAACTGCTATGAATAGCAATCCTTTTCTCTCTCGATAAAAGTACATCATCGTTTCTCCCTCGTATATGTTTTTAGTTTAATGCCGCCTATTCCTCCGGGCAAAAAATAACTACATTGAAGCTGTGATTTTTCCCCATTTCACACACGATCCGATATGTTTTCCCATTGCAACTTTCCCACGTAATCCATGACCTTCTATGCGTTTCCATAAAATGGTTGACACATTCAGTCACTTTTTGCACGTCGAGAATATCCGTATCCCCAAATGCGCGAACCGCATAAACGGGAATAAATGATGCAGCGCGTCCAGCGGATGACGCTTTCGAGAATATTTGAAGCACAACATTGTTCAAATAACCGTCGGGAGCAGAGGATGGACACATCACAATGCTTTTCGCTGGCGAAACATTATCACTTATGAAGCACACAAATCCTTGATACTCTCCATCTATAGGACCGTTTTCCCATTTCATAATCCTGTAAATCCCATCTTCTGAAGCAATCCTATTGAACGCCTCAATAAAGCTCTCAACACCGACTGTATCTGATACGTTTGGACGTGCCGCTTGACAATTCCCCATCAACGAAACAGCAACGAAAACAGCTCCTACAATCCCCCTAATCAAATTTGCCTTTCGCATTGCAATCCCTTCCTTTTTATTTTTACCTCCAACCCTTTTATGCCCGAAAGTGCCAATGCACCATATAATAATCCTTGCTTCATTGCCAATCGCCCTTCTAAACCAAATGTTCCTAATTCCATATTATTTATTCTTTCTCCCAACAACTGACTCCGACAAAAAGACTCTTCTCCATCGGGGTAGCTTCTATTTGAAACTCTTTATCTGTACGATCTATAATATGAGCTTGTCCACTTTTGTATGCTTTGACCAGATTATCATGCAATTTTCCAATCCCCTCTTGCGACATACCGCCTTCAGATAGAACGAATGCCAGCGTTTCCAATGCTGGCATATAATTATCAATAGGCGCAATCATCGAAAGCATATATATCTTGTCCTCTTTGATTCCAAAACTAAGCATTGACCGATTGTCAGTCAAACGACAATCATACATCTCTCCAAACCGAGGATGATTATCATGTGTTACTTCTTGAAATTTCAAATTGGAATTTTTCTCATTAAATGTTCTAATATAGATTTGCGCATCCACACCGTCAATAATAGGAAGTTGCATTGATCCAAAACAAGTATTTGCCAACACAAAAAGGAAAAACGAAAGAAAACATACTGTCCTTTTCATAAGTTATTCCCCCTTAAAAGCCAGTCACAAGATCGATTCAGCGGATTACTTCGTGCTTCACATGGAACATCAGACAACCTCATCCGATAAATTCTATCATTGACATCAACTCCTACTACAATGAATTTATGGAAAGTGCGCGACTAATCATCGCCCATATTCCTCTTGTTGCCTAAACTGATAGAATGAAGAACACAACAGCCTGACGTTCATCTCCTACTACAATTTATTGCCTTTAATCATGCAATGTGGTGAGAGTCCTTGCATTGTTTTGATACACATGGACTAAATACCATCCCTCCATAGATCGAATCAATTCTCTTTGTTCCCAAAATTCAATCTTCACCAAAAAGCGATCCCCGGGATACATTTCTCTTTGATTCAGCTCGCTTTCATAATCGGAAAAATCTGGATTCTCCGGGTTTCTGGCTATGCCTGTGTGATTTCGCAACGCTGTTTCGGGCGAAATCGTATTGCTCCCGCTTTTCTTCAAGATAAAATCCTTCAGCCGCAATGTCTGAACGCGATTGCTGACATTTTGAACGACAAATGACATTTTGATGCCGTTGTATGCTATGATCCTGTTATATTGATGTTCCAGTGTGAAATCTGAATACTGAAAAACATTTGCCGCCTCTTGTCTCTTTTTTGCTTCTGCTTCCTCCTGCCGTTTCTGCTCTACCATTCGCTTTGCATTTTCCACCTCCAGCATAATTTGACCCTCCGAAGGAAAATCATTCTTTGCTATATGCTGCTCCAACACCTGTATTTTTACTTTGTGATTGATATTGTCTGGATATGTTTTGAGATAAGCTGCGGAATCTTGGCGCAAGTTCTCTAATTCAGCTTTGCTTAAAGGCTTGTTTAATATGTCCTGCGCACTCATGTTTACTTGTTCTTTTTTCTTTTGGGTATTGCGGGAATCTGAGCCGCACCCAGTACAGAAAATAAGCACACACAACAATAATGCTATACTTTTTCCCATGTCCGTCTTCCCCCTGCGTCCATTATCGATCCCAGCAGCATACATTCCCTCGCAGTCAAAAATATTCCGCCTCCTTATGTGCTATTATCGCAAAATTTCTTCTTTTTTCATATTATAATGTGTTATTTTAGCAAAGTCAAATTAATTATGCTATTTTATATACACTACACGTCCCGTGATTACTATGCTTTATAATAAATTTGTCAAAATAGCAAAATCCGGGGTGTGAAATTTTGAGCAGCAAGCACATCGGCCAGAGAATCGCCGACCTCCGAGAGGATCATGATATGCAACAGGGGGAATTAGCAAACATTCTCGGCATCCATCGCAGTGTCTTGAGCCGTATCGAAAAAGGACATCGCCCCATTCGCGAGGACGAGCTTTTGCGTATTGCCCGCCATTTTCACGTCTCAATCGACGATTTGCTCAGTAATGAACTGCCCTCACAAGCATCAACCGAAACATACTGCACAACCCGCGAAAAAGAACTACTCCGAAAATATCGCGCCATCAGCCGCGAAAACCAAAAACTCTTGGATGCCCTGCTCGATTCCTTTTACCGCTCCGTTTCCAACAACGACGAAAAACCACAAAACCGATAAAACCGCCCCCGCACCGCAAGAATAGACGTGGTACGGGGGCATTTTTTTGACGGTAATGAAGCTTCAATGCTTTCAACAGAATCTAATCACTCGAAACAATTTGGAAACGATTTCCAAATGTTTCACGTGAAACATTTTTTCGGTTTTATATTTTTATTCGCTACTAACTTTCCACAATTATAAAGTCGTAAAAGCTTGTCATTTCAAGGACAAAACAAATTCTGAAAAAGTTTTCAGGTTATGTTCGATTGTTTCACGTGAAACAATTTTTGATTTTATAATTTATTCGCTACCAAATCTTAAACCCGTAAAAGCTTGTCATTTTAAGGATACGACAATTCCGAAAAAGCTTTCAGGTTATGTTCGATTGTTTCACGTGAAATATTTTGAAAATCTTTTTCACTTGCACAAAAGGAAAACGGCCATGCCGCCGCATACATCCCGTACACGCCGCATGGCCGTTACGTTTTTCTGCCTTTACCCTTGTTGTCTTTCCTTCAGCGCCCGCTCGACGTCACGCTTCATCGCCTTGTCCGCCAGCGTTCGCCGCTTGTCGAAGGTGTGCTTGCCGCTGGCCAGCGCGATTTCCATTTTCGCGCGGCCGCGCTTGAAATAGACGCGGAGCGGAACGAGCGTGAAGCCTTTTTCCCGCGTCTTGCCGAAAAGCTTCAAAATCTCCGACTTGTGCATCAGAAGTTTTTTCGGGCGGAGCGGATCGCGGTTGAAAATATTGCCCTGCTCATAAGGGCTGATATGCATTCCCTCGATGAAAAGCTCTCCTCGTTTGACCGTTCCATAGGCGTCTTTAAGGTTCGCCCTGCCCGCGCGAAGGGATTTTACCTCCGTGCCGAATAGCTCTATGCCCGCTTCGTAGGTCTCATGAATGAAATAATCGTGCCGCGCTTTGCGGTTTTCGCAGACGGTTTTTTCCGCCGCGTTCTTCTGTCCCATCACGCGCTTCCTCCTTTCCGCGCACTCTTTTTATTTGCCGCGCTTCGGTTTCGGGTCGGGCCAGACGGCGCGGCTCGGCAGCTCGTCCGTCTTGGCCGCTCTTGCGGCGCGACGGCGAGCCTTCGCCGGTTTTTCCGTCTTTTTCTCCTTTTTTGCGGGCTTCGCCTTTTTGGCATCCGCTTTTTCCTTTACACCCGCTTTGGCCGTCGCCTTCTTTACGCCGGTCTTCCATTTCCCGCCGCTCTTTTTCTTCGCGGCGTCCTTGTCCGCGTCCTTGCGCTTCGCGTCCTTTTTTGCCGTCGCTCCGCTTGCCGCTTTCTCGCCCCGCTTGGCCACGCCCTTCTTCGGCGTGTCTTTTCCCTTTTTCTCGTCCGACGCGACATAGACGCCGTTATCTTTCAGGATGAAGTCGATATTTCTCTCCTCGACGCTGGCACGCACCAGCACGACTTCCACTTCATCGCCGAGACGGTACGCCTTTTTCGTACGCTCGCCGATCAGCGCGTACTGTTCCTCGACGTATTCGTAATAATCGTTGACCATGCGCGAAACGTGGACGAGTCCCTCGACGCCGTTTTCCAACTCTACGAAAAGGCCGAAGGCCGTCACGCCGCTGATGACGCCGGGGAACGTCTCGCCGACGAACTGCGTCATGTACTCGATTTCCTTCATCTCCGTCGTCTCGCGCTCGGCGTCCACCGCCACGCGCTCGCGCACCGAAGCGCGCTGCGCGATCTCGGGCAAAACGCCCCGCAGCTTGTCCTGCCGCGCCGCCGGAATCGTCCCCGTCGCGAAGGTCTCCCGAAGCAGACGATGGACAATCAGATCGGGATAGCGGCGAATCGGAGAAGTAAAATGGGTATAGTAACGGGCCGCGAGGCCGAAATGGCCGAGGCTCTTGTCCGCGTACCGCGCCTGCTGCATGGAGCGGAGCGCCACCGTGCTGACGATGCGCTCCTCGGGCCGCCCTTCCACCTTTTCCAGAACCTTCTGCACGTCCATCGGCTGGATCTCGCCTTTGTCGTTCGGACGGATATGCTGACCAAACGCCGCAAGGAGTTGGTTCAGGCGCTCGATTTTTTCCTCGTTCGGTTGCTCATGGACGCGGTAAATAAACGGCAGCTCCTTTTTTTCCATGTGCTCCGCCACCGTCTCGTTCGCCAACAGCATACATTCCTCGATGATGGACTCCGCCACCGAGCCCGTGCGCTTGACAAGCCCCATCGGATGTCCGGCCTCGTCGAGCTTGACTTTGACTTCGGGGATATTGAAATCAATCGAGCCGCGTTTCCGGCGGTATGCCTTTCGCGCGTCACGCAAATCCTTCAGCACCGAAATCATCGGCAAAATCCCGTCTTTATCCTCTGCCTTTCCCTCCAACAAAGCGTTGACGCCGTTGTAGGTCAGGCGGCGGAACACGCGGATCACCGCCGGGACGATTTCGTATTTTGTCACTTCCCCTTTCGCGTCCAGTTCCATCTCGCAGGCCATCGCGAGGCGGTCTTCCCCTTGGTTCAGGCTGCAAATGCCGTTCGACAGCGCGAAGGGCAGCATCGGGATCACGCGGTCCACGAGATAGACGCTGGTCCCGCGCTCGTAAGCCTCGCGGTCGAGAGGACGCCCTTCCCGCACATACCAGCTCACGTCCGCGATATAGACGCCGAGGAACCAGCCGCCGTCCGCGCGCCGCTCCGCGTACACCGCGTCGTCGAAATCCTTCGAGTCGTCGCCGTCCACCGTCACCACGGAAAGCGCGCGGCGGTCGCGGCGGTCGCGGCGGCCCCGGTACTCGTCCGGCTTCACTTTCTGCGGCACCCGGTCCGCCTCGGCCTGCACGTCACGCGGGAACTCCTGCACCAAGTCATACTGCCGCATCACCGACAGCACATCGACGCCCGGATCGCCCGCGCGTCCCAAAAGCTCGACCACCGCGCCCTCGGCGCTGTGCCGTCCCTCCGGCCATTTCGTGATTTCGGCGACTACCTTCATGCCCGTTTTCGCGCCGCCGAAGGATTTTTTCGGGATGAAAATATCCTGCCCGATTTTCTGGTCGTCCGGCGTCACGAAGCCGAACGACTTCGACGAAGCAAACGTGCCGACGATTTTCGTGTTCGCCCGCTCCACGATGCGGATAATCTCGCCCTCCCGGGCGCGCCCCGGAATCGGCGACGGCGTGACGCGCGCCACCACGCGGTCGCCGTTCATCGCCGAGGCCAGCATGGCCCCCGGCACGAACACATCCGTATCCGTTTCCTTCTGGCGCACGTCGGGAATGATGAAGCCGTAGCCCTTCCCCGACATACTGAGCTTCCCGACCACGAGATTCATGCGCTCCGGCAGGCCGTACAGCCCGCTGCGGTTGCGGATAACGGCCGCCGTTTTTTCCAGCTCCGAGAGCGCCTCAAAAAACGGCTCCAAAGCCGCGCCGCCGATTTCCAATTCTTCCGCCAGCGCCTCCGCCGTAATCGGGCGGCGCACCGTATCGCGCATATAGCTTATAATTTTTTCCTGCATTTCCGTTTCCATCATTTCACTCCATAAATTCATCCGCCCGCAAAAAAGCGATGATTTCCGAAAACGCCCGCACACGTTCCACACCGAGCAACACCCGATGACCGGCGCGGGGCAAACGCGTGAGCTTCTTTTCCCGCGATGCCGCGCGGGCAAGAATATAATCCGCGCTCTCCGGCGCCACCGTATGGTCGCGCTCCCCCTGCACCACGAAAAGAGGCGCGGTCACTTGAGGCAGCGCCTCCTTCGCCGACGCGATGACCGACAGCAGCTCATGGACCGAAAGGAGCGGCATCACCGCATACCCCACAAGGCACCGGACAGGAATCCCCGGCAGTCTCGGCTGCTTCTTCGGCAGGAACATTCCCTTGGACAGTTCCCGCGGCGGCAGCAAGGACAATCCTCGTTCTTTGCGTATAACAATCGGCGCCGCGACCGACACCACTTTTGAAACGTCCCGCAGGGACGCGAGCATCAGCGCCAGAAGCGCCCCCATCGAATGACCGACGACGGCAATCCGCCGCACCCGTGCGTCCGAGGCCAAAACCGCGTAGCCGTCCATCGCCGCCGACAGCCAATCCCCCGCCGTCATCCGCTCCAAATCCTCGGGGATGGTCCCGTGCCCCGGGAGCCTCACCGCCAATACCGTAAATCCCGCTTCGGCCAGCGACTCGCCCAGAAGCCGCATTTCCGCCGGGGAGCCTGTCAGCCCATGCAGCAGGAGGACGCCGGTTTCTCCCCCGGCGCAATAAAAAGGCTCCGCGCCCTGAATTACCATATCCCACACTCCCGCGAACAGGAAAAGCGTCCCCGGGCCGAAAGGCGGGAACGCTTTTGAACCATCATCGCGCCGTCCATCACATCGTCATCTTCGCGATCGCCAACGTAATGACCGCGAACAAAGCGGCAAAAACCATCGTCACGCGCGCCAAAAGCGCGTCCATGCCGCGCACCGGACCGCTAAAAACCGTATTGCCGCCGCCGTCCATCCCGCCCATGCCGGCGGATTTCGGCTCCTGTCCCAGCACGGCGGCAATCAAAACGACTGCGACCAACGCGTCAAGCACCATCAAAACCGTAAGCACCAAACAATCCTCCTCCATCAAGCCTGGCAATGAAATTCACCCGACGCGAAAATTTTTGAAGCAAGAAATTCTTGTTTCGAAAATTTTGGAAACCCGATGCGCACAATTTCATTGCAGCGAATGTATTGTATCATAGAGCCTCGCGAAAATCAACACGCCCGAGACGCGCGGCACGATTTTCATCCTCGGCCCGCCCCCTTGACAGCTTGGGGGATTTATCATACACTAAGTCTATCATCCTGCTATGATAAGGAGGCTTCATCACTATGAGCTATCGTCTTTGGGAAGTATTAAGCGAACTTCATTCCAATGCGTATGAATGGGTCGATCTCACCCATCCGCTGGACAACGAAAGCCCTTATTGGGCCGGAATCCCGGATGGCTCTGTGGAGCTCGGGAAGACCTGCTTCGATTGGGGCAATGAGATGCTCGACTGCCTGATCCAGACGTTCAAATTTCCGGGACAGTTCGGCACACACATCGACTTTCCGGGCCATTTCATCAAAAACGCGCCGCTCTCGGAATCCTTCGGCGTACACAACATGATCTGCCCGCTCTGTGTGATCGACATCACCAAACAAGTGAAAGCCGATGTTCATTACGCGGCGACGGCGGAAGATGTCAAAGCTTACGAAGCGGAATACGGCGCGATTCCCGACGGCGCTTTCGTCGCGCTCCGCACGGACTGGAGCAAAAAATGGCCGGACATGAACGCCCTTTCCGGTGTCCTGCCGGACGGCAGCGAAAATTTCCCCGGTTGGTCGCTTTCCGCCCTCCAATATATTTACGAAACGAAAAACGCCGCCGCCAACGGACATGAAGCCCTGGACACGGACGCATCCGCCGAGGCGGCGAAGGCGGGCGACCTCGCCTGCGAGCGCTACGTGCTTTCCAAAGGCAAGCTCCAGATCGAGGTGCTGCAAAATCTGGACCGCGTCGCTCCGGCGGGCGCTCTCCTCTTCGCCGCGTGGCCGAACATCAAGGGCGCGACAGGATTGCCGGTTCGTGCTTTCGCCATCACGCCGAAAACAAAATAACGGCCACGCAAAGGGAACGCTGAACAAATTCTTTCCTAAAAACAAATCCCGAAGGTTCAAAATGCGAAGAACCTTCGGGATTTTCATACGAATCGCAGTTAGGATTTTTAAATCCTTGCTGCGATTGCACGAGACGTCAGACGCGCTTTGGCGCGGCTGTAGCCTACGGAGCAGACTTGTTTCAGGCCAAAATTTTATTTAAAATTTCGGCCCTGCGATACGTGTCAATTCCGTGTTCCTTATGATGCCTCATGGCGCGGATTTTTTCTGACAATCTCGACCGCCTTGGCAATTTCTTCCACGACTTCAATGACATTGTGCTGCGACATCGCATTCACTTTTTCGTACACACGGCCCTTCTCCGACGACGTATACCTCGGCGGCAAATGATTCAACGCAAGAATAGCGATATCCCGGCGGCACAAATCGCACTTGCAGCAATCCGGATATTGCGCGAGCACACTGTCAAGGTTTTCGAGAACAACCTGTTCCATATAATTCGCAAATTCCATTGGAAGCCCTCTCCCACATCCAAACATTTCCGATGACATTGCATCGCCATTATATCATTGTATACATCACAAAGCAACGACAAATGCGCACGCCAAAATTTCTGCCAAATTCTGTCAAACGGAAAGGATTGACACGCCGCCGCAAGTGTGCTACATTATATATCGTCGTGTGCGGGAATATCGCCGACGCGGCGAATGCACAATACTGAGTAAGGTATGTCATTCAAACCTTGGAGAGTTGTCCGAGTGGTTGAAGGAGCACGCCTGGAAAGCGTGTGTACGGCGAACACTGTACCGAGAGTTCGAATCTCTCACTCTCCGCCATGGAATTTCGGCGCATTGCCTTGCAATGCGCTTCTATATTCTTTGCAAGGTCGGACCGCAGCGCTTGGGTCCCGCGCAATGGAGCCTCGCGAACCCCGTCAGGCCCGGAAGGGAGCAGCGGTAAACGAACCGTTTCATGTGCCGCGGGGGCGCCTGGGGGCTGCGGCCCGACGTTGAAAAGGAACAAGACAAAGGAGGCAGTACGCGAATTCTTCGTGTGCCGCCTCTTTTATTTTTATTTATGGAAAGGAAATGCACGATGGCGCAAAAAAAAGTCTACGCGGTCAAACGTGGACGCACGACGGGGCTTTTCACCTCTTGGGCCGAATGCAAGGCGCAGGTCGACGGTTTCGCGGGCGCGGTCTACAAAGGGTTTGCCTCGCCGCAGGAGGCGCAGGTCTGGATGTTCGGCCCGGAAAAAAGCCAAGGGGCGCTCTTCGACGGCGAACCCGCGAAAGCCTCCCGTAGCCGTGAAAACGTCCAAAAGGCCGTTCCGTCGCCCGATCATTCTCCGGCCGACTATATCGTCTACACCGACGGCTCGTGCCTTCGGAATCCCGACGGTCCCGGCGGCTACGCGGCGGTAATCGTCGAAGCGAAAAGCCGGACGGCCAGAGAGCTGTCCGGCGGAGAGCCGTCGACAACGAACAACCGCATGGAGCTTCGCGCGGGCATCGAAGCGTTGCGCGCGTTGCCGCCCGACGCTGTCGTCGACTTTTACACAGACAGCCAGTACATGAAAAACGCGTTCACCAAATATTGGCTCAAAAATTGGAAACGGCGCGGCTGGGTGACGGCGACGGGCGAACCGGTAAAAAACCAGGATCTTTGGCGTGCCCTTGACGAAGAATTCTGTCTCCGTACGGTGCGCTTCCACTGGGTCAAGGGCCATGCCGGCAACCGTTGGAACGAACGGTGCGACGCATTGGCCCGGAGCGAAGCGGGGAAGTTTCTATGATGTATGATTTTTCCTCCAGAACCGAACTGCTTCTGGGAGCGGACGGCCTCGCCAGACTGGCGGGGGCGCGTGTCGCTGTCTTCGGGCTCGGCGGCGTGGGCTCTTTTGCAGCCGAGGCATTGGTTCGCGCGGGCGTCGGGCATTTCTTGCTCGTCGACCACGACACGATTGCCATGTCCAACCTGAACCGCCAGCTTCACGCCACGCGACGAACCCTCGGACAGAAAAAGACAGAGGCCATGCGCGCGCGTATGCTGGAGATCAACCCCGACGCCGAAATCGAAACCGTCGCCGAATTTTATGACCCCGGCCGCGCGGACGAATTTTTCGCCGCGCCCTTGGACCACATTGTCGACGCGGTAGACACAGTGACAGCGAAGCTGTCCCTCGCCGTTGAGGCAACGCGCCGCAACATTCCCATCGTCAGTTCCATGGGCGCGGGCAACAAGCTAGACCCGACGCGTTTCGAGGTCGCCGACATTTACGAAACCAGTGTCTGCCCGTTGGCGAAGGTCATGCGGAAAGAACTGAAAAAGCGCGGCGTTCCCCGCCTGCGGGTCGTCTATTCCAAAGAGCCGCCGTTGCCCGTGCCCGAAACCGCCGACGGCGGCCGACGGCAAACGCCCGGCTCCGTGTCCTTCGTGCCGTCGGTGGCGGGCCTGATTCTTGCGGGCGAGGTTGTTCGCGCACTGACAGGAGGAAACCGGGATGAATAAAACACCTGTCGCCGTACTGGGTTGCGGCCGCTGGGGTTCTTTTCACGCATGGCACGCGAACCGTATCGGCTGCGACACGCTGCTGTGGGGACGCCCCGGCTCAAAGCGGCTGGCACGTTTGGCGGCGGAACGGAAAAATGAATATCTGACGCTGCCGGACAGTGTCCGCCTCTCCGAATCGCTGACGGAGGCCCTGGCCTATGCCGACACCGTGATCATCTCCGTCGGTGCGCAGGGCTTCCGCTCCCTTTGCCAAGACATCGCCCAACAGCCCGCCACGCTCCGAAACGAAAAAACCTTCGTCCTCTGCATGAAAGGACTGGAACAGGACAGCGGCAAGCGCCTTTCCCGCGTATTCCGCGAGGAACTGGGCGCCGCCCCTGCGGCGGCGGTCTGGGTCGGCCCCGGCCACGTGGAAGACTTCGTCGCCGGGATTCCCAACTGTATGCTGCTGGCCTCCGAGGACGAAATGCTCCCGCCCCGCCTCGCCCGCCTTTTGGAAAGTCCCCTGATCCGTTTTTATTATGGAAGCGATTTGCTTGGCGTGGAAATCGGCGCGGCGGCGAAAAACGTCGTGGGGCTGGCCGCCGGGATGCTGGACGGCCTCGGCCTTCCCAGCCTCAAGGGCGCGCTGATGGCCCGAGGCGCGGCGGAGCTTTCCCGTCTGATTGCCGCCATGGGCGGCGACCCGATGACGGTCTACGGGCTGTCGCACCTCGGCGACTATGAGGCAACCCTGTTTTCCCCGCACAGCAACAACCGCCGCTTCGGCGAGAACCTGATCCGCGGTTTGCCCTCGGAAAAATTGGCGGAAGGCGTCTACACCGCCGACGCCCTGGCACTGCTGGGGCAAAAACACCACGCGGAACTGCCCATCACCGATGCGGTCCGAAGCGTGATACGGAAGGGCGCCAATCCAAAAGACGCGCTCCTCCGCCTCTTCCTCCGCGAACAGAAGAGCGAATAATTTTTTTGCCCCGCCCGCGCGGGGCTTTTTTCTGCCCCGGCACAGGAAACTACCGCCCCAATCTTTCATACGTATCTCAGGCCAAAAGTTTAAGGAAACGACGAATAAGTCAATTCGAGGCCACGCCGAGGGATTTTTTCGGCGTTTCCTTAAATGAAAATTTTGAACCGAGATACACCTGCTACGCACGTTCCCGATTTTCCTCCCTTTGTTTATGCCCGTCCGCGCATGATGAAAATTTTTCAAGTAAGAAATTCTTACCTCAAAAAATTTTAGTCCGGCAAAAACGGTTTCCTTCATGCCGCCCGCCCACGCGAAAAAATTCTTCCGCCGCCGCCATGATTGTCTTTTCCCCGCGCTTGCGTTACAATGAAAGAAAAACGCCGCGCGTCGCGGCGAATGGGGGACTTTATCGTGCGAAGGCCGGATGGGCGCGAAGCGGCGGAGCTTCG
>JAFVAI010000017.1 GCA_017480545.1 Schwartzia sp. (in: firmicutes) | reverse complement strand
GGCGCGGGGGCCGGCCGGGGCACGGGCTTCGCGGCGACGCCGTCGGCCAGCCGGATATCGACATCCACCTGGTCGCCGTTCATGATGGGATCGCTGAAGGTCGCGGGCTTTTCGTTGACCGTGATCGTGACGATCATGCCGCTGGTCGCGGCCGGAGGCTCGAAGCCCACGGCGGCCAGCACGGCGCTGACATCGGTGGCGCGCCGCTCGGAGATTTCATACTGGACGCTGCACCCTTCGGTGACGAGCGTGTTGGCGGTGGCGGGGCGGCCGTTCAGCGCCAGCGTCATGGACGCGGCGGGGATTTTCTTTTCCGCGCCGTTGAAATAGACCACGAGGCTCGTGTCGCGCTCGGAGAGGCCAAGCACTTCTCCGAGCTTCGGATCGTCCGGCAGATTGTACTCGATGCGGTCGGCGTCGTGGACGGGCACGGAGAGCGTCGTGGGCCCGTCGTTCAGGAGAATCTCGGGGATGCAGGAGAACTGCGTTTCCTCGCCGTTCAGCTTGTACTTGATTTTCTTGCCCGTGGGCGGGTAGCCCGCGAGCTTCAGCGCCTCGCCGACGCTGAGCGTCTCCCGGCGCGTGACGGCGTCGCCATCCGCGAGACGGCGGTCGTCCTCGGCGGGTTCGCCGTTGACCAGGAGCACGGGCTCGATTTTCTTTTTGTTGCCGTTGATGTAAAGGGTGTACGGCTCCTGCGATTCCATGACGTTCGCCACGGTGACGACGGGCAGCTGCCCCTCCTCGCCGCGCGCGATTTCAATGTGCGCCCCGCTGGCGATCGGGGTGTCGAGGGCGGCGGGCTCGCCGTTCATGGTGACGGCGGGGCCGGAGCCGGACGTGCCCGGGAAGAAACGCGGCTCGCCGTTCACCGTGATGTGCAGGCCAATCTCGGGGCCGTTCTCCTGCCGGAGCTGGACGCCCGCGGCGAGCAGCGCGTCGGAAACGGTCAGGTCGCGGAAATTGAACAAGCGGTACTCCACGCCGGAAACGTAAACGGTCTGGAAATGGAGCATATTCAGCGACGCGATTTTCAAAATGCCCAGCGGCGTCACCGCATCGGGCTGTGCCAGCTCCGGCGGCAAAGCCGCCACGCCGTCGACGGATTCCGGGTGGCGGACGGCGACGCGGGCGAGGGGCAGCGAGAGCGCTTCCGCGACGAGCTCCGCGAGCTGCGGCGTCAGCGAGCCGCCGCCGACCAAGAGCACCGCCTGCGGCTCGTCGTCGTTCAGCGCCATGATTTGCCGGGCGATGGCCTCGGCGAGTTTCTGGACGGCGGGCAGGATCGGCGACAGCACTTCCTCGGCGGTCATGGTGTACTGCATGCCGAGAATGTCGGTGAAAGAAACCTCCTTGCCTTCGGCGGCGTCGCGCTTGATGTGCTCGGCGACGTTGAAATCCAGCAGGAAGTGCTGGCTGATGGCTTCGGTGATTTCGTCGCCGGCCTGCGGGACCATGCCGTAGGC
The DNA here is from genome assembly GCA_017480545.1 of Schwartzia sp. (in: firmicutes). Taxonomy (GTDB): domain Bacteria; phylum Bacillota; class Negativicutes; order Selenomonadales; family Selenomonadaceae; genus RUG12372. The sequence continues at coordinate 38,795 of JAFVAI010000017.1, read as the reverse complement.
GATGACGCTGCCGTTTTTCGTGATGGCGACGTCGGAGGTGCCCGCGCCGATATCCACGAGCACGAGGTTCAGGTGGCGCATGGTCGGCGGAATCAGCACATTGATTGCGGCGATCGGCTCCAGGGTCACGGCCCGGAGGGCCAGACCGGTGGCGGTCAGCGCCGAATCCATCGAGTCGATGACCTGCCGCGGCAGGAAGGTCGCGATGACCGAGGCCGTCGCCTTCTGCCCCCGCTGGCCGATCAGGGATTTGAGCTGGATGCCGTCCAGCGTGTATTTGATGGTGCTGTAGCCGACGCAGTAATAATGCGTCGGGTCGTCAATCTCGGAGCAGGAGGCGAGCTTTTCCTGCGCCGCCTGCACACCCGAGAAGTCCAAAAGACGCTGGCCGTCGACGGTGATGACGCCGGAAAAATCCATTTCCGTCTCGGCGGTCATGGTGTAAAGCGCGCGGCCCGCGGCGGCGACGGCGACGCTCTTCAAGGGGCCTGCGGTCTCCTCCAGCGCGGCCTTGACTTCCCGGATGACGGCGGCGACCTGCGGCACGTCGTGGATCTGCCCGTCGAGCATGGCGCGGGTTTTGTGCTCGCGGCGCGTGGTGTCGAGGATCGTCATCGTGCCGTCCGCTTCCTGCTCGGCGACGATGCCGATGACGCTGCGGGTGCCGATGTCCAGCGCGAAAATGCGCTCTTTTTCCGGCGCGGTCGCTTTCGGGGCGGCGGCCTTTTTCGTCGTCTTGCGGGCCCCCGTCTTCGGGGTGCGCGCCTTCGGCGCGGCTTCTTCCGTCGTCACCGCCGCCGTTTCCTCTTCGGCCTTTTTCTTTCGGCGCGTCTTCTTCGGCGCGTCGTTCTTCTCGGTTGCCATACGATCACAATCCCTTCCAAAAACTCGGGTAATTTCATATTACAATATATTATAGATAATCATCGGAAATTGCAAGCGCGTTTCGCGCATCACGCGGCGGGCTTTGCCGCGTCGCCCGTCGTCTTGCGCTCCGGGGTTTCGGCCTTTTTGTCCGTTGGCTTCGCGGATTTGCTTTCGGCCTGTTTTTTCTTCTCTTCCTCGGCCTTTTTTTCCGCGCGCGCCTTGGCTTCTTCCTTCCGCGCTTTTTCGCGCTCCTTTTCCAGCCGCTTCCAGCCCTTCGGGTCGATGCGCCTGTAATATTTGTCGGGAATGTCCGTCGCTTCCGGCAGGAGCTTGTGATAGGCGGCGTAATGCGTCAGGGCGGCCGAGTCGTTGCCCAGCTCGTCCTCCACGTCGGCCGCCATCTTGTGCGCGGCGATGGCCTTCGGGTCCAACGCGATGGCGCGGTTGATATCCTGCAGCGCGGGCTCCGGCAGTCCCTGGGCCCGCTGCACCTCGGCGCGGTTCAGGTACACATAGGCGTCGTTCGGGTCGAGGCTCGCCGCGTAATCGCAGTCCGCCATCGCGCCCGCGAAGTCGCCCTGGAGCGCTTTCGCGCGCCCGCGCACCGCGTAAACGCCCGCCAGCTTCACGCCCTCATAGTCGCAGCCAAAGGTGCGCGCGCCTTCCTCGATGGAAAGCTCCGGCTCGTTGATGTCGTTGTAGGCGTCCGCGTTCTTGTACAGCCGCTCGACCAGTTTTTTGTCGGCGGCGATGTTTTTGGCCGTGCGTTCCCGCCAGTAGGCGAGGCGCTTCTGCTCCTCGGCCCGCATCGTCGCCCGCGCCCCCGTCGCGCTTTCCCCCGCATAGGCGGCCCGGACCAGCCGCTCCAATTCCCCTTCGGCGTGGTTCCTCTCCACGGCGTCCTTCAAATATTCGTACACGCGGTTGTCGTCCAGATAGGCGATGCGTCCGTTGGCGCCGGGGCGAAAATTCCAGGCTTCCGCCGTCGCGAGCTCGTGGAACGCCCGTGCCAGCCCGCCCGCGATCAAGTACGCCTGCTCCGGCGTGTCGTCGTAGGCCTCGGTGGAATATGAGGCCGAGAGGAGCGGCCGGCTGTCGATCAAAATCTCTTTCCTGTTCCTCACCGTCACATGGCCCGCGCTGTAGGCGGACAGCATCGCCGCCAGCTTCGCCTCGCGCTTGTCCGTGTCCGGGTGGTCGTAGGGGTCGGCGCCGTAGCTCCGGTCAAAGGTGTCCGGGTGCTTCGTCATGTAGTCCATGCGCGCCATTGCCGCCGCCGGGCCGCCGGGATTGAAGCCCGCGCTGGCCGCGAGGTAAAAGCCGCCCTCGTCGGCCTCGTACTCGGCGGGCAGGATCACGTTCTTCGCGACGGAATAATCGGCCAGTACGCCCACCACGTCGGGGCGCACCGCGCCCGTGACCATGCCGAGGAAATTGATGCCGAAGGCCTGCGCCGCCGCCCGCGCGTAATTGTACGCCGCGTGCAGCTTGAGGCCGTGGGTCATCTCGTGGGCCAGCACCCCGGCGATCTCGTCGATGTTGCCGTTCAGCCCCACCACGAGCCCTTTGTTCACCGTGATGTAATTCGTCGGAAAGCAGGCCGCGTTGAATTCGGCGCTGTTGTTTACGTTCCAGCGGAAAGGCAGCGAACGAATGTCGAGCACATACGTCCCGCGTTCCACCAGTCCCTCCATCACCTCGTCGACAATCTGGTGATTTTTGGGGTTGCGGTCGACGCCGTTTTCATAAGCGTCATAGCGCCGCGTCTGTTCCTGATAGTAAGCGTTGTTGCCCGCGTCGAGGATCGCGGCGAGATAGCCGCTGTACATGCCCGCCGTGCCAAGCACCCCCGCCAGCGCGGTGAAAACGTCGGCGCTCGACGATGCCTCGGCACGCACGGCGAGAGGCGCGGCGGGCAAAACGGGCGCAGCCAAAGCAACCGCCGCCAGTCCCGCCGCGACCAGCCGACGTTTCCAAAAACGCAGCAGATTCATGGAGAAATCCCTCCGTCCGTTCCAATGATGTTTTATCATAGCACAAACGCGCCCAAACCGCATGGAGGAAAGCTGAAAACGCCTTGCCTGTCCGCTTTTCCGGTTCGGGAAAGCGCGCGATCATGGGGCCGGCACTCCGGCAAGCGGCCATCGCCCCGGCGCGCTGCCGCGAGGAAAAGGAAACTGCAAATTTTTGAGGTAAGAATTTCTTACTTCAATTTTTTGCAACCGTTGCGAAGCCCGGAAACATAACCCCTTTTTTCTTCGGCCAATTTTTGACACAAAAAAACGCCGCAGGCGGGAAAAGTCCTGCGGCGTTTCCTTGCGTACGTTTTTATCCTCCCATCAGCTCCATGTATTTTTCCGGCACTTCGCCTTTGGGATTTTTTTCGAGGTAGGCTTTGTAGGCCGCCAGCGCCAAGCTGTCCTCGCCTTTCGCGTCGTAGCTCATGCCCTGCAGCCGAAGGTTCGCGGCGAAGACGCCGGGGGCCAGCTGTTCGGCTTTTTGGCTGTCCGCCAGTGCCGCGTCGTAGTCGCCGAGGGCGTGGAAGGTATAGCCGCGGTAGAGGTAGGTGCGCGCCTGGCCCGGCGCGAGGTTTGTCGACAGGTTCAGCTCGGCGAGGGCCTCGTCGTATCGGTCCAGTTGGTAGTAGGCGCTGCCGCGCTCGGCGTGGGCCCAGGCCTTCGCCTCGTCGTCGGGGTCGCAGGCGAGGAGGCGGTTGGCTTCGTGGAGGGCGAGGTCTGGGAGGCTGAGGGCGTTATAAGTCAGGCTCTTTTGCGTGTAGCTTTTCACGTTTTCCGTCGTGTTGCGCTTCGCCTTTCCCGCTTCGCCTCGATTTTCTCCCGGCGCTCCTGCTCCTGTTCCAGATAGTTCTCGCGAACGTCCGATTGGCGGTCTTTCGCGTAAGCGGCGGTTACCAGCGCCTCCAAGCGCTCGCCGAGCTTCGCTTCCCGCACGGCGGCTTTCAAGTGGCGGTAGGCGTCGCCGTCGTTCAGGAAGTCCACCTCGCCGTTCGGCAGCTTCGTGAAGCGCCAACCGGAGGCCAGCGCGTGGTCGTGGAAGCCCTTGGCGAGGCCCCCCGCCACGAGGCAGGCGCGCTCCCTCGCGCTGTATTCCTCGGCGGCCGCCAGCGTCAGGAACGGCGCATTGTCGATGAAAACGACATCTTCTTTCGCTTCGACGTGGCCGAGACTGTACTCGTTCAGCCATTTCAGGCCGCGCTTCAGGCGGTTCGAGGTCTCGGGGTGGTCGTCGGGGTTGAGGACGGATTCGGCGTGGCTGTCCGGCATTTTGTGGATCATCGCGGCGAAGCCGCCGGGGTTGAAGCCCGCGCTGGCCATCAGCCGGAAGCCGGATTCGTCGGCATCCTTTTCCGAAGGTGCGGTGATGTTTTTCGCCGCGTTGTAATTGGTCAGGATATTCGTCAGGTAGGTGGTCAGCGCGCCGCCGGAGATCGCCGAGGCCCCGGTCTGGATCGCGGCCTGTTTGGCCACGTCGTAGGGGATATGCTGATGGAGGCCGTGGATCATCTCGTGGGCGAGAACGCCCGCCAGTTCGTCCCGGTCGCCGTGCAGCGCCGTGATGAGGCCGCGGTTGATGCTGACATAGTCGGCGGCGGTGCAGGACGCGTTGAAGGAGTCGTCGGCGTTGACGCGCCATCGGAAGGGCAGGGAGTCCGCCGCCATCGCGTATTCGCCGCGCGTGATGAGCTGGTTCATCACGCCGTCGACGAGGGCGCGGGTTTCTTCCGAAGTGTCTTCGCCGCGCTTGGCGACGTCCTGGTCGAGGAGTTTTTTCTGCGTGACGGGGTCGTTGCCCATCGAGAGCAGCTTCCCCAGATAGGTATTGTACGCGGTGCCCGCGCCGATGGCGCCGGTGATGACGTCCACGAGAATATTCGCCTCGGCGGTGGGCGGCGCGGGAACGAGCAGCGCCGCGGAAACGCCCGCCGCCAATACGCCCATGCGAAGCTTTTTCAACATCCGTTTCGCTTTCATGCAAAAACCTCCTGTCGGTACATATGTCTTCATTGAATTTTGCTTATCTTGCCTTCCCCTTTTGGGAAGGTGGCGCGCGAAGCGCGACGGATGAGGTTTTGTAACGTAACGCCTGAAGCGTTACGTTGTGAAAACCTCACCCACCGCCTGCGGCGGTCCCCCCTCCCCAGCGGGGAGGGCAAGGAATTATAGTTTCTGTCCAGATTGTAAGCCCTGCGTCCGGAGATTGTCAATGAAAGGAAGGTTAAAGAAAGCGGTGGATTTTTTTTATATTGTTATGTATAATAAAAGTTGCTTGCGCGAAGAGCGCGGCAAAGAAATGAATGTATGGAGGGGCAGAGTATGATGAAGGGCAAGAAATGGAAGCGCCTCGTCATGGGCGTGACGGCGGTGCTGGCGGCGGGACTGATCGCGGGCTGCGGAGGCGGCGGCGAGAAGAAGGCGGAGGACGGCAAGAAGATGTACAAGATCGGCATCGTGCAGCTTGTCGAGCACAACGCTCTCGACGCGGCGAACAAGGGCTTCGTGGACGGGCTGAAAAAGCGCGGCTACGAGGAAGGCAAGAACATCGAAATCGACCGCCAGAACGCGCAGGCCGACCAGTCGAACCTCGCGAACATTTCCCAGCGATTCATCTCGAACAAGTCGAACCTGATTTGCGCCATCGCGACCCCGGCGGCGCAGACGGTGGCCAACGCCACCAAGGATATCCCCGTCGTCGGCACGGCGATTACCGACTATGAGAGCGCGAAGCTCGTGAAGTCGAACGCGAGCCCGGGCGGCAATGTGACCGGCACCAGCGACATGAACCCGGTCAAGGAGCAGGTCGATCTTCTGATGAAGCTCTGCCCGGACGCGAAGACGGTGGGCGTTGTCTATTGTTCCAGCGAGGTCAATTCCGAGGTGCAGGTCAAGGCGATGAAGGCCTATGCCGAGGCGAAGGGCCTGAAGGTGGAGACGGCGACAATCTCCACGGTCAATGATATCCAGCAGGCGGCGCAGAGCCTCAATACGAAGGTGGATGTGTTCTATGCGCCGACGGACAATGTGATTGCCAGCGCGATGCCGACGCTGCTCTCCGTCACCGACCCGGCGAAGAAGCCGGTCATCTGCGGCGAGGAGAACATGGTCAAGGCCGGCGGCCTCGCGACCTACGGCATCGATTACTACAAGCTGGGCCTGCAAACGGGCGACATGGGCGCGGACATCCTCGACGGCAAGCACAAACCCGCCGAGATGCCGATCCAGACCGCGAAGGACCTGAAGGCGAGCATCAACAAGAAGAATGCCGACGCGCTGGGCGTCAAGATCCCGGACGACCTGATGAAGTCGGCGGAGATCATTCAGTAATTCATCTTGGGGATTGGTCAAACAATCCCTGAAAGTTTTAATCATTTGGGGTCGAAGGTACCGGAACCCGCATCAAGGGGAAGCGTGGAGAGTGGAGCGTGGATGGAGTGGCAATCCTCCGGATATCTTCGCTCTCCACTCTTCGCGCTTTGGTATCGCAGTACATTTGAGGGAGTAGAAACAATTTGGATTTAATCATTCCAACCATATCGCAGGGGCTTCTTTGGTCGGTGCTGGCCATCGGCGTTTATCTGACCTTTCGTGTGCTGGACGTGGCGGATCTGACCGTCGAGGGGAGCTTCCCGTTGGGCGCGGCGGTGGCGGCGGCGCTTCTCGTCGCGGGCTGGCCGCCGGTTCCCGCGATTTTTGCCGCGTGCCTCGCGGGCATGCTTTCGGGCGTCGTCACCGGGCTTTTGACGACAAAGTTCAAGATTCCGGCGTTGCTTTCCGGCATTTTGACCATGATTGCGCTTTACTCGGTGAACCTTCGCGTGATGGGCAAGGCGAACCTGCCGCTTCTCGGCGTCGATACACTGTTCACGCAGTTCGGTTGGGTTTCGGAGGAAAAGCAGACGGTGGTGTTTGCCGTTGGCCTCGTGGTGGTGCTCTTGGTCGGCGCGTTCTGCTACTGGTTCTTCGGCACGGAAATCGGCGCGGCGATCCGCGCCACGGGCTTCAACCCGAATATGATCCGCGCCAACGGCGTCAATACGGACGTGACGATCATTCTGGGACTGCTCCTGTCCAATGGCCTCGTCGCCGTCTCCGGCGCGCTGGTCGCGCAGTCCAACGGCTTCGCGGATGTGGGCATGGGCGTCGGCACGATTGTCATCGGCCTCGCGTCGGTCATTATCGGAGAGGTGCTGTTCGGTACGCCGAGCTTCTGGCGTTGCCTGATTTCGGTGGTGCTGGGCTCCGTCGTTTACCGCATCGTCATCGCCGTCGTGCTGCAAATGGGTATGCCGCCCAACGACCTGAAGCTATTCACGGCGATCCTCGTGGCCGCCGCGTTGGCGCTCCCGTTGCTCCAGGGCAAAGTCAAGGAACGGCGCAGAAGGGCGGTGGATTGATTGCTTCGCATCGAGAACATCGCGAAAACCTTCAATCCCGGCACGATTACCGAGAAAGTGGCGCTGACGGGGCTTTCGTTGCATCTTGCCCCCGGCGATTTTGTGACGGTCATCGGCGGCAACGGCGCGGGCAAATCCACGCTGATGAATTCCATCGCCGGCACGTTCTTCGTCGACCGGGGAAAAATCTTCATCGACGGCGAGGACATCACGCGCTGGCCCGAGTACCGGCGCGCCCGGTACATCGGACGCGTCTTTCAGGATCCGATGATGGGCACGGCGGCGGGCATGATGATCGAGGAAAATCTCGCCATCGCCGAGCGGCGCGGGCGCAGGCCGACGCTCTCCTGGAGCTCGTCGGAGGAAAAGCGGCAGGAATACCGCGAACTGCTTCTCTCTCTCGGCCTTGGCCTGGAAGAGCGTTTGGAGTCGAAGGTGGGCTTGCTCTCCGGCGGGCAGCGGCAGGCCCTGACGCTGCTGATGGCGACCTTGGCCTCGCCGAAGCTGCTGCTCCTCGACGAGCACACGGCGGCCCTCGACCCGAAAACGGCGGCGCAGGTGCTCCACATCACAAAGACCATCGTCGAGGAACGGAAGCTCACGACGCTGATGATTACGCACAATATGCGCGACGCGCTGGCGCTGGGCAACCGCCTCATCATGATGTACGAGGGCCGCATCCTGATCGACGTGGGCGGAGAAGAAAAAAAGCGGCTGACCGTCCCCGACTTGCTGAAAATGTTCGAGCAGGCGGCGGGCAGCGAAATGACAAGCGACAGTTTGCTGCTGTCATGATACGGAACAATGAAGACCGCTTCCCGTGACGAATGAAACAACGGGCGGCGGTTTTTTTGCCGGGAAGTTGTTTCCGGATATTTACTTTATAGGACAAAAGGATTATACTTAATCCTCGTAAGCAAACCAAATACCAAAGGAGTCCTCTTTTATGGAAATGTTTTCTCTCGGTCTGCTCCTTGTCGCGATTGCGCTCGGTTTTTTGCGTCACATGAACACAGGGCTTTTGTCGATTGCTTTCGCGTTGGTGCTCGGACGCATGGCGGGCATTCCCGACAAGGCGGTCGTCGCGGGGTTTAATTCCTCGCTGTTCCTGATCCTGCTTGGCGTCACATACCTTTTCAGCATCGCGCAGCTCAACGGCTCGTTGGCGCTGCTGGCGGAGAAGGTGGTCGCGTTGACCGGGCGGCATACCCCGCTTGTCCCTGTCGTCATTTACCTTTTCTCGACGGTGCTTTCGGCCCTGGGGCCCGGCACGGTGCCGACGATTGCCATTATGATGGTCTTTTCGATGACGCTGGCCGCTGAAATGAAAATCTCCCCGGTCATGCTGGCGGCGCTGGTGGTGCTCGGCTCGTCGGGCGGCGGCGTTTCCCCGCTGGCCGCCACGGGCATCATCGGCAAGAATCTCTGCGAGCAGATCGGACTTTCCGGTGTCGAAGGGCCGTTTTTGACGAACGGTGTGCTTTCCATGACGGTTTACGCGGCGGTGGTCTATGTGGCGTTGGGCGGCTGGCGCCTCCACTCCGACCATGTGATCCATCTGTTCGATCTTCCGGCTTTCACGGCGAAACAGAAAACGACGTTGGCGGGCATCGCCGTCATGGTCGTGCTTGTCATGTTTTTCCATTTCAACGTGGGGCTGACCAGCTTTGCCGTGGCCGCGGTCCTTTCTTTCCTCAAAGTCGCCGACGAGGCCGAGGCGCTGAAAAACGTGCCTTGGGGAACGCTCATTTTGATCGGCGGCGTCAGTGTGCTGATGAACTTGATCATCAAGCTCGGCGGCATCGAGCTCTTGTCCGACGCGCTGGCCTCCATCATGACGCCGTCCACGGCGACAGCGATCATGGGCGTCACCGCCGGGTGCATGTCGTGGTGCAGCTCCACCTCCGGCGTCGTGATGCCGACACTGATTCCGACCATCCCCACGCTGACCGCGAATCTCGGCGGCGGCTTTGGCGAGCTGGAAATGGCGACCACGATTTCCATGATTTCCCATTGCGGCGGCATCAGCCCGCTCTCCACGGGCGGCGGCCTCGCGCTGGCGGCGTACTCCTCGGCGGCGAAAGCTTCCGTGCCGGAGCAGCACCGCTTGTTCATTCGCCTCTTCGCGGTCTCCGCTTGCGGCGTCTTGTTTCTGTCCTTCCTTTCGTGGCTGGGGCTGTTCCACTGGATGCTGTGAAGATTTCGCGCCGAAAAAACCGCCGTTCACACCGAACGGCGGTTTTTGCCATTTTTTTATAGTATAATGGGAAAAAAGGGAGAGTTTGCGCGGAGGGGGATGTCGTGGGCGAACGGGTGATTTCGGATGCACGGGCGGGGCTTGCCGTCGCGGTTTGCGAGCCAAGCGAGGATTTGCGCGGCGAACTGGTGCGCATGATCGAGACGGAAAAGCCGGAGGCGAGGATTGGCGCCTTTGCGTCCGGGGATGAGCTTTTGCGGTCGGAAGAAGACTTCGCGATTTTCTTTCTCGACATCCAGGGCGCGGACGGGCTGGAGGCCGCGCGGGAGCTTCGGGCGCGGGAGCGGGGCGGGGCCTCCGGCGTCATCGTTTTTGTGACCGGCTATCGAGACTATATGGAGGAAGCCTTCGACGTCCACGCGTTCCAATATTTGGTGAAGCCGGTGGACGGGAAAAAGTTCGCCGAGGTTCTCGCCGCCGCGTGGACGGAGGCCGAGGCCGTACGCCGCAGGGAGGGCCGCCACATCCTGCTCCGGCTGGACGGCCTCATGCGAAAAGTCGCGCTGCGGGATATCCTCTATCTGGAAAGCCGGAACAAGAAAGTCGCGATTCACATGACGGGCGGCGCCCATGAGATCCGGCGCTCAATGGAAACGATGGAAGACGCGCTGGGCGCGGGCTTTTACCGCTGCCATCGCTGCTATCTCGTCAACCTCGCGCAGATCAAGGACTACGGCCCACGCACCATCCGCCTTGAAAACGGGGAAAAGCTGCTGCTGGCGGAAAAGAAATACGCGGAGTTCGTCAAGCGGTATCTGCAATACGCAAAAGACGGCGGCATTGTGCATATATGAAAACGAGCTGTGAATGAATCGGCTTCCCGCTCATTCACAGCTCGTTTTGATTTTAGTGCGGTTTGCTTTCAATTCGCATCCATCAGCATCTCATCCTGAAACTCATTTCAACCGCGCTTTCAGGCTTGCGAAGCTCTCCAGCGCGCTTTGCAGATTTTCAACAATTTCGTCCGCCAACACATCCGACGGCGGGAGATTGTCGAGGTCGGCGAGGGACTTGTCCTTGATCCAAAAAATATCGAGGCTCGTCTTGTCCCGCGCGAGGATTTCGTTCACGGAGAATTTTCTCCAACGTCCTTCCGGATTTTCCTCGCTCCATGTTTCCGTGCGTTTGTGACGGTTTTTCGGGTTGTAGCAGGAAACGAAGTCAGAAAGATCGGCGTCCGTCATCGGGTTTTGTTTCAGCGTGAAATGGATATTCGTGCGGAAATCGTAAATCCACACGTCTTTCGTCTGCGTCTCGGCACCGGCGGGGCGCTTGTCGAAGAAAATCACATTCGCCTTGACGCCCGGTTTGTAAAAAATGCCCGTCGGCAAGCGCAGAATCGTATGGAGGTCCGTCGTTTGGAGCAGCTTCTTTCGGACGGTTTCGCCCGCGCCGCCCTCAAAGAGCACGTTGTCCGGCACGACCACCGCCGCTTTTCCGTCGGCTTTGAGGATCGTATTGATATGCTGCACGAAATTGAGCTGCTTGTTGCTCGTTGTCGTCCAAAAATCCTGCCGGTTGTAGACGAGGTCTTCTTCCTCCTGCTCGCCCACCTCATTCGTAAACGTCAGCGACGACTTCTTGCCGAAGGGCGGATTCGTCATCACATAGTCCACGCGCCAGCCCGGATCGGCAAGCAACGAATCGCCGCGTGTGACGGGAATTTCGCCGTAAATGTCCCCGATGTTGTGCAGATAAAGATTCATCAGGCACAGCTTGAAGGTCAAAGGCACAAGCTCGCTGCCTCGAAAGGCCGCTTTTTTGAGAAATTCCTTCTGCTCCCGGTCAAGCGTATAGTTTTTCGGATTGGATAGAAAATCCTGTGCCGCGAGAAAAAATCCGCCGCTTCCCGCACAGGGATCGGCGATGGTCTTCATCGGCTCCGGGCGTAGGCAGGCGACCATCGCGCGAACCAGCGGGCGCGGCGTGAAATACTGCCCAGCGCCGGATTTCACGTCCTCCGCGTTCTTCTGCAAAAGCCCCTCGTAAATCTCGCCTTTTACGTCCGTGGACATGGACGCCCATTTTTCATTGTCAATCATCTGCACGATGCGGTAAAGAATCGCGGCGTTGCTGATTTTGTTGATAGCCCCTTGAAAAATGCGTCCGAGGACGCCGCTCTGCTCGCCGAGCTTTTCCAGCGTTTTCTTATACTGTCCTTCCAAGTCGGCCCCCGTCAGCGTATTCATATCCGCCCAGCCATACCCCTTCGGGATTCCCGTTTTCTTCTTGTACGGCGGCTTCGCGTATTCGTCGGCCATTTTTAGGAAAATCAGATAAGTGAGCTGCTCCAAGTAGTCGCCATAGGAAAGGCCGTCGTCGCGCAGAGGATTGCACATGCCCCAAACTTTGGAAATAATGGAGGACGATGCTTCGGTCATTGGACGAGTCTCCCTTCAAAGAATATCCATTTTTTCATAAATCAGAGAACATTCTACCTCATAAACAGAGAGTAGTATCAAACTTGCTGTCGCTGTTGCAGTTCCCGTATAGATTTGTCAAAATCAGAATCAATGGGTTGTGTGGCATTATAGATTTTGTATTCTTCGATGGCCTTTTTGTCTGCATCACTTTTCCGTATTTTCCCATTATCTTTTAAGAGTTCATAACGCCGAAATTGCAAAAAAGCATTTACGCTGGCAGCAAACTCTTCCATAGTAAACGTATTTTCCCGTTCAATCAAATCCTCAATATAATCAAAATATCCACTTACGGCACGTTCCAGTTGCCGAATTTGTTTTTCGCTTAAATAATTTTTGGCTATTGTCACATCTGACTGCAATATACGTCCGTTGGGCGAATCTTTCCATGCAGTTAATCCCATGTGTTCTTTTGTGTGGTCGGCATGGCTGTGTATGATTTCTGCCGCAGTTTGTCCGACAATCGCATAATGGAATTTGTTTTGCACGGTGGCAAAAAATTGTCTCGTTATCTCTGCGTTTTTGTCGTAATCAATGCTGCATTCCGAAAAAATGTCAGTAATTTGCTGCCATATCCTCCGTTCACTCGCACGGATAGAGCGCACACGCTCCAAAAGTTCTTTGAAGTAATCTTTTCCAAACAATGCGCGGCCTTGCTTTAATCGGTCATCATCCAACACAAATCCCTTTTTTATATACTCCTTTAAGATTTCGGTTGCCCAAATGCGAAAATGTGTCGCACGCTTTGAATTTACACGATACCCCACCGAAATAATGGCATCCAAGTTATAGAATTTGCTTTCTCGGGTTTGCGTTTGGCCTTGTATTGCACCGTGTTTTGTGGTTGTTGCAAATTTTGCAACAACCACTTTTTCGTCCAGTTCTCCCTCGTCGAAAATATTCTTCAAATGTCGGCTGATGCCCGATTTGTCCACTTGGAATAATTCGGCTAATGCTTTTTGCGTTATCCATACCGTATCGTCTTTTACTATGACCTGCACAGATATATCTTCGTTGTCGATATGATACAGCAACATTTGCATAGACTTGTCCATGTTTATAGCTTCCCTTCAAAGGCTTCCTTCAAGATACTATGCCGCAGGGCTTTCGCCTGTTCCAGTGCGGCGTCGATGGTTTGCTCGATGCTGTCGCAGACGGTCATTTTCGATGCTATATAGGCAACGATTATGTTTTGTAGATTTATATCCGGAATCGGTACATAAAAGTCTTTAATGTCTTTTACGTTTATATGTGGGGAAGCAGATCCACCTGTGATAGATGCTACATAATTCGTCAAATATGGGGAATTAAGATAGTACATTAAAAATTGATTGTTCATGCGTTCATTCGTTCTTAATAACATCATCCTTTGTCCCAAACAAACAGATAAATTATCTGGGATGATGCAAGCAATACCAAGAATAGCACCTTCACGGCTATATAATATATCGCCCGGTAATGGAATGAGTCGTTTGTTTCTTTCGTCAAATGTTTGTTGTGAAACAAAGTTTTTCTCCGTTAAATCCAAATACCCACGTTTGAAATTAGTGGTTCGCAAACAAATTTTTCCATATTTTGTCCATTTAGGAGTTGAATGTGGACAATCCACAATCTTTTGGCATATCGTTTGTATGGTGCCTGTATCAAAATTTCCTTCAAACGCCTCTTTCAGCACAGCCTGACGGTACACGTCAAGCTGTGTTTTCGCCTTTTTCAGCGTTTCCACGCCCGCGTCAAGCTCGGAGAAAAGCTCCTCGATATGGGCGACGATACGCTCCTGCTCGGAAAGGGAAGGAACAGGAACCTCAATACTTTTGACAATCTTTTGTGTAATTGCCTTGAACGTAGTGCCTGTTCCCATTTGTTGTAACTGCACTTCAAAAAAACGAAAAAAATAGAGAAGATATTTGGTAGTTAGTTTTTCGTTTGGACGTATTGCGGTTAATCCTCGTCCTATGCAGACTTTACAAGGCGATAGATTGGTTGCTCCGACAGGAGCGCGCACCGATAAAAGTATATCGTCTTTTTCGGCAATTCTTATTGGTTGTGTGCAATATACTCGGATGGTTGGATAAAGATCTCCAAAATCTGCTTTTCCTTGAAAGAACGGAAGTCCATTTCCCTCGTAGTTGTAATATCTTGATTCAGGAGATTGCCCAGCAGTGATGGTGCAACAGTCGTTTAATATTAAAAGCTTCATAACTTTTCCTTTACGCCACCAATTCCACATCTATCTTTCCGCTGTCCTAGCTGGCTAGCCGCTTGAAATAATCTATCGAATTTGATGTAAAATCATCATAATCATAGAAAACTTTGTCCATCGCGCTAATGATTCGTTTTTGATTATTTTTCGTAAAGTTTGCTAAATTGTCAGAAATTGCCACACCAGTAAAGGATAAATTATTTTTTTGAAACTCCATGACTGAAACCGTAGAGATCAATGCTTTGTTTTCATTATTGAAAGTAAATAGGAATGCCGGCTTTTTATTTACTTCCAAGTAATAATCGGCAAAATATTCATTGTGGCCCTCGATGGGAAGATAATTTTCTTTCGGGGCGTATTGTGAAAGAGACGAATAGATATAATTATGGACGTTTTCATAAAATACACTCACTACATTATTCTTGCGGAGCATTTTCATAGCTGAAACTTTTGAAATCACTTGCGAGAGTTGCATAATATTTCTGAACAACATATCCGCAGTCGTAGGAATGAAAATATTTCCGTCTTCATATTTAACATCGTTTTGATTAAGAATCTCGAACAAAATTTTCTCTTTATGCTCGGAATCCACTTCAAATGTATATGAAAGGCGCATGAGTGTCATGCCACAATCACAGACAAAAAGCGAGTCTCCCGATACACGGATAAATATATCCATCATATCCCCGTCTTCATGGTAAAGCGGAACGATAAGCTGATAAAGGTTTTCTTTTCGTTCCACAAGGTCAAATTTATCATGAAACGATTTTTGCAAAATATCTTTCAAGTCTTGCTTCAACATATCGAACACTTCCTCTAAGTATCATAATCAAAACAAACTGATGTTATAGAGAAAAGGAAAATAGGATTGCATTTCAGCGGTATCAAAGCCGCAATGCGTAAGAAAGAAAAAGATAGCATCTTCAAACGTGGAATATTCCTTCGTTTCCGTTGTATCATTTTCTTTGAAAATATCTTCAACCGCTTTCTCTAAATTGAGACGGTGGATGTGTGTACAAAATTTATGCGGGACATTTTCATTTCCGCCGTGAGGCCCATTGCAGCGGAAAAGGATAATCGGCTCACCATCCTTTCTGTTCCACATCAATCCAACAGAAAAATCATCCGGCAATATGCAATTTTGGCGCATGAACACATGGAAAGATTCGTCCAGTTCTGGGGCATAGGCGTCAAATTGGTTTCGCTTGCATTGCCTTTCTATCGTCATTCCTTTTTTAGGGGGAGCCGTTATTTGCTTTTTTGCTGTAATCAGTTCTTCCAAGCGTTCCGCAGAAATATCCATTTTATCACTCCTTTACGCCACCAGTTCCACATTCAACTCATGCAAAATCTTTTCGTACTCGTCGCCGAATACCTCATAGAAACGCCCCAGCCCGCCTTTGTGGTCGAAGGGGCTTAGGTCGAGATCTTGCGTCGTGATGCTCAGGGATGCGGCGATATGGTCTTTGATGAGCCGCAGCCATTCCATTTGTTCCTCGGTGAAGTGGACGTGGCCCGCGTTGCGACGGAGCGTCCATTTCATAAAATTGCAGTTTACCCTCGCAGAGAATGGTTTCAAGATTTTGCTGTACCCCATTTCAAAACGAATGATGGAAATAAGGTCGGTCAACTGTCCCATTATGCCACGTTTTACTTTATCCGCGTGTGTGGCGGCATAGCAATCCAAAAGCCGCTCGACGGTGATGCCCTGCGCCGTCAGCTTTTCGTAAAGTTTTTTGAGGTTCTCGATGACCATTGGGCGATCTTTGTACCGCTTGTTGTAGATGATGCGAAGGGCGATGATTTCGTCCTTGTTTTCCTCGATGAAAGCGCGGAAGGAGGAAAGCACACGCTCGGCGGTTTCCTGCTTGTTTGCGTCGTAGCCGGAGAAAAGGACTTCGTCGATATTGACGGAGTCGATGGCCTGCTCATGGAGCCGCCGCACGTCTTCGATATAGTCACGCACTTCCGGGCGGCGGAAAGGCGCTACGGCTTCCTGTACCATTGTTTTTTGCGCTTCGTCGATGCGGGCGGCTTCTTCGGGCGTCGGTTCGTGCTCGTCCGAGAGATCGACGCCCGCCGCTTCGGAGATTCTGTCCATGTCAAAAGCGTCCAAGAGGTTTTGCGCCATTTGCACGGCGGAACGCCCCGCTTTTTCGGTCAGCGTTTTTTGCTCTTTGGGCGTCATTTGCTGATTGAGCCGGATGATGCGGTTGGCGAGGGAGGTCAGCGTGTTTTCGTCTTTCGCGCCGAGGGTGACGCTCATCAAAAGCTGATGCAGGCTGACAGAGGGCTTACGCTCCAGTGGGCGCGTGTCGGTCTTTTTCGATTTCGTGACGCCGACAGCGTCCACGATGACGAAGTGGTCTTTGTTTTCCGTCGCGGAGGGGGAAACTTTTCGCAGATCTTCTTTCCCGAGGATTCGCGTGCCGCGCCCTTTCATCTGCTCGAAATAACTCTTGCTTCGCACGTCGCGCATAAAAATCAAGCACTCGATGGGCTTTACATCGGTGCCGGTGGCGATCATGTCCACAGTTACGGCCATGCGCGGATAATAGTCGTTGCGAAACGCGGACAGAATGGATTCCGCGTTGTCCGCCCGGTAGGTGACTTTTTGGCAAAATTCGTTGCCCTCGCCGAACTCCTCGCGAATCGTTTGGATAATATCGTCGGCGTGGCTGTCGGTTTTGGCAAAAACAAGCGTTTTCGGCACTTCTTTCCGGTGCGGGAAAAGTTTGGTGAACAGGGCCTCCTTGAAAGTGCGAATCACGGTGCGTATCTGGCTCGGATTGACGACGTCCCGGTCGAGTTTCGCGGAGGTATAGACGAGGTCGTCGTCCATTTCTTTCCAACGCTTGGCGCGCGTTGTGCGCTCCCGGTATTCGATGACTTGCTTCAGGATATGCGCGCCGTGCTTCGAGATTTCCGTCTCAATGAGGAAGATGTCCTCGCCGACGTTCACGCCGTCGATGATTGCCTGTTCCCGCGAATATTCGCTGACGACGTTTTGGTTGAAAAAGGCAAAGGTGCGCTTGTCCGGCGTCGCAGTCAGGCCGATGAGGAACGCGTCGAAGTATTCGAGCACTTGCTTCCATACGTTGTAAATGGAGCGGTGGCACTCGTCCACGATGATGCAGTCAAAAAACTCCGGCGGGTATTGGGGATTGTAGACGACTTCCTTCACGGGCTGCTTGTCCGCGCCGGTTTGCTCGAAAAGCGAAATGTCTTCCGCCGAATCGTCCAGCGGCTCGCCGCGCAGAATGGAGTACATGCGCTGAATGGTGCTGATGCATATTTGCACGTCGCCGGGGATTGTCGGCTTTTTCAAGCGACAGACGCCGTAAAGCTCCGGGAAAAAGCGGTTTTCATCGCTTGGCATATATTTCCGAAATTCTTCCTCCGCTTGCTTGCCGAGGGAGCGCGTATCGACGAGGAAGAGAATACGGCGCATTTTTCCGTATTTCAGCAGACGATAGGCGGCGGTAATCGCGGTGAAGGTTTTGCCCGCGCCCGTAGCCATTTGGACGAGGGCTTTCGGTCGGCTTGCCGCGAAGGAGGCGTCAAGATTTTGGATCGCGTTGATCTGGCACGCGCGAAAACCGGCCGTATCGAGCGGAGGAAAATGCTTCATATAGTTCCGCAGAGTGTCTGGCGCGGCGAGGAGCGCGCGAAGCGTTTCCGGTCGGTGGAAGGAAAAGACAGGACGCGAACGGTATTTCTCGTCCTTGTAATCGGTGAAGCGCGTCAGTTCCCCCGTAGCTTCATAGGCAAAACGGATTGTATAGTCGATACTGACGTATTTCAGCGCGCTGTTCGCGTACCGATGGGATTGCTTTTCCACCGTCGTGATATTTTCTCCCGCCGCGTCTTTCTTCGCCTCGACCACGCCGACGGGAACGCCGTCCACGAAAAGCGCGTAATCGATCGGCCCGGTACTGGTCGGAAATTCCCGCACGGCAATGCCAAGCGCGGCGGGATTCAGCGCGTTCATGTCTTGGAGTGTCCAGCCCGATTGTTCCAATTTTTTGTCGATGATTTGTCTGGCTTTTTCTTCCGGCGTCATTTGGTTTCACCTCGTCCCGAGCAGTATTCCTTGTCCAATAGTTCATGAAATTGGTTTTCGTTGATTGTCTATTCTTTTATATATACGCCCTCGTGTGCGAAAATCCTCTTTCCGTTTTGCATTTCGCGCCGGAAACGCCGTCGTTCGCGGCGTTTCGCGGTTTTTGCCATTCTTTCTGTGATATAGTAAGATGAGCGCGGAGGGGATTTTGATGTCCGATGTTGCGATGGGCGCGCTGGAGTTTTTCGTGCAGCTTTTGGCGGGGGCGCTTTCTTTTTGGTACGCCGGGCGATTTTTGCGGGCGGATTTTGAGAGCCGCCGGTGGGCGATGCTCCGGTGGGCGGCGGTGTACGCCGTCGCGCAGGTTGCCGTTTCCTCGCTGACGGCGGACTGGAAGCCCGCTTTGCGGTTCTTCGCCATTGTGCCGCAGGCTACGCTTTTGCTGTTCCTGCAACGCGCGTTTTTTGTGAAGGATCGGGCGCGGCAAATGTTCGTCGCCGCGAGCTTCGTTTCCGGCTGGGATATTTTGCGGTTCGCGGTCAGCCCACTGGCGCACGCGGCGTTTGGTTTGTGGGGCCCGGCTTGGGCCTGGGCGGTGAACGCGGCCGTTGCGTTGGGCGTCGCGGCAGAGACGATTCTTGCCGTGATGCAGGCGACGAATGACGCGGCGGTGCTTTTGATTGTCGGGGGGTGCCGCGTCGTGCAGCTTGGGCTTCTCGCGCTGTACCTGCGCGGGATTGCCGGATATTTCCCGCCGAAGGATTACACGCTCCGCGTCCATGACAGCCTCTTTTTGCTGTTCCCCTGCGCGGCGGTGCTCGTTCTAGATCTGACGGTGCGGATGCTCGCACTGTCGGCGGACAATTCCGCGCTGATGCTCATTTACGACCGTGTGCCGCAGACGCTTCTGCTACTGCCGTTGGCGAGTCTGCTTCTGCTCGGTCTGGTGGTTTCGTCGGTGGCGCTGTTCCGCGGCTTGGTGCAGGCGAAGGACGAGGAGCAGAAGCGGTTGCTGTTGGAGCAAAGCGTCGCGGGCGTTCATCGCGAGGTCGAGGATCTGCAAAATGTTTACGCCGAACTGAAAGGGCTGCGCCACGATCTCCGCAACCATATCGCGAGCCTCGCCGCTTACGCGCGGCGAATCGCGCCGCAGGGCGACGCGCAAATGAGCGCGTACCTCGGGCAGATGACGGACGCGGTGGCGCGACTGGATTTCGCCGACGACACGGGCCACCCGATTACCGACGTAATCGTCCATCAGGCGCGGCGCGAGGCGGAGAAAAAGGGCGTCGCCTTCGCCACCGATTTCCACTGGCCGCGGGACGGGCGGCTCGACATTTACGACGTCAGCGTAATTTTGAGCAACGCGCTGGCGAACGCGGCCGAAGCGGCGGCGCGGGAAATCTCGGTTCGCTCCTATGAAAAAGGCCGCCTGTTTTTCATCGAGGCGGCAAACGATTTTGAAGGGAAACTGGTTTGGGACGAGGCGGGAGAACTGCCCGTCACGAGCAAGCCGGACGCGGCGATGCACGGCATGGGCCTCGCGAATATCCGGCGGTGCGCGCAGAAGTACAAAGGGGAAATGGATATACAGGTCGCGGAGGAAAACGGGCGCCGGAAATTCTTGCTGACGGTCATGCTTTACGAGAAGATGTAATCCTGCCTTCCCCTGGAGGGGAAGGTGGCAGCCCGCAGGGCTGACGGATGAGGTGTTTGAAGCGTTGCGGCTGATATGAGCGCAACGTCGCAAAACCTCACCCTCCGCCTGTGGCGGTCCCCGAAACAGTCCACTGGACTGTTTCGCCCCCGAGGGGAGGGCAAGTCAAAACAGTGTGTTTTGTATCTTCTTCAACGCAAGACTGCGCGGGGCGTCCTTTTCCAGCAAACGGGACAACTCCTTTTTCACCAATTCCGGCTCGTCGCCGACCACCGGCTGGCCGACGAGCCGCCCCGCGCTGTCGACAAAAACGACCGTCGGCACGCTGCGGAGCCGCGTGAGAAACGGCGCAAAATCGTCGTTTGCGAGCA
Source organism: Schwartzia sp. (in: firmicutes) (assembly GCA_017480545.1). GTDB lineage: Bacteria > Bacillota > Negativicutes > Selenomonadales > Selenomonadaceae > RUG12372. The sequence goes on along the minus strand of JAFVAI010000017.1, from coordinate 18,545 downwards.
GTTGCGGAAACGAAAAGCCCGCCGCGATTTCTTTCGTCGCCGCGCGTTTTTCCGCGCCGTCCTCGGCTTTCAGGTCGCCGACGACGCCGACGAATTGCGCGTTTTCCGGCAAATCTTTCGCTATCGCGGCAATCTTTTCCGGCGCGGCGTGGCTTGTTTTCGCGTCCCGTACCGTCCAAACGCAGACCGCCGTCGTTTTTCCGGCGAAAATCCCGTCGGTCACGGTTTGCCCGTCCAGCGCCATCGTGGAAAAGGGCGGAAACGGCTCGCCCGCGCCCTGCACATGGATCGCGCCGTCCCGCCCCAAGAGCGCGGCGTCGAGGACGAGCAGCAAAAGCGTTAGAACGGGCAGCAGCAACAGCTTCTTTTGGTGCATCGTCAGCATAAAAAATCCCCCCATGTCATCATAGCATGAAGGGAGAAAAAAGGAAACGGAAGGAGGGCAGCGGAAGCGTTTCAACGAAAGGAAAAGTTTTTATCAAGGAGGAGATCGAAATGCCGGTCAAGGTAGGAAACAGTTATGTAACGGAAGCGGCGCTGGCTTTCGCGCAGAAGTCGGCGGCGGAAAGCGTGGAAAAGGAGAAGGGGAAGAGCAAAGGCGCGAACGGCGTTCTTGCCGACCTTGCGGAAAAATTCCCGGAGCTGAAATTCACCGTCGGCACGCAGCCTTTTTCGGGCAGCGGCGTGGGCAATGTATCCATCGCGCCGAACATTTTGAAAGAAATGGAGAAAGACCCGGCGAAGCGCGAGGAGTACGAGGCGCTTTTGTACGATGTGCAGCAATGCACCGCCGAAATGCCGATGACGCGCCCCGGCGGCAAACTCAAAGCGCACGGGTGGATTATCCATAAGGATGGCGGCCTAAGCGCGTGGGGCATCTCGGAGCACACAGACGGTACAAGGAAGCCCGAAGCGTCGGGGCGCGCCAAGCGCACGAACAAAAAGGCATGGTGGCAGTCGCTCTTGGACGAGATGAAGGACAAAAAGAAAAAGCTCGACAAAAAGGCGAAGCACGGGAAAATCGGGGAAGCGGAAAAGCCCGAAAGCCTGACGGAAACGCTGAAGCGGCAGCAAGAAGAAGCGGCGCGCATCCTGAAGGCGAACGCCGAGAAAATCGTGAGCCTGCCGAACCAAGGCAATCCCGCGCTGGCGAAAGCCTATCTCGCGGGAAAAACGGACGCGGTCAAGGTACAGGAATTTTCCAGCACGAACGACCTGATGAAATATCTGCAAAATCAGTTCGCCGTCGTCCGTGAGGGCATGACGTCCATCTCATCGAAGCATTTGAAGGCGTGTCTCGGCGACGAGGAAAAACGGGCGAAGCTGCTAGATAATCTGCTTGCCGCCGACGACGCCTACGAGAGCCGCAAAGGCGAATTGTATTTCCAAGGCATGACGGTCAAGATTGACGAGGACGGCGAAATGACAATGACCTCGTCAAGCGGTCGCGTTGCATTCAACGGCGAAAAACGCGCCCGCCAGATTGCGGCGGCGCAGACGCAGGGCGACCTTGAAACGGTCATGCGGCTGCTCCAAGTCGACCTCGAACAGTGCGAAGCGGGCTGCAAGCAGAATATGTGCGACGAAGCCGAGGTACAGAAGGTCAAGGACATGATCGCCCGCGCCGAGCAGCGCAAAGGCGAGCTGGGCGACACCAGCGACAAGGAAAACGATCCCGCCGCGAAAGCCGCCTTCGCCGTCAATATGCTGATTTAGGAGACGACATCATGGGCATGGAAATTGTGAACCGCGCATCGGCGCAAATGACAGGAACCACGCGAAACAAAGCCGCCGCGATGGCAAAAGACAAAAGTGCCGCGAAATCTGCGGACACAAGAGCGACGGACGTTGACGAATATATCGGCGCGCTTCGGGACAAATATTCCTATTTCGGACGCACGACGAAAATCGCCAATGTGCCGACGACAGTGAATGTATCCCCGGCGTATCTGCGAAAATGCGCGGGCGATCCCGAAAAGCGCGAGGCATTGGAAAAGTCGCTGGACTCCATCGGCGCCTATGTTCCCATCGGCGCGCAGAGAACGCGGGCGCTGCCGGGAAATCCCGTCATGACGCATTACAACTGCACGATTGACGCCAACGGCAACATGACCGTCATCTCCGGCTGTACCAACGACCCAAAGGCAAAAAGCGCGTGGGAAAAATCCGCAAGGAGCGGAAAGAAGGAAAAGACCGAGGAAGAGAAACTCGCCGAGCGGCGCGCGAAAAAACGCGCCGAAGAGCGGGCGCGGGATGAGGCCCGGGAGCAGACGGAAACGCTCTATCGAGCGTCGGGGCGCGACATCGGGGAAATCACGCGCAGCCTCATGGAGCAGATGGCGTGCCGCGGCAGCGGCGGGAATTTCATTCCGAAATTCGACGCGATGGCATAGAATGGCAATAAAAAACAGGCTCGCGTTATTTGCGGGCCTGTTTTTCTTTTTTTTTGTTTCTGTACATATCCTGATCCGCCGCGTCGATGCAGGCGTTTACATCGTCGGACGCCGATTTCAGCGTGGAGAGGCCGAAGGCGACGCTCAGATGCTGGTCACGGATTTGGAACAGGGCTTCCTTTGCCTTCATTTCGTCAATGAGCCGCCGGGCTTCTTTTTCGCCGGTCTTCGGCAGCACGATGAAAAATTCGTCGCCGCCCATGCGGAAGACCACCGCTCTCTCCGGCAGCGCCATGCGGAACAACAGCGCCGTCATGCGGATGTATTCGTCGCCCATCAAGTGGCCGTAAGTGTCGTTGATGGTTTTCAGCCCGTTGCAGTCCGCCGAGATCAAGCAAATCGGGAAATTTTTCTCTTCATGGATCGTCAAGATATACTCTTGGTAATAATGGCGGTTGAAAAGCCCGGTCAGTTCGTCGGTCTTCGAGCGTTTTTCCAGATCCAGCTTCAAAAGCTGCTGCTCGGTCACGTTGTTGATAAGCCCGACAATGCCCGTGATTTTCCCGTCGTCGTCCCGCACCGGCTCCTTGATCAGCTCCAAAAATTCCTGCTGGCCGTCGGCGTTGACTTCGATGACATACTGCGTGCCTTTGCCTGTGGCGAGGATTTTCTTGTCGCTTTCCATGGCCTTGATGGCGTTTTCCGTGTCCTTCCGTATCTCCGGGTCGGTCTTGCCGCGAATCGTCCAATTGGGGTCGCCCTGCGTATCCAGATGGTGCCAATAGTGGGTGGCGAAAATGTATTTCCCCTCCGCGTCCTTCAAATAAATATTGGACGGCAGCACTTGGAGCATCCGCTCGATCTCGTAAAACGTCGCCGAGTCCTTGGCGCGAATCACATTGGACAGCCGCTTCAAAAGGAGTTTCCCCTCGCAGGGCGGCGTAATCAAATCGGCGGCGCCCATGTCGAGACAGGTGAGATCCTCCGCCGTCGGTATACGCGGCACAATCCCGATGACTGGGATCGCCGCATAGAGCGCGTTTTGGTTGACTGCCTGAAAAAAAGAGCGCCCGTTGTCCCGCGCTATATCAAGGTCGAGCAGCACGGCGGAAATTTTCCCCCGCATCCGGTTCAAAATCCGCAAACCGTCTTCCTCGTCGTCGGTGAGGAGGATTTCATACTCCGCGGCCAGCAATCCGCGAAATTCCTCCGCAATCGGCGAGGGGGGCAAAATCATCAGCAGCGTTTTTTTCTGGGACATGAGAAGGGACTCCTTTGTATAGGTGTAAATTATATTATAGCATATTTTCCGCGCTGATTCACGGAAACGAAAAAACATCCCGGAAACTTTGAACGGTTTCCGGGATGTTTTTGTTTCCGTTAGGCGCGGCGATGGCGGCGCTTCCCGATATTGCCGCGCCAATCGTGCCATCCGAGTTTTCTGTGAGGAAAAAGATATTTTGTATGTTCCGGGAGATTTCTCCCTTGGATCGCCCGGAACAGGTGGAATATCATGCCACCATAAAACGAATCTGGAGGGAATTGGATGCAAATGTCGGCACCTGAACAATCCCAAAGCCGCAGCGCGTATTTGCAAAAGCTGGAGCGGCGGAAGCATTGGGTTTATGCCATGCGTCTTCTCACGCTCCTGCTTTTCTTTGCGCTCTGGGAGATACTGACCCGGCAGGAAATCTTGAATCCCTTTATCTTCAGCAGTCCAAGCAGGATCTTGGAGATTTTGTGGATGATGTCAAATAACGGGGAGCTTCTGCGCCATGTTGCGACCTCGGTGATTGAGACGGCGGCAGGCTTTTTCCTTGGCACGTTTTTCGGGATATGGATTGCCGCCGCGCTTTGGTGGAATCCCTTTCTGTCCGATGTATCGGAGCCGTATCTGATCGTTCTCAACGCGCTTCCCAAAACGGCGCTGGGCCCCATTTTTATCGTATGCATGGGAGCCGGAACCGGGGCGATTGTCGCCATGACCTTGGCAATCTCTCTCATCGTGACGATTTTGACCGTTTGGAACGGTTTCCTGCAAACAGACAAGGGAAAGATTCGTCTGCTCCGATCGATGGGAGCCGGAAGGATGCAGATTTTCACGAAGCTGGTCCTGCCCTCCAATTTCATAACGATCGTGAACGCCATGAAGGTCAATATCGGTCTGTCTTGGGTCGGCGCCATTACGGGAGAATTTCTCGTATCGAAGGCGGGGCTCGGCTATCTCATCGTATATGGTTCCCAAGTATTCAAGATGGATCTCGTGATGGCGTCGGTGCTTATCCTTGCCGTTTTCGCGCTGGCGATGCAGGGGGGCGTCATCCTGCTGGAGCGGTTTGTCCGCGAGCACTATGGGATGAGAAAAGAGTAGAGGCAAGCGGTTTCAGGTTTTGGATTTTGCAGACCGGGAGAAAGGACGAATAATAAGATGAAGAAAAACTTATGGCAAATCATGGCGGTGGTCTTGGCGCTTTCCTTGATGCTCGCAGGCTGCGGCGGCAAGCAGCCGGACGCCGGGAAAGTGCGCCTTGCGGAGGTGCCCCACTCGGTCTTTTACGCTCCTTTGTATGCGGCGATTGAGCTTGGTTACTTCAAGGAAGCCGGGCTTTCGGTGGAACTGACGAACGCCGGCGGCGCGGACAAGGTCATGACCGCTGTGCTGTCCGGGCAGGCGGACGTCGGCTTCGCGGGACCGGAAGCGTGTATCTACACCTATTTGCAGGGGGAGAAAAACTATCCCAAAGTGTTCGGGCAGATGACCAAGCGGGACGGTTCGTTCCTGATTGGGAGGACAACCGAGGATTTTCAGTGGCAGAATCTCCGGGGCAAGAAAATCATCGGCGGTCGGAAGGGCGGAGTCCCCGAAATGACCCTTGAATATGTCCTGCGCAAAAACGGCGTCACGCCCGGCAAGGATGTGGAGATCGACACCTCCGTCCAGTTCAATATGATGGCAGGCGCTTTCGCCGGCGGCAGCGGAGACTATGTGACGCTTTTTGAGCCGACAGCCACGGAAATCGAGGCGGCAGGGAACGGCGTCGTTCTGGCTTCGTTGGGCAAAATGAGCGGCGAAATCCCCTATACGGCCTTTTTCGCGAGGCAGGAATATCTTTCGTCCAACGGGGCAACCGTCGAAAAATTCGCCGCCGCGGTGGGCAAAGGGATGAAATGGGTTGCGTCGCACGACGCTGCCGAAGTGGCTTCGGTCATCCGGCCCCAATTTGCGGACAGCAAATTGGAAACACTGACCAGTGTCATCCGGCGGTACCAGGAGATCGACGCATGGAAGGACACGCTGGTGATGGAAAAGGAAGATTTCGACCGCCTCCAGACGGTCATGGAGGAAGCGGGGGAACTGGCTTCCCGCGTTGACTTCTCCCTGCTGGTGGATAATACATGGGCCGAGAAGGTAAGATAGTGGAGAAAGCGTTTGTATTCAAAAACACCTCCCATGAGCCGGACATAATCATCAAAAACGCGATGAAGGGCATCCTGCTGGCCATGTTTCTCAATCAGCTCCTCATGAACACGGCAACGCTTCTCGACGCGCTGATTGTCAGCCGTTTTTACGGCGACGTCGCCATGGGCGGCTGTGGCATCACCTATAATCTGGTGTTTATGAACGTGACGCTTGGAAGCGTCTTTGCCGTCGGCGCCTATCTGGAATGCGCCGCTGCGATGAGTGCGGGGGAGCAAAAGCGGGCGAACGTCATCTTTTCGGCAAGCATTTACTTGGCACTGGTTTTCTCCGTAATTCTCACTGCCATTGGGCTGTGCCTCTCCGGGCCGGCGGCGTCGTTTTTCGGTGCCGCCCCAAGCGCGCCCGAACTTCACGAGGTCACGACGGAGTACATTCGCGGCCTTTCCTTTGGGTTTCCCGCGGATTATCTGGTTGCCTTTCTGTCCGCGATCATGCTGCTGGACGGAAGCAAAAAGAGGATTCTCTGTTCCGCGGTAGTGATGATTGTTGTCAATGTGCTCTGTGACCTTGGGAATGTGTTCTTCCTGCAATGGGATATGTTCGGCATCGGTCTGGCCACGGCTTTCGGCAACTACTGCGCTTTGGGCGTGCTGCTCCTGCATTTTGCGTCTCCCGCGCACCGGCTTCGCCTTGTGAAGCCGGAAAAGCTCCTTTATTGGCTTGGGGTGTTTTATGACAGGAGCGCCTCGTCCCTTCTCGGGCGCGTCATGAAGTGGCTGTATTTCATGCTGTTCGTCCATACGGTCATGATGATGGCCTCTTCGGACAGTTTGATTTCCTATTCCGCGTTCAACAATTTCCGGAATATCATGATCTGCGTCTGCCTTGGCCTCGGCTCTGCCAGTCTGCTTCTCTCCGGCGTGATGTATTCGGAGAAGAATGTCCGCGCCCTGCGCCAGACGGTACGGACAGGGCTAAATCTTTCTCTTCTTTTGGGGGCGGGCATAGGAGGAGCGGTCGCCCTGTTTGCCGAGCCGATCCTTTCCGTGTACGGGCTTGGGAATCATGCAGAGGAAGCTGTCCTGATCCTGCGCATTTACGGCATCTTCTTCTTCATCGAATTCCTGAAATTCTACTATTCCTTCTATACGAGAGCCATATACAAAAAGGGGATTTCCACCTTTTACAATATCTTTGGCGAGTTCCTGTTCCCGGCGCTGTCCGCCCTTGTGCTCGGCGCCTTGTTCGGCAGCGTCGGCATCTGGTTTTCCATCCCCGTGGGGAGCGCCCTCGCCGTGCTCAGCGTGCTTCTCTATTCCCTGGAAAAGAATGGCAGCACAGGGAGCTTTCGGGACGACCTGATGCTCCTTCCCCCGGCATTTTTTGAGGGGCAGGACACCTGCCTGAATGTTTCCCCAACGGAAACAGGGGATATTGTCGTGTACAGCAAGGCGGCGAGCGAATTCCTGACGGAACGGGGCTATGACGACAGAACCGCGAATTTCGTCGCGCTGAGCATAGAGGAACTCCTCCTGAACATCCAAAGCCGCGCGGGGGACACCAAAAATACGGATCTCTTCGTGCGGATCGAGGAAGATCAGATTATTGTGAGGATCCGCTGCGACGGGAAACTGCTCAATCCGCTGTCCATCACGGATATTTACAATGAGGATACGGAAGAAATATACGGACCGGCGCTCATCCAACGAATCGCGGATTCCATGGAATACAACACGGCCATGGAGCTGAACAATCTGATTGTCAGGTTTCGGGCAAAGCCTGTGGGCGCCGCTTGAACATGCGGAAACGCGCGGCATTGGGCGCGCATTTCTGCGCCTTTGCCCGGTTCTTTGGTTCGTGAATGCGCAAAATCCGTTGACATAATAAAAAAACGATGCTATATAGTTTCTGGTTGATTCTTGCTAACCCATCTTGCCCTCCCCTTGAGGGGAGGGTGGCGCCCGTAGGGCGACGGGTGAGGTGGAAACGAAACGTTTCGCTTTCGTTCATCGTTGCGTTTCACACCTCATCCGTCAGCCTTCGGCTGACACCTTCCCCTCAAAGGGGAAGGCAAGATTAGTAAGTTTTAACCAGAAAGTATATAGAGTGTCTTGCGGATCTGTGGGAACTGCTCGTTTTTTGGTTTTGGGTCTGTTCCCGAAGCTCGTGAAGAGAGCTCTATATTTTTAGGGTAAAAATTTGGGAGGTTTCTGCTATGACGAAAAAGTTTTTGGCCTTGTGCCTTTGCTGCATGATGGCCATGATATTGGCCGGATGCGGCGGCAAGCAAGCTGCCGGAGACGGCGCCGGTGCGGGCAGCGGCAAGGGAATGAAAGTCGGCGTTTCCATGCCCACCAAGTCTTTGCAACGCTGGAACCAAGACGGCGCCAATTTGGAAAAGAAATTGAAGGACAAGGGATATGAGGTTGACTTGCAGTTTGCCGAAAACAAAGTGGAAATGCAGGTATCCCAAATCGAAAACATGATCACCAAGGGCTCTAAGGTTGTTGTGGTGGCCGCCATTGACGGCGGATCGCTCTCCGCGGTTTTGGAGGAAGCAAAAAGCGCCGGCGTTTCCGTCATCTCCTATGACCGCCTCATCATGAACACCGACGCGGTGAATTGCTATGCGACCTTTGACAACTACGGCGTAGGCAAAATTCAGGGCCAATACATTGAAGAAAAACTTGGCCTAAAAGAAGGCAAAGGCCCATATAATTTTGAAATCACCACCGGCCCCTTGGATGACAACAACGTCATCTTCTACTTTGGCGGCGCCATGGATATATTGAAGCCTTACCTTGACAACGGCCAGCTGGTCGTCCGTTCCGGCCAGGCCACCCGGGAACAGTGCGCCACCCTCAACTGGGACGAAGCCAAGGCTCAGGAGCGTATGGACAATATTCTTACCACCCATTACACCGAAGCCCATGTTGACGTCGTCCTTTGCTCCAACGATTCCACTTCTTTGGGCGTCCAGTCTGCGCTTAAATCCGCCGGATACGGCACCGCCGGCAAACCCATGCCCCTTGTCACCGGACAGGATGCCAATCTGCCCAACATCAAAGCCATTATCAGCGGCGAGCAATCCATGTCGGTGTTCAAAGACACCCGTGCTTTGGCCGGACAGGTTGTGAAGATGATCGACGCCATGGCGGCCGGCAAAGAGCCGGAAGTAAACGACACCAAGAGCTATGACAACGGCAAGAAAGTCGTGCCGTCCTATCTCCTGCCGCCAAAATTCGTGGACAAGTCCAACTATAAGGAATTGCTCATTGATTCCGGATATTACAACGAGGCGGAACTTGCCAAACAATAACTTTTGGACGCAAAAACGACAATCGGAGGGGATGAAAATCTCCTCCGATTGTCATACTTGTCAACTTGTCAATCGGCGCGTTGAGGAGGGCTTTTCATGGCGCCCTGTTTGCTCGAAACGAAAAATATTGCAAAAGTGTTCCCCGGCGGCGTGCGAGCCTTGGACGGGGTGAATATCCGGGTGGAAGAAAAATCCATCCATGCCCTGTGCGGCGAAAACGGCGCGGGAAAATCGACTTTGATGAACATTCTGTCCGGTGTTTATCCTTACGGTACATACGAGGGAAAAATCATGTACAAGGGCAAGGAGTGCCGGTTCTCCGATATTCGCGACAGCGAAAAAGAGGGCATTGTCATCATTCACCAGGAATTGGCTCTTATTCCTTGCCTTTCGGTTATGGAAAATATTTTCCTTGGCAATGAACGTCAAACCAATGGCATCATGGATTGGGAAAGAACCCGCATGGAAGCTGTGCAGATCATGGAGCGGGTGGGCTTGCACGAAGATCCGGATGTGCCCGTCAACAAATTGGGCATGGGCAAGCAGCAACTTATCGAAATTGCCAAAGCACTGTCCAAGGATGCCAAACTGCTCATTTTGGATGAACCCACCGCCTCGCTGAACGATGAGGACAGCGAAAAACTTCTGGATTTGCTCTTGGACTTGCGCGAAAAATCAGGCATGACGGCCATCATCATTTCCCACAAGCTCAACGAAATCACCCGTATCGCCGACAAATTGACGGTCATTCGCGACGGCAAGTCCATTGCATCTTGGGCCAAGGGCAAGGACGATTTTGCCGAGGATCGCATCATAAAAAGCATGGTCGGGCGTGAAATAACGGATCGTTATCCGCCGCGCCCGAATCGCCCCATTGGGGATATATGCTTGGAGGTCAAAGATTGGTGTGTCGGTTCGCCCGATATCCCCGACAGGCTGGTCGTGGATCACGTCAGCTTCCATGTGCGCCGCGGGGAGGTAGTGGGCTTTGCAGGGCTTATGGGGGCGGGGCGGACAGCGCTTGCCATGAGCATATTCGGAAAGTCCTGCGGCCGTGGTATCAGCGGCACCATCCGCAAAGACGGCAAAGAAATCAAGATCGAAAGCGTAGCCGACGCGATTGAAAACGGCATCGCCTACGTTACGGAGGACCGCAAAGGCAAAGGCCTGATTCTTATGGAAAATATCCGCGAAAACATCACCCTGCCCACGCTGAAAAAATTTTCTTCCCCCGGCGGCCTCATAAACGAGGAAGCCGAAGCCAACGCGGCCGAAGAATATATGCAAAAACTTCATATCAAAGCGCCGGGGATTTTCCAAAAGACCCGCAATCTTTCCGGCGGCAATCAGCAAAAAGTTATGTTGGCGCGCTGGATTTGCGCCAATCCCGACGTGCTGATTCTGGATGAGCCGACCCGCGGCATTGATGCCGGGGCGAAATATGAAATTTATTGCATCATCAACGAATTGGCCAAGCAGGGGAAAAGCATTATCGTAATTTCTTCGGAAATGCCCGAGATCTTGGGGCTAAGCGATCGCATCTACGTCATGCACGAAGGACGTTTTGCAGGAGAACTTCCCGTTGACGAAGCCTCCCAAGAAGGCATCATGCGCTGCATTATGCAAGCGAATTCGGCCAAACCATCGTGAGGAGGAGACGACTATGAAATCCAGTACAGCCATCGGCAAAACCAAAGGCAGCGTCCTTGCTTTTGTGCGTAATTACGCCATGTTTATCGCCCTGATCTTGATTGCCATACTGTTTGAAATTCTGACCGACGGCGTTCTCCTTGCCCCCATGAATATCTCCAAATTGGTCATGCAAAACAGCTATATCCTCATTCTGGCCATCGGCATGCTGCCCTGCATTTTGACCGGCGATATTGACCTTTCCGTAGGTTCGGTGGTCGCGGTCATCGGCGCCATTGCCGGCACCATGATGGTATCTATGAATATGAGCGTTCCCGTCACCGTTGCCGCTTGCTTGGCTGCGGGGCTCATGGCAGGTGCGTGGCAGGGATTTTGGATTGCCTTTGTCCATGTCCCCTCTTTTATCGTCACCTTGGGCGGGATGCTGATCTTTCGCGGGATGACCATGGTCATCTTGAACGGCAACACGCTGGCCCCGTTTCCGGAAAGCTATCAATTTATTGCCCAGCGTTTTTTGCAGGATATTCCCGGCCTTGGAGGTATTCCCGGCATCGACATGATTGCGGGAGGATTGGTTGCGGCCCTGTGCGTTTATATGCAGGCAAATTCCTATCGCAAGCGCATGAAATACAATCTTCCCGCGGGCTCCAAGCGTATGCTTGCGGCAAAATGCGCGGCCATTGCCGCAATTTGCTTGTTTACGGCCTTCTGGTTGGATCAATTCAAGGGGATTCCCATTACTCTCATTTTGTTGGGCGCCTTGATTGCCATTTATTCGTTCCTCTGCAACAAGACTGTCATCGGCCGTCACATTTACGCTTTGGGCGGCAACGAACGCGCCGCCCAATTATCCGGCGTCAAGACCCAATGGGTACGCTTCCTGGTATTTGTGAATATGGGGCTACTGTCCGCCATCGCCGGTTTGGTTTTTTCGGCGCGCCTAAACTGCGCCGCGCCTACCGCCGGCATGATGTTTGAGCTGGACGCCATCGCTGCTTGCTATATCGGCGGTGCCTCCGCCTCCGGCGGTGTGGGTACGATTGTCGGCGCCATTGTGGGCGGCCTGGTCATGGGCGTTCTGAACAACGGCATGTCCATCTTGGGCATCGGCATTGACTGGCAACAGTGGATCAAAGGCCTGGTTCTGCTGCTCGCCGTCGCCTTCGACATCCACTATCAATCGCAACGCTAAGGAAACACAACGAATACGTCAAAATTTATTAGCGATAAGAAAAAAGGGATGCCCATGAAGATTTTTTCTTCATGGGCATCCCCTTTTTTCGTTTCTTGTCGTTATGCTTCCTTCGCCCGGTACACTGCCGCATACATGACCGGGAGCACGAGAAGCGTCAAAAAGGTGGCGATGATGAGGCCCGCCGCGATGGCCACCGCCATCGGCGCCCAGAACGGGCTCGTCATCAACGGAATCATGCCGAGGATGTCGGTGCCCGCCGTCAGCATGATGGGGCGGAAGCGCAGCACGGCGGAGTCGATGATGGCGTCCCAGAGCGTCTCGCCCTCGGCGATATGGTCCCTGATTTGCTCAATCAGGATGACCGAGTTTCGGATAATCATGCCGACGAGCGCCAGCACACCGAGGTCGGCGACGAAACCCATCGCTTGGTCGAAAACGAGCATCCCGATGACGACGCCGATGAGGCCCAAAGGCGCGGTCAAGAGCGTCACGGCGACGCGCCGCCCGCTTCGGAGCTGGAACATCAGAAGCGTCATGATGATGAACACCACGGCCGGAACGGGCGCGAGCAGATACTTCATCGACTTCGCGCTGTCCTCCACGGAGGCGCCCGGAGTAATCGAATAGCCGAACGGCAGATTTTTCCGCAGCTCCGCCGCCCGGTCATAGAGCTTTTTCGCGGCATCGTTCGCCGTCCCCTCTTGGATGTTCGACTGCACGGTGATGGTCGGCATCAGGTCGCGCCGCCAAATCAGCCCGTCCTCCGCCGTGAAGGAAATTTCCGCCACCTGCGACAGCGGCACCGTTCCCGTGGGCAGAACCACGGGCAAATCCCCGAGGGCCGAAAGGTCCCTGCGGTCCTTTTCCGCGAGGCGAAGCTCGATGTCAATCGTGCGGTCGCCGCGATAATACTGGGCGATCCGCGCGCCCGTCAGCTCGGTGTAAAGGGTCTGCGCCACCGACTGGCTGGACGCGCCGAGGCTTTTCAGCTTGTCCTGGTCGAGGGTCAGGCGAACCGCTTTCGATTTTTCGTTCCAATTAAAATGAATGTCGGTATAGTTCGGATCCTCCCGCATGAGGTCCACCAGTTGGTTCGCGATTTCCCGGACGGTTTCTTTTTCATAGCCGGAAACGCGCATCATGACCGGATAATCGGCAGGCGGCCCGGTTTGGATGAACTTGATGTTGCCCCGGACGTTCGGGAATTTTTCTTCCAGCGCGGCGCGGACGGTTTTTTCTATCGCCAGCCGGCTCTTCACATCCTTCGCGACGACGACGAACTGGGCGTAATTGTCCGCCGGAAGCACCGGTTCTGTCGTCAGCACGAAGCGCGGCGCGCCCTCGCCGACGTAATAGGAATAGTTGTCCAAATCTTCCTTTTGCTCGTCCAGTATCGCGGCCAGCCGCGCGGCCTCGGCGGCTGTCGCTTTCTTCGACGAGCCCTCGGGCAGGCGCATCTCCACGATGACCTCCGGGCGCAGGGACGGCGGGAAAAATTCTTGCCGCACGAAGCCAAGCAGCCAAACCGCCCCGGCGAAAATCCCCGCCGTCGCCAGGAGCGACACCGCGCGATGGCGCAAGAACCAAGTCAGGACCTTGCGGAAAATCTGGTAGAATTTCCCTTGGTACATTTCCTCCGGCGATTTCCCGCCGCCCTCCTTGGCGCGGATCAAGTGGTAGCCCAGGAGCGGCGTCACCGTCACGGCGATGACCCACGACAGGAGGAGCGCGATGCCGATGACCGGGAAGAGCGCCTCGCAGAACTCCGACGCCATGCCTTTGGAAAAGGCGACGGGAATGAAGCCCGCGCAGGTAATCAGCGTACCGGTCAGCATCGGCTTCGCCGAGGACTCGCAGGCGTAGCACGCCGCTTTCACGCGGTCCCAGCCCTGCTCCAGCTTCACGCTCATCATTTCGATGGCGATGATCGCGTCGTCCACTAAAAGCCCCAGCGAAATAATCAGCGCGCCGAGGGAAACTTTATGGAGGTCGATGCCCAGCATATACATGAAGCAAAACGTCCCCGCCAGAACCAGCGGGATGCAGAGGGCGACCACCGTGCCCGCCCGCAGGCCGAGGCTCATGAAGCTGGCAATCAGCACGATGATGACCGCCTCGCGAAGGGAGCCGACGAATTCGTCGATGGAGTCCTTCACCACGGCGGGCTGGTCGGACACGCGATGGACTTCCAGCCCCACGGGAAGCTCCTGCTGCATCTCGGCGACAAGATTCGTCAGGTTCGCGCCGAGCTTCAGGATGTCGCCGCCCGGCTGCATCGAGATGGCGACGCCCACCGCCGGCTCGCCGTTGAAAAACATCTGCGTCCCCGGCGGATCCACGGGGCGGCGCTCCACCTTGGCGATATCGCCGAGGCGCAGCACGCGCCCGCCCGCCGCGATGGGCGTCTCACGGATGGCCTCCACGTCGTCGAACTGGCCCGTGACCCGCAGGAAAATATTGTCCGATTCCGTTTCCATCATGCCCGCGGGCGTCTTCGCGTTCTGCGCTTCCAGCGCGGCGGAAATCACCTGCGGGGAAATGCCCAGCTCCGAGAGCTTCGCGGTTTCCACTTCGACGTAGACTTTTTCCGTCTGCACGCCGAGCAGCGTGACCTTTTGCACGCTTTCCACATGGGTGGCGCGGCGGCGCAGCTTCTCCGCCGCCTGCCGCATTTCCTCATAGGTGTAGCCGTCCCCGGTAATCGCGTAAATCGAGCCGTACACGTCGTCGAAACGGTCGTTGTAATACGGGCCGTAAACGCCGGCGGGCAAATCCGCCTTCACGTCCGCGCCGAAATTCCGAAGGTCGCGCCATGTCGGGCGAATCGTTTCCTTCGGCACGTCGTCCCGCAGATTGACATAAATGACGCATTGCCCCGCCCGCGAAGAGCTTTTGATGTAGTCCACGCCGGGGATGTCGCGGAACTTGCTTTCCAACTTGTCCGTGACCTGCTGCTCCACTTCCTCCGCTGTCGCGCCGGGCCACGCCGCCGACACGACCATCATGCGGATGGTGAAATCCGGGTCCTCCATGCGCCCCAGCCGGTAATACGAAAAAATGCCCGCGACAAAGGCGACAACCACAAAATACCAGACAAGATCCCGATTTTTCAGCGCAATTTCCGTAATGCGGTTCATGGCTTTTCCGCCTCCGCCCCGAGGCGCACGTCCTCGCCCTCATGGAGCTTGTGGACGCCCGCCGTCACCACCACGTCGCCCGCGGAGAGCCCACGGACGATGGCATCGTTGGCACCGAAGGACTCGACGGATACTTCACGAAGCGAAACTTTCCCGTCCACAACAAGCCAAACACAGGGCTTTTCCCCGGTTTGGTAAATCGCCGAAAGCGGCAGCGTCGCCGTCGCCGCGCTGACCGCCTTTTCGCCCGTCACGTTCACGCTGGCCGTCATGCCCAGCGCCATGCCCGCGGGCGGGTTCGGGACAGAGACGCGCACTTTGTAAGTTCTCGTCGCGCTGTCCGCCATCGGCGCGATTTCGCGGATTACGCCCCGCGCTTTCGCGCCCTCCATCGCCCAGAAGGAAACTTCCACATGCTTGCCGACGGAAATATTCGGCAGCCGGTTTTCCGGCACATGGATCTCCACTTCCATCTCGCCGGACTCCACGAAGGTCAGCACCGTCTGCCCGGCGGCGACCACCTGCCCGATTTCCGCCGAGATGCCGGACACCACGCCGTCCGCGTCGGCGACGAGCTCCGTATAAGAAAGGGCGTTGTGCGCCTCCGTCCTTTGCGCCGCCGCCGCCTGATAGGCCGCAAGAGCCGCGTCGTATGCCGTCTGGTACTGGTCGAGCACCGCCGCCGCAATCGCCGCTTCCGCGTAAAGCGCTCGGTAGCGCGCGAGGTTCGTCTCCGCCAACGCGAGCTGCGCGCTTGCCGCCTCCGCCTGCGCGTCCGCCGCGTTTGTCTTCTGCGCCACGTCCTTTGGGTCGATGCGCATCATTACCGCGCCCGCCGACACCCGGTCGCCGAGCTGCACGTCCCGCGCGACAATCTGCCCGCCGACCTGGAACGCCATATTTTTCTCATATCGCCCGCGTACGCTGCCCGAGTACTCCGCCGACTGCGCCGCGCTCCCCGCCGCCACCGTCTGCGCCCGCACCAGCGGCGCTTTCGCCTCCGGCGCCGCCTCCTTGCCGCAGCCGGACAACAGGACAGCCGAGAGAAGCAACGCCGCCCCCACCTTTATCGCTCGTTTCATGAAAAACTTCCTTTCAACATCTATACCGCAGTCCCAATGCGGAAAATCCCAACCCCAAAATTTTTGAGGTAAGAATTTCTTACTTCAAAAATTTTCACGACTGCATATTATCGACGGAAAAACAGATGCAGCAAAAGCGACAGCACGATGCTGACAATCGCGCAGGTCGCCAGCGGGAAATGCACGGACCAGTGCTCGCCGCCGAAATGGAAATCCCCCGGCAAATGGCCGAGCGGCAACACCCGCCCGCCGAAATACAGAGCCGCGCCCACCGCCAAAAGCAGCGCGCCGAAAATCATCAGCCCGCGCCCGACTTGCTGTGCGTCCATTCGCTCGCCTCCTGTTTGCAAAACCGTATGGTTAAATTATAGCACAGCTTGCCCATGTTTTCTCATGGCTTCATAAAATCTTTGCATATCCGCATGATAGAAATATGATATAATTTGAAAAAAGACGGATGATATCCTCGCGCCCAACGGAGAATATGCGATTTTGCAAAGCAAAAGATTGACGTTGCAAGCCTCGATATATCAAACTATATATCCACGGAAAACATGATGCCCAATAAAGCGGGAATCACCGACGCGGCGACATTGCCTAAGGAAACACCGAACAAGTCCCGCCGCGCCCCTGCCGGGTCTTTTTCCGTCATGCCGCGTCAGATGCCGTTCGACGTAGCGATGCTACGCCTTCACGCCATCTTCCTTGCCTGACGATAAGCAGACGCTTAGCGCTTTAGCGCTTAGCGGTCGCTTATGCAAAGCTAAAAATCCCTCGGCAGGGTCACGACTTGACTTATTCGGCGTTTCCTATACGGTCCGTTCGACTCTGCAAATGAGGCCGTGGCTTCTATGTTGGAGGATTGAAGTGTACAAGATCGTTTATACGAACCGTATGAAAAAGACGTTCGTCGTGCCAAGAAGCGCGGCAAAAATATAAATAAGTTGGTTCATGTATTGGAATTGTTGCAAAGCGGAAATCCTATGCCGGAGAAATATCACGATCATTCACTGAGCGGCGAATTGAAGGATTTTCGAGAATGTCATATTGAGTCCGATTGGTTGCTGATGTATCACAAGCGCGAACTGGGACAGATGTAGGCGGTGCTGGAGAACGAAAAGACGATCGATTTGGTGGACTATGTGGGCATCGCCTCCGCGCTGAAGCAAGCGATGAACGACTACACCGTCCGCGACCGGAAAAATTACGGCGATACGGACATCGCCAAAGTCGCCTATCCGAAATTTCTCGAAAAGTTGTCGGTCTGCCGTGACCTGTTTCACGGCTACGATTATACGAAATTCGTGGGCGGCACTGACTTGGCGCGGGTGAAGGTCATCACAGGCGCGGTCAATTTCCTTGTTGCCCGTGAGAAAAGCGAGGCGGAAATGCCGCTGGCGGCGGAAAAAGCCGGGGAATACGGAGCATGATTTTCCATCGCCAAAAATAAATGGGCGAATGGGGCGAAACAGAAATTTTCTTTCGCTATCCGCCGCGATACATGGTATAATATCCAAAGTAAATATCCGACATCGGGGCGGGTTGCCGCTTCGGGAAAAAGATTGGGGGATTTGGAATGAACTTTGCAGAAATCGTAAACGTCGTTGGCCGCGAGATCATGGACTCGCGCGGCAATCCTACTGTTGAGGCCGAGGTCACGCTGGAGGACGGCAGCGTTGGCCGCGCGGCGAGCCCCAGCGGCGCGTCCACGGGCCAGTTCGAGGCGCTGGAGCTTCGCGACGGCGACAAGAAACGCTACAATGGCAAAGGCGTACTGAAGGCCGTCAAGAACGTCAACACGACACTGGCGAATGCCGTCGTTGGTCTCGAAGCCGCCGACACCTACGCTGTCGACCAAGCGATGCTGAAAGCCGACGGCACCGAGGGCAAGAAGAAGCTCGGCGCAAACGCCATTCTCGCCGTCTCGCTTGCCAGCGCGAAGGCCGCCGCGATTTCCGAAGGCCAGTCGCTGTACCGTTTCCTCGGCGGCGCGCAGGCGCGCGTCCTGCCGGTGCCGATGATGAACATCCTGAACGGCGGCGCCCACGCGACGAACAACATCGACGTGCAGGAGTTCATGATTATGCCGATTGGCGCGAAGAGCTTCGCCCAGTGCCTCCAGTGGTGCGCCGAAGTCTACCCCGCGCTGGCCGCGCTCCACACGAAACACGAACTCGCCACCTCCGTCGGCGACGAGGGCGGCTTCGCGCCGAACCTGAAGAGCACCGAGGAAGCCCTTGACTACATCATGAAGGCAATCAAGGAAGCGGGCTACATGCCGGGCAAGGATTTCGCCCTGGCGATGGACGCCGCCGCCAGCGAATGGAAGGGCAAGAAGAAAGGCGAAT
>JAFVAI010000016.1 GCA_017480545.1 Schwartzia sp. (in: firmicutes) | reverse complement strand
GTGGCGGATATGGTGCGCGATATTTTAGAAATAACGCCGAAATCGGAAGATGATTTTGCGCGGGATCAATTGTACTGGAACCAATATTATGCGGAGCGGCCGAAAATTTTGGGCAAGCCGAGCAATTTTGCCATAAGTGTTGCCGATGATTTGGTGCCGGGAAAGCATCTTTTGGAACTTGGCTGCGGAAACGGGCGCGACAGCCTCTTTTTTATGGAAAGAGGGGTGTATGTTACAGGCGTGGATGCTTCGGACGAAGCCATCCGAAATTTGCAATTGGCCGTGGGCGATTCCGACCGGGCTATGTTTATCTGCGACGACTTTGTGAAATGCCGGGCCGTTTTTCAGCGCCAGTACGATTACATTTACAGCCGGTTCACTTTGCACGCGATTACGGACGAGCAGGAGGACGAGCTGCTGCGAAATATCAAGGACGCGATGGCTGCTGAAAGCAAACTCTACATTGAGGCGCGTACGATCCGTGATGATATTTATGGAAAAGGGGAAAAAGTTGCGCCCAATGCTTATGTGTATGATGGGCATTTCCGAAGATTTATTGATCCGCATGTATTGGAGAATAAGCTGATTAGGTTAGGCTATAAAGTTTTGCGTTTGGAGGAGAGACAAGGATTTTCGAAGACTGAGCATTCAGATCCGATCCTTTTGCGTGCTGTGATTGCTGTTTAGGGAAACGACGAATAAGTCAAGTCGTGACCCTGCCGAGGGATTTTTAGCTTTGCATAAGCGACCGCTAAGCGCTAAAGCGCTAAGCGTCTGCTTATCGTCAGGCAAGGAAAAGTGCTTGAAGGCGTAGCATCGCTACGTCGAAAGCACTTTGACGCGGCATGACGGAAAAAGACCCGGCAGGGGCGCGGCGGGACTTGTTCGGCGTTTCCTTAGGTCATCCTGATTCCTTTCCTCCCATATCTTGGTGGCATTTTGTGCAGGTTTTCCTTTTGATACTCATCGCAGTTAGAATGTTGAAACCCGTACTGCGATTGCATGAGATGCGTATTAGAATACGCCCATGCCGGGCGCACAGCAAACGAAAACTCCCGCGAAGCCCCGCGGGAGTTTTTGTCGCGTTCGTTCTTGCTTTCGGTTCAGCCCACCACGCGCACGTACTTGACGCCGAAGGCTTCCTTCAGCGCGCCGATGCAGTCACGCTCGATGAAGGAGCGATGCATGGCGTTGGTGACGATCAGGAGGGCTTCTCCGTTCTTGGAGAGGTTTTCGACTTTCGCGAAGCTGCGGTCGAATACTTCGGTCGGCAGAAGCTCCCGGAGTTTTGCGAGGCAGCCGCTGAGCGCGGGCTTCTCCTCGGCGATTCGTTCCTCGATGGGGCGCATGACCTCGGCGGAGAGGGTGTTGTCCATTCCCCATTCGTGCTTGGTTTCGGCGTACATAAGCGATTCCTCCTTTTGCGTGATGATTGATCCACGGGAAGTGCTGATTTCTTGGCCGAAGGTTCGGCAACTGAATCCATGCCTTCTTTTTTCATATTATATCACGGCGATGTGTTTCGCGCCAGAAAAAACAGCCGCGCAATTCCCCTTCCGCAAGGCGGCTCGCGGGAGGGATTCCCGCTTTCGGGCGGAAATCGGTCGAGGCGGGCTATCCTTGTTTCGCCCGCTCCGCGACGCTGCTCCCCGCCAAGGCTTTCAGAAGTTCAAGCTCCGTGGCGCCGCGCCCGGCGAGGCGGTTCAGTTCCGCCGCTGTGCTGTCCAATACGCGGTCCACGGCCAGATAGACTGCTTCCCTCTCTTCCGGGCGCACTGTCCGGCAGTAAAAGGAAAGCCTGCCGTGGCAGACGCCGCGGCCTCGTTCCAATCCGAAGAACAGCCGCTGCCTGTCCGCGTCGAAATTTCCAAAGGCGGCAATTTGCCCCAGCGCGTCAGCGGCGATTTCGTCCAACGGGTGGTTTCTCATGCCGCCGAACAGGCGAAGCGTTTCGTAGTGGGCACATTCGTGGCGCAAACGAAGGCGCTGGGAGCGCACGATCCAATCGTCTTCATCGAGGCCGAGCGCGTCGGCAGGGATGTTGCTGTACGGCGCGCGGTTCAGGAGGATCACGCGATGGCGGCGGATCGCTTTCGCCCGCGTTTGCATGGTGAAGGCGTTGACCGTCGGCGGAAGCGCCATTGGTTCTGCGCGTCCGTTCAGCAGGGCTTCCATGTTCCGAAAGTCGGCGTGGCTTTCCGTTGTGATTACGGGCAGCCGCCCCGCCAACGTTTGGGTGCGGCCAAGCCGCAGGGCATCGACGTTTTCCCATGGAAAATCATCGGCGGGAAGGCCAAGCTCGTTTGCCAGATACGCCAACACGTCCAGCCCGCGCAGTTCACCGCCATCGGGTCTCGTCCAGACCGCCGCGAAGGGCTCGTCCGCCAACGGCAATTCCGGCAGGTCGTCGGGGATTTCATAGAAATACTGCAAGTATTCGGCGGCGGAGTTGTATTCCTGTGTTTCGTTCATTGTGTCCATCTCTTTTTGCGTTTTTTATATCATACATATTTGGGCCGGAAAATGCCAGCAAAAAACCGTCAATCGCGCTTGGCGGTCAACGGTTTTCGAATGACGCTTATTCGTTTTTTGTGTCCATGACCGCCAACGACGATACCCGGTCGCCTTCCTCGGTTTTCATCAGCATGACGCCTTGGGTGTTGCGGCTGATGAGGGAGATTTCTCCGACCGTGGTGCGGATGACGATGCCGTCGGTGGTGATCAGCATCAGTTCTTGGTCGGGGCGGGCGACCTTGAGGCCGATGACCGCGCCCGTTTTTTCCGTGACCTTCATGTTGATGATGCCTTTGCCGCCGCGCTGGGTCACGCGGTATTCCTCGGCTTTCGTGCGCTTGCCGTAGCCCTGCTCGGTGACGGTGAGGATTTCGCTGTCCGCCGCCAGCTTGTCCATGCCGACGACTTCGTCCATGTCGTGCAGCTTGATGCCGGTGACGCCGCGCGTCTGGCGGCTGAGCGCGCGGACGTTTTCCTCCTCGAAGACGATGGCCTGCCCGTCCCGTGTACCGAGAATGATGCGGCTTTCGCCGTCGGTGAAGCGGACGCCGATGAGGTCGTCGTCCTCGTCGAGATTGATGGCGATCAGGCCGCCCTTGCGCGCGGTATCGTATTCCTTGACCACAGTTTTTTTCACGATGCCTTTCTTCGTTGCCATGAAGAGGTAACGATCCCCACGAAATTCCTTGAGCGGAATCACAGCCGTGATGGTCTCGTCGGAGGACAGCGGCAACAGGTTCACGATGGCCGTTCCCTTCGCCTGGCGCGCAGACTCCGGGATGTCGTAACCCTTCAGCCGGTAGACGAGGCCGCGGCTCGTGAAGAAGAGGATCGTATGGTGCGTCGTCGTAATCAAAAGGTTTTCGACGAAGTCCGTCTCCTTGGTGCCCATGCCCGTGACACCGCGCCCGCCGCGCTTCTGCGTACGGTAGGTGGCCAACGGGATGCGCTTGACGTAGCCGCCGTGGGTCACGGTGACGACCACGTCCTCCTCGGCAATCAGGTCTTCGACGTTCATTTCCGTGGTGTCAATGGTAATGCGCGAGCGGCGGTCGTCGCCGTACTTTTCGCGCACGTCCTTCAGCTCGTCCTTGATGATGCCGAAAATCTTGCTTTCGTCGGCGAGGACACCCTTCAAATAGTCAATCGTCTTCAAGACCTCTTGGTATTCCTCCTCGATTTTCTCGCGCTCGAGGCCGGTCAGGCGCTGGAGGCGAAGGTCGAGGATGGCCTGCGCCTGCTTCTCCGTCAGGGAGAAGCCTTCCATCAAGGCGGCGCGCGCGATGTCCGCCGTGCGGCTTTCGCGGATGGTGGTAATCACCGCGTCGAGATGGTCGAGGGCGATGGTCAAGCCCTCCAAGATATGGGCGCGGGCCTCGGCCTTCGCCAGCTCGTATTGGGTGCGCCGCGTGATGACGTCTTTCTGGTGCGCGATGTAATAATGAAGAACTTCTTTCAGATTCAAGACGCGGGGGCGTCCGTCCACCAGCGCCAGCATAATCACGCCGAAGCTGTCCTGCATTTGCGTGTGCTTGTAAAGCTGGTTCAAAAGCACGTTGGCGTTGGCGTCGCGCCGAAGCTCCACCACGATGCGCATGCCGCTGCGGTCGGATTCGTCGCGCAGCGCCGTCACGCCGTCGATGACCTTGTCGCGAACCAACTCGGCGATGCGCTCCACGAGCTTTGCCTTGTTGACCTGATAGGGAAGCTCGGTGACGATAATTTGGCTCTTGCCGTTCGACATCGTTTCGATATGGGCGTCGGCGCGCATTTGGATCACGCCGCGTCCCGTGCGGTACGCGCTCTGGATACCATCGAGACCCATAATCAGGCCGCCCGTCGGGAAATCAGGCCCCTTGATGACGGTCATCAATTCCTCGACGGTTGTTTCCGGATTATCGATCAGCATCAGCGTACCGTCGATGACCTCGCGCATATTGTGGGGCGGAATATTCGTCGCCATGCCGACGGCGATGCCCGAAGTGCCGTTGACGAGAAGCTGGGGGAATTTCGCGGGCAGCACCGACGGCTCCTTCAGCGATTCGTCGTAGTTCGGCACGAAATCCACCGTTTCCTTGTCGATATCCTGAAGCATCAGCTCCGAGATTTTCGACATGCGGACTTCGGTGTAGCGCATGGCCGCCGCCGGGTCGCCGTCCACGGAGCCGAAGTTGCCGTGGCCGTCCGCCAAGAGATAGCGCATGGAAAAATCCTGCGCCATGCGGACAATCGCGTCATAGACCGAACTGTCGCCGTGGGGATGGTATTTACCGAGAACCTCGCCGACGATACGCGCCGACTTCTTGTAGGGCTTGTTCGAGCCCATGCCGGCCTCCTGCATCGCGTAAAGAATCCGCCGATGCACCGGCTTCAGCCCGTCCCGCACGTCCGGCAACGCGCGCGCCACGATGACGCTCATCGCGTAGTCGATATAGGAGGTGGACATGACCTCCGAAAGATTCACCGGAACGACTTTATCCTTCCCAATCTCCAAGTTCTCACCCTCATTCGTTGTCTGTGGTTATCATATCTTATATCCGAAAATATCAAATAGCGTCGGCAATAACCTTCCCTTTTTACAAAGGAATATTCATAGAATTATACCATAAAAAAGAAAGCGCGGCAAAGATTTATCCGCTTTGCCGCGCTTGTCGGACTTTTATTTCGGAAGTGTGCCGCCCCCTGTCGCCGCGACCGGCGACGTGTCGTCGAATCAAAAGGCAAAGCGGCGTATGAAGATGAAAAAGTCGAGCGATACAAAAGTTTGGTGAGTTGTAAAATGAAATCGGACACATAAAAAAGACAAGCAGGAAAACTTGTAGTAAGATGAAATCGCCCAACATCTACCGAAAGGAGCATCCTGCATGTCTCAAGAACATTCTACCACAAAGACGCGTTCCTTCCAACACCTAACGCTATCTCAGCGCGGCCCAATTGCAGGAAAAGCATACACCGGATATATGAATATCGTCAGGAAAGGGAAACGAAGGGATGAAAATTTTTGAGGTAAGAAATTCTTACTTCAAAAATTTCAGCGTTCGTTTTGCGTCCCGCAGAATGCCCGCAAAATCAAGAAATCGCCCCGCCGAATTTTTTCGGCGGAGCGATTTTTGTTTCCTTTATGTTCGTTTTTTCGTGCCCGCCCTGACCACGGCGGCAGCCACCTCCTTCAGCGTGCGGCGTTTTTCCATGCTGTACCGCTGCATCCTCCGGTACGCTTCTTCTTCGCTGATGCCGTGCGCCTGCATCAAAATGCCTTTCGCCCGGTCCAAGAGCTTTCGCGTCTCCAACGAATCACGCGTCTCGGCGAGCTCTTTTTCCAGAGACTCGGTTTCCCGCCAACGGGAGAGCGCGATCTCCATCGCGGGGAACAGGCTCTTTTCCGACACGGGCTTCACCAGATACGCCAACACCCCCGCCTCCGTCGCCCGCCGGATCAGCTCCGCGTCGTCGAAAGCGGTCAGGAGCAGCACCGGCGCGAGATGGTCCGCCGCGATCATGCGCGCCGCCTCGACGCCGTCCATGTCCGGCATCTTGATGTCCAAAACGACGAGGTCGGGCCGCGTGTCCCGCACGATGGCCACGGCACGGCGGCCGTTCGCCGTTTCGCCGACGACCTCGTGCCCCGCCTCCTCCAGCATTTCCCTCAAATCCATGCGGATAATCGCCTCGTCGTCGGCGATGACAATTTTGAGCGGTTTCATAGCGGCTCCTCCCTTCGGGGCAAGACAATTTCCGCCCGTGTCCCGTTGCATTCGGCGAAGGTGATGGCTCCGCCGAGGTCGTCCTCCACCATCGTCCGCACGATATGAAGGCCGAGGGAATGCTCCGTCCGGGGGGCGAAGCCCGGCGGCAGGCCGACACCGTCGTCGTAAATCGTCAGCGTTGTCTCTTCGTCCCCCAGCCGTATATCGACGCCGATGGTTCCCGCGTTGCGCCCCGGAAACGCGTGCTCGATGGCGTTCAGCAGCAGCTCGTTGACGACCAGCGCGAGATTCGTGCAGCGGCTCGGCGGCAGCAAGAGCGTGTCGCCGGTGAACTGCCGCTCCAAGCGGAATTCCGGCGGCAACGCGGAAGCGGCCAGCAAATCGAGAATCTCCGCCGCCAGATCGTGCAGGCTCACGGGTTGTGTCCCCTGCCGCGACAAAAGCTGATGGAGCGCGGCGATGCCGTGGATGCGGTTCACGCTCTCCGCCAACGCCTCCTTCACCGCCTTTTCATGGGAGCGGCGCGCCTGCAGTCGCAACAGGCTCGCGATGGTTTGCAGATTGTTCTTCACCCGATGGTGGATTTCGCGAATGACCGCCTCCTGCACGGAAAGCTCCTTCTCCTTCTGCCGGAGCGCGGTCACATCCTCCACCACCACCACGCGGCGCAGCAGCCGTCCGCCCGCGAGAATCGGAAGGTCGCGCCGGAGCAACGTCAACCCTCCCGCCTCGATTTCCTTTTCCGTCGGGCGCTCCGGCTTCACCAACTCCCGCGTGATATGCCGCCTGAACTCCCGCGCGTGGAGGCGCATCCCGAGAAGCGAGCCGACGCCGAGCACCCGGTAAATATGCTGGGCTGCGGCGTTCGCGTAAATAATCCGCTCGTAAGCGTCGGCAATCAGGACACCGTCCCGGGGCGAAAGCGGGCGGTACGCTTTCGGATCCAAGGCGCTGCGGGAATTTTGCAGGATCATCCGCGCCGTATCCACGAGGCAGCGGCTGCCCCGGTCCTGCAGGCTGCCCGCCGGGACTTCGAGACTGACGACGGCAATCGCGTCCTTGCCGTCATGGATGCCGTAAGTGTGCATTTCGAGGCTGTCCGCCCCGGACGCTTCGCCGCCGCGCAGCCCCACCAGCGGCTTGCCCGTCGAAAGCGTCTCGCCCACCAAGGGCTCCGCCGCCGCCGGGACGAACTCGCCCACCGCCGCCAAACGAAGAGGCTGCACCATCGTATGGGAACGCGCCTGCGCCAGGACGAGAAAAGAGTTTCCGTCCCGCGTCGGCGCGTACAGGCTTGCCTGCGCCTGCGCCAAGTCGGCGATAAAGCCCAGCCCCTCGCCGATGTTTTTCAAAAGCTCCGCCTGCCGCCCGGAAATCCCCGTATGCGTCCGGCAAAGCCCACGAACGTCCTCCATGCCGCCGCCCCCTTTCGACAAGGACAACAAAAGCCCCGCGACGCGGGGAAAATCGTCCCGCGACGCAAGGCTCCGTTGCCGCTTATCTATGCTTTTCAAGGGAAGTATAGCACGCCGCCGTTGCATTGTCCATGCGGGCGGTGGATGTATATTTGTATACATCCGAAAAAATTTTGCTCCTTGTGGATTCACTCTATCAATTTGCGGGCAACAATCCAAAAGATGCCGCCCGTTTTTTCAAAACGCTCCCGTTCACGAGCAGCAGAACCACGCCCATCGCGAGCAGGGCGACGGCATCCGGCAGGAGGCCGGAAAATGGCACGCCCGACAGCGCAACCGCCCGAAAATCCACCAAGAGATAGTGGAGCGGAAAAGTCGCTGAAATCCAACGGAACATGGGGAGCATCCCGTGCTCCGGCCAAATGTAGCCGGAGAGCAGGAAAGCGGGCAGCGCGTAAAACACAAGGCATTGCACCAGCGCCAGCTCCGTGCGGAAATAAAGCGCAAACGCCGTCGCGAGGTTCATCGCCGCAAACGCGTAAGCTGCGTAAAGGGGCAGGAACACGAACAGACTTCCTTTGAAGGGCATCCGGAAAACCAGCACGAGGACAGACAGGCCAATCAGCATGGACAAGACACTGGCCGCGCCGTAAAAGCTCTGCTTCGCCAAGAGCGTTTTCCATACGCCGTTTTCGGCAAACAGCGGCTTTCGCGCATCGCCCCACACGCTGAGGGCGGTGCTCAGCATCACGCCGATTTGCGCCGCCGTCAGCATCACGCCGTACAGATAGAAAAAAGCATAGCTGCCCGTCGGGTTTTCCGGCACACGCAACGAAACGGACACGGGCGTGACAGGAAGCTCCGGCATCCCGTCCGCCGCCGCTGTCCGCGCTGTTTGCGCGGCACTGAAAGCGCCGACAAGCTCCTGTATCGGCGCGAGGCTGTAACTTTGCACGAGGGAATTGCTGCCGTCGGTGATAAACGGAAGCTGCACCGAGCGGCGTTCCGACAAATCTTTTGCAAAATTTTCCGGGATGACGATCACCGCCGCCGCGTCCCGCTGCGCCAGTGCCGTTTCCGCCTCGTCGAGTTTGCCGGTGACAAGCGTCACGTCGTAGGTGTGAACGGTCCGGATTTCCCGGCAGAAGGCGCGGCTCTCGGCGGAGCCGTCAAGGTCGCAGACGACGACGGGGATATGCTCGACGACGTGCCCGTTGTATAGGTTGCCGATCAGGAACGCGTAGGCGGTGGCGGCAAAGAGCAGCACGACGGCGACAAGTTTCCGCTCAGCCAGCAGCAGGGAAAGTTCCCGTTCCCAAAGAGCGAGCATTTCGGGCGGCCTCCTTTCTTAAAAGCCCGAATCGGGCAAACGCAAGAAAGGCGAGCCCGATGGCGACCAAAATAGCGCAGTCTTCGCCGAGGGTCGGCGCGTCCCCGCGCACCAAAAGCTCCCGGAAATCAATCGCCGCGTAACCGATGGGCATGACCCACGACAGGAAACGACTGACGCCGTCCATGGAGGCGCGAGGCCAGACCGCGCCGGAAAAGAGCACCGACGGCATGATGTAAAACAGCGTATAGGAAATCGTGGAGGAAGGCTTTCGTACCCATGCGCCGACAGCAAAAGCAAAGGCCGTCATGGCGAAGGCGAAAGAAAACCCAAGAAACGCCAACGGCAAAAGCGGCGCGCGGCACGTCATGCCCAGCAGCACGATACCGCAAAGCAGCGAAAACAGCAGGGAGAGCGTCAGCCAAGCGGAGAGCGCAAACGCCTTGGCAAACAGACGGCAAAGCGGGCGCGAATTTTCCTGCGGGCGGCATTTTTCCAACGCCATCATCGGCGCGACGGTGAACACGGCGGCGATTTGCAGCGCGTGCAAAAGCAAGACGGAGGTGAAAAAGTCATTGTAACCGCCCGTGGAATTGTAAAGGCTTCGCAGGGAAAGCTGCACGGGCGCGGCGAGGGCGCCCGCCGCTTCCGACGGGACGCCTCGCGCGATACGATTTTCCGCCGCCCGCTCCGCGCCGATGGTGTCGACGACGGCCTGAAAGCCGTTCATCGCCGTATTGCCCAGCACGGTATTCGCGTTGTTCGCGACGACCTCCACCGACACGGGGACGCCGCGCCGAAGATTTTCCGCGTAGTCTTGCGGAATCACGGCATAGGCAAGGATGTCGCCCCGCCGATAGGCCGTCTCCGTTTCCCCGAGCGTTCCCACAAGACGAACCGACAACGCGTCGGCGTCGTCCAAAGCACGAATGAGGCGGCGGCTCTCCGCGCTGCCGTCAAGGTCGCAAACGCCGATTGCGGCTTCATTGACCGCGTTTTTCGCGAACAGGCCGCCAAACAGCAGCAGGTACGCCATCGGAAGAAAAGCGAGCGCCGCCGCCCCGCGCCGATGGACGGTGAAGAGTGCGCGGAATTCGGAGAGGAACATGGAAAACAGCGCGTTCATGTCATTCCTCCGCGAGCCGGAAACGCATGCCCGGCCATACATCGGGCGAATCGGTGCGGACTTTCACATCGAACGTCACGATGTCCTTGTCCCCTCGCTCGTTTGTCGCCTTGATGGTCGCGTATTCCGCCTTGCGGCTGATGCTCTCGATGTGTCCTGTGACCTTCAAGGCGTCATTTCGCCCGCGAAGCGTCAGCTCATCCTGCAAACGGTAGCCGGAAAGCTCCGTTTCCCGCACCTTGAAAATTACCCAGTTGTCGCTCGTGTCTTGCAGGGAAAACAGAGGAACGGTCGGCGAGACCAGCGCGCCCTCTTCCAAATATTTTTTGGTGATCGTCCCCGCGTAGGGGGCGCGGATTTCCGCCTCGCGCTCCGAAATTTGCACGGCGGCGAGCTGTCCTTTGATGGATTCCAGCGTTTCCTGCTGCATGATTTCCGCTTCGCGGTTCGCCTCGTTCCGGGCGAGGCTGCTCTCGGCGGAGGCGACGCCCGCCCGCGCCGACGCATAAGCGGCCTCGGCGCGTTCCATGGCGGTCCGCACGGTATCATATTGCTGCCGGGAAATGGCGTTTTCGTCGAGCAACGCGCGATAGCGTTCTTCCTCGCGCTGCGCCAACGCATAGGCGACACGGGCTTCCGCCGCTTGCGCTTCCGCGGTCCGCAGCGCGGCGTTCAGCGTTTCCCGTTCCATGCGCGACTGGATGACGGTTTGCTGGATTTGGGCGGCCTGCGCCCGGAGATTTCCCTCGACGGTCATGCGTTCCGCGCTTTGCGAATCCCGGTCGATAACCGCAAGCAACGCTCCCTTTTCCACTTGCGCGCCTTCCTCGACGGCGATTTTCAGGATGCGCCCGCTCACTTTCGAGTGGATTGCCGTCTCCTTCGCGTCCGCCATGCCCCAGAGCTCCTCCGGCACCGCGCCCGCGCGTCCGAGCTGCCACCAGAGCAGCGCGGCGAGCACACAAAGTGCCGCGCCGCCCATGAAAATTTTCCCATCCCGTTTTTTCCATCGTTCCATGACAATTCCTCCCATCAAAAAACTTTCAGTACCAGAATAATGTATTTCGGTATTCTCATGCCCGAAAATTTGGCCCGGGAACGCACGATCCCGAACCGTTTCCCGATGCTACCGATTTTTCAGTCCGTACAAAAACAAATCACCCACCGCCTCGACCGCGTCGCGGTACGGTATATCGTTCCGGCGCAAAAAATCCGGCTCGCTGATGGCGGCGACGACGGCCATCAGGCATGCCTCATTCACGGGCAAATTCACGGGGCGATAAACGCCCGCCGCAATCCCGTCGCGAATCAGGTCCATGACCGTGTGGATTGTCTCCCGTTGGAACGACTGCCATTCCTCCCAGATTTCGGGGTAAAAGCTTTGCAGGTCGCTGGCGATATGGCTGCCCATGATGCCGAACGCGTCCGTATACAGGTGCATCAGCCGCAACAGCTTGTCGTCGGCGGTTCCGTCT
The DNA here is from genome assembly GCA_017480545.1 of Schwartzia sp. (in: firmicutes). Classification (GTDB taxonomy): domain Bacteria; phylum Bacillota; class Negativicutes; order Selenomonadales; family Selenomonadaceae; genus RUG12372. Next base: position 4,140 of record JAFVAI010000016.1, on the reverse strand, counting down.
CCTTCCAAAATCTCCGCCTTGTGCTTGCGGAACTCGCCGACCTTGTAGTCCACAATGCTTCGGATCAGCGCGTCCTTGGAAGGTACGATTTTGTAAAGCGAGGTTTTGCTGATATGCAGCCGCCGTGTCAAATCCTCCATCGTGAATTTCATCGCGTGGATTCGCATTTCTTCCAAAGCGGCGTTGATGACTTTTTGTTCCATTGCCCCTCCGAGTACTAAAAAAATTTTTTCGGTACTCATTGTATCACACAAAAAATTTTTGTCAACGTATCGAAAAAAACCGCCGGACGGAATGGCAACACCGTCCGGCGTATCCCAAATGCCGCCATAACGGCAGCAAGGAGTGGGCCGATTTATTCCGCTTCCCTGTCCTGCAACGCGTCGAATCCTTCCTCGCCCGTGCGGATTTTTACCACGTTGTCCACCGCCGAGACGAAAATCTTGCCGTCGCCGTAGCGGCCCGTGTAGAGGGCGCGTTTCGCGGCTTCCACGATTTCCCGCGGCGGGATGGCCGATACCACGAGATCGACCTGGAGCTTCGGCAGGAGGCGCGAGGCGACGTGGGCGCCGCGGTACATCGTGTGGCCCTTTTGGAGGCCATAGCCGAGAACCTGCGTGACCGTCATGCCCGTGATGCCGAGTTTTTCCAGTTCCGCCTTCAGCGTGTCGAACCGTTCCCGCGAGGTGACGATGGAAACGCGGGTCAATGCGCTGCCGTTTTCCTCCCGCGCGACGAAATGCGGCGCGGGCGGCGCCGCCTGTCCGATCGGCGCGGGCGCGGCTGTCGTGCCCGGCATTTCCGGCGTCGGCATGAAGTCCGCGTAGGCGGAGGCGAGGCCATGCTCCTCGTAGTCGAGGCCGATGATTTCTTCCTTCGCCGTCACACGAAGCCCCATCGTGCTTTTCAATACGGCGAAAACCGCTGTAATCATCACCGCGACAAACGCCGCGACCGTGACGACGCCCAGCACCTGCACAAAGAAAAAGTCCGTCCTGCCCGTGTACAAAAGCCCGTCCTTGACCGCGAAAAGCCCCGTCAAAATCGTGCCCAGCGCGCCGCAGACGCCATGCACCGCCGACGCGCCCACCGGGTCGTCGATTTTCAGCTTCTGGTCGATGAATTCCACCGCGTAAACCACGGTGATGCCCGCAATCACGCCGATGGCAAATGCCCCGGCGACGCTCACGAGGTCGCAGCCCGCCGTGATGGCGACGAGGCCCGCCAGCGAACCGTTCAGCGTCATGGACACGTCCGGCTTGCCGTAGCGGATCCATGTCAGCAGCATCACCGTCGTGGTCGCCGCCGCCGTCGCCATGTTCGTCGTCACGAAAATCAGGCTCGCCGTCTCCAACGTCTCGTCGCCAGTCATGGAAACCGTCGAGCAGCCGTTGAAGCCGAACCACGCGAACCAGAGAATGAATACGCCCAGCGCCGCCAGTGTCAGGCTGTGGCCGGGAATCGCGTTCACCGTGCCGTCCGCGCCGTACTTGCCGATGCGCGCCCCGAGGAACTTCGCGCCGATCAGCGCGCAGACACCGCCGACCATGTGGACCGCCGTGGAGCCGGCGAAATCATGGAAGCCCATCTCCGCGAGCCAGCCGCCGCCCCAGATCCAATGCCCGGACACCGGGTAAATCAAAAGGCTGATGGCGAGACTGTAAACGCAGTACGTCGAAAACTTCGTGCGCTCCGCCATCGCGCCGGAGACAATCGTCGCCGAGGTCGCGCAGAACACCGTCTGGAAAATGATATACGCCATCTTCGGGTAGCCGCTCTCCGCGTCCACGTCCCAAGATGAAATGAAAAAGTCCGGCGTCCCGATGAATCCGCCGACGTCCGTGCCGAACATCAGCCCGAAGCCAATCACCCAGAACGCGATGGTGCCGAGGCAGAGATCCATCACATTCTTCATCACGATATTGCCCGCGTTCTTCGCGCGGGTCAGCCCCGTCTCCACCATCGCGAAGCCCGGCTGCATGAAAAACACCAGCGCCGCGCCGAGCAGCACCCAAACCGTGTCTGCCGCTTGGTACCGCGCCGCTGCGCTCTCCGCCGCCAGCGCGCGCCCCGGAATCGTCCAAAGCATCGCGCCGAGCGCCGACGCGAAAGCCGTGCATCGAATCGTCCCTTTCATAAGTCCTCACCTTTCCTCCATAGATTCCTTTCGGCCGTGCGCGTCCGGCTCGCGTCGGCGTATTCCGGGAAACGGAAAATAAAAAAGCGCCCGGCGCGAAATTTCTTCACGCCGGACGCCTGTGTCCGTTCCCTATGAATTTCCCGCCGCCCGGGCGACGGAAAATTTATGCGCGTATTGTAACGCGGATTTTTTCGCTTGTCAAGCCGCAGGGAATGTATACATGACGTTATATTTTGTGGAACTTTGTGCGATGTGATATGATACGGGCAAGGGGGAACGAATGTTATGGGGAAATCGGCGGCGCTTTTCGCGGTGGCGGTTGCGGCGATCATGTGGGCGGGGAGCGGCATGGCGGCGCAGCATTTTTTTGCGCATTCGGACAAGAGCGCACTGGAGCTTTCCAATATCCGAATGTCGCTGGCGGGACTGTTGCTGCTCGCCGTTGCTTGGCAGTCGGGCGGACTGGCGCGGGGCGTGAAGGTCCTGCGGAAAAAGCCGCGGCTGATGCTCGATTTGGCGCTTTACGCGGCGATTGGGATTTTCCTCGTGCAGTTCACCTATTTTCAGGGCATTTCCCTCGGGAACGCGGCGGCGGCGACGGTCATCGAGTACACCTGCCCCGCGATGGTGATCTGTTGGGAGGCGCTGCGGGCGTGGAAATGGCCGAAGCCCGGCGAGGCGGCGGCGGTGGTGATGGCGAGCCTCGGAATTTTCCTGCTCGTCACGGGCGGCGACGCGGAAAAATTGCTGGTGCCCCTCGCTTGCGTTCTTTGGTGCCTTCTTTCCAGTGTGTGTTTCGCTTTTGCCGCCATTTACCCGCGCCATTTGCTTTTGGAATTCGACCCCTACTTTTTGTTGGCGGTTGGGCTTTTGATTGGCGGCGCGGGTTCGTCGCTTTTCGTCGATACGTTGGACTGGCGGCCATTTTTCGCGCCGGAGGTCGTTTGCGACATTGGTTTCATCGTCGTCGGCGGCACGGCGCTGGCCTTCGTGCTTTTCAACGCGGGGCTCCTGTATCTCTCGCCGGAGCAGGCGACGGTGACGGCGACGATAGAGCCGGCGGCGTCGGTGCTCATGGCGTCGGTCATCTTCGGCACACGTTTCGGCGCGGCGGAGCTGCTCGGCGTCGGCTTGGTGCTGGCGGCGATCCTGATGCCGATCCTGCCGTACCCAAAATTAAAAAACTCGTTGCGGCGATGAGGCCGCAACGAGTGGAGAATTGACAATGACAGACGAAAAACCTCGAATTACCTATTCGTTGTTTCCTTAAGCAAGCTGCCGCATGGTTTGAATGCGGCGGAATTGTTTTGCGAGTACGGGGGCTGCCGCCGCCGTAAAGATCATTCCGGGAACGGCCGCCGCTATCATCATGTAGGCTGCCTGTCCCAAGAGGGCGGAAAGCGTGAGCCTTGCGACGAGCGTTCCGACAGGGCCTGCCACGATCAGTGCCCAAGTTCGTCCCTGCCCAAATGCAAGAACGATTCCTACGACCAGCCGGAACTGCATCGCTATAAGTATGTGGAAAAAATTGTGGGTGCCTATCATCATACCGATGGCGCTGGCCATGATGCCGGCGGTCATGTATTTTTTAAATCCGAATACGCTGCAAACAGCCACCGCCAAAGGAGCGGAAAGCTGGAATTCGACACCGGGAAATAATCCCGGCAATTTGAATGCTCCGGTGATTGTTATAAACGCGGCAAGCAACGCAAGCTCTACAATGCAGGCAGATTTGTTCATAAAGATTGACTCCTTTTTCTTGTTAACCCATGTTAATGAATTTGGTTGACAAAAAGATTATATCCTATGAACCTTTTCTTATCAAGTATTCGGCAGCTTGCAGTTTATACATCGTATCCTTAAGGAAACGCCGAACAAGTCCCTTCGGCCCACGCCGGGTCTTTTTCCGTCATGCTGCGTCAGATGCCGTTCGACGTAGCGATGCTACGCCTTCGCGGCATCTTCCTTGCCTGACGAAAAAATCCCTCGGCGTGGCCTCG
>JAFVAI010000015.1 GCA_017480545.1 Schwartzia sp. (in: firmicutes) | reverse complement strand
CGAAGTTCCAACAGGACGCGATCCGCGCGGCGCTGGAAGCGAACCCGCACACGAACATGCAGGAGCTCCACGACCGCCTGCGCCTTCCCTGCACCATGCGCGGCCTCTACTACATCGCGAAAAAGATGGGCTTCGAGCGCCCGACCTTCAAGATGAGCGAGCCGCCGAAGCAGGAGAACGACAAGCCGCTCCCCGTGTGGCGGGGCTTGGCGTATTGGCGGCGGTGAAACTTATAATAACCACAAAGAAAGACGTTGCCGTCCGCGGTTTTGCGGGCGGTTTTTTGTTGCGCGCATGGATTTTGTGTTGTAATATATAAATAGGGGGGAGTTTTATGCATGCAAAACGGTTTGCGGCATTGGTTGTTTTCTTGTTGGCGGTTTCTTTTTTCGGCGGCTTGCGGACGGAGTGCGAGGCGGCGGAGGCGCGGGCTCGCCGCCCGGAGATGGCGCGGGGGGAGGCGCTTCGGCCCGGCGACTGCATCGGCGTTGTCGCGCCCGCTTCCTGGCTGGAGCGGGAGGAGTGGGAAGACGGTGTGCGGCTTCTCAAAAAGTACGGTTATCGTGTGAAGCTTGCGCCGTCCTGCACAGCGGCCTATGGATTTTTCGCGGGGACGGACTCGGTGCGGGCGACGGATCTCAACCGCTTTTTCGCGGACGACGAGGTCAAGGCCATTCTCTGCCTGCGGGGCGGCTACGGGTCGGCGCGGATCCTCAATCGGCTCGACTATGCGGAGATTGCCCGCCATCCGAAGCTTTTGATCGGCTTCAGCGATATTACCGCGCTCCATGTCGCGCTGGGGGAGAGGAGCGGGCTTGTCACCGCCCACGGCCCTATGCTCAGCTCGTTGGCCAACGACGATCTGACCGCGTATACGGAGCGGGCGTTTTTCCGGGGGCTGGCGGCGGGGGAACCGTTGGGCGCGCTTTCCCTGCCGAAGGGCAAAAAAATGAAAACCGTCGTGCCGGGCGAGGCGGAGGGCAGGGTTGTCGGCGGCAATTTGAGCGTGCTGCTCTCGCTCGTCGGGACGCCTTATGAGCTCCGGGGGGACGGCGCACTGCTGCTTTTGGAGGATGTGGGCGCAGAGTCGTACCAGATTGACCGGATGATGCATCAGCTTTGGCAAAGCGGCCTGTTCGACCGGGTGAACGGCATTTTGTTCGGGGCCTTTACGGGCGGCGACGATGAGCTCGACCCCGGCGATTTCACGACGGCGGAAGTGATCGAATATTACGCGCGTCTCGCAGGGAAACCGGCGGTCGCGGGCGTACCGGCGGGACACGTTGGGGACAACGCGTTCCTTCCCTTCGGCGTCCATGCGGTGCTGAAGGCAAACAAGGACGGCTCGGCGAGCCTCGTTTTCGACGAGGCGGCGGCAAAGCCGCGCACGGGAAAATGACGGGAATTTTTGGATGCATGGGGGCTGCCGCAGGAAGCGTTTTCTTCCTGCGGCAGCTTTTTTGCAATCGGAAAATTTGGCCGGAAACCCGAAAGCTTTGTCTCGCAAGGGATTCCTTCGGCCTGTTTTATCCCCGAAAATTTTGAAGTAAGAATTTCTTACCTCAAAATTTTCGGACGGCGGTCTTTTATATAATAGGTTGACACTCTCCGCAAAAGAATATAAAATAAAATTGTATAGCTTTGCCACATAGCTGTACTGAACAAGATTGAAATCGCCGAAAGGCAAAGAAAACAAGAAGAGGGAAAGGGAGGCGTATATTATCTTTGAATTGGTATTGGCATCTGCACTTGCATTGATTGTTGGCGCGGGCGGCGGTTACTACGTGCGCAAGCAGCAGGCGGAGGGAGCTATCGGCTCCGCCGAGGAAGAGGCGAGGCGCATTGTGGAAAAGGCCGAGGCGGCGGGCGAGGCCAGAAAGAAGGAGGCCGTGCTCGAAGCGAAGGAAGAAATCCATCAGATGCGCCAGAATCTTGACAAAGATACGAAGGAACGCAAGAGCGAGCTGGCGCGGCAGGAGCGCCGTCTCCAGCAGAAGGAGGAGAACCTCGACCGCAAGCTGGATTCCTTGGAGAAGAAGGAAGAGGCCCTGATCGCGAAGGACGCGTCGTTGGAAGAGGAGCGCGCCCACGCCGCGGAGATGCACGAAAAGCAGAAAGCGGAGCTGGAGCGCATTTCGAAGCTGACGACGGAGGAAGCGAAAGCGATGCTCATGTCCGAGGCGGAGGACGAGATGCGGCATGAAAAGGCTCTCATGATCAAGGAATACGAGCAGCAGGCGAAGGACGAGGCGGAAAAGCGCGCCCGGGATATTGTGTCCCAAGCGATTCAGCGCTGCGCCGCCGACCAGGTGGCGGAGACCACTGTTTCGGTCGTCGCGCGGCCCAACGACGAGATGAAGGGCCGCATCATCGGCCGCGAGGGCCGCAATATCCGCGCCCTTGAGACGCTGACGGGCATCGACCTCATCATCGACGACACGCCGGAGGCGGTGATCCTGTCCGGCTTTGACCCGGTGCGCCGCGAGATCGCGCGCATCGCGCTAGAAAAGCTGATCACGGACGGGCGCATCCATCCGGCCCGCATCGAGGAAATGGTGGACAAGGCGAAGCGGGAAGTGGACCAGCGCATCAAGGAGGCCGGCGAACAGGCAACCTTCGATACGGGCGTCCACGGCTTGCACCCGGAGTTGGTCAAGCTGCTGGGACGTTTGAAATACCGCACGAGCTACGGGCAGAACGTGCTGAACCATTCCGTTGAGGTCGCGCATCTGGCGGGCGTCATGGCCGCGGAGCTGGGCGTCGACGTGACGATGGCGAAGCGCGGCGGTCTTCTGCATGACATCGGCAAGGCCATTGACCACGAGGTCGAGGGGCCGCATGTGACGATCGGCGCGGATCTTGCGCGCAAATACCGGGAGACGCCGGAGATTATCAACGCCATCGCCGCCCACCACGGCGACGAAGAGGCGACGACGGTGGAGGCCGTGCTGGTGGCGGCGGCGGACGCGATTTCGGCGGCCCGTCCCGGCGCGCGGCGCGAGAGCCTCGAAACGTATCTGAAGCGGCTGACGCGCCTGGAGGAGATTGCCAAGTCCTTCGACGGCGTGGACAACTGCTACGCGATCCAGGCGGGGCGCGAGATCCGTATCATGGTGAAGCCGGACAAGGTGGACGATGTGGCGTCCGTCGCGCTGGCGCACGATATCGTGAAGAAGATCGAGTCGGAGCTGGAATATCCGGGCCAGATCAAGGCCACGGTGATTCGCGAGACGAGGGTTGTCGATTACGCGAAATGACAAGATTGCCGGAAAGGGGGGTACGCCATGCAGTTTGGCCGCAAAAAGAAGCCGAGCATCGACGGAATCAATCTCCTGGTGTCCATTTTGGTGTGCTACCCGGAAATCGGAACGATCAGCTTTGAGCCGGGGGAAGACGCCTTGCATTTTTCCTTCGCGCTTCAGGAAGTGCCTCCGCGCCAAGTCTATGAGGACGTGGGGGAGCTGATTCGCGAGAGCATCCTGACGTATCACAGCATTGAGGGGTTTGAGGACGGGCGCGTCGAGATTTATCTCGAGGGGCAGGGGCATACGGCGTTTTTCCATGTGGTCCGCGATATCCGCACGATTTCCCAGGGCGAGATCAGCATGATTTCGACGATTATGCGGGAAAGGTTCGGCGAGACGCTGATTGTCGATCCAGACAGCCGCCCCGACGATTTCGAGTTCGATCTTGCCGCCCATGAGAACGCCATCGACCACATGATCGGCACACTGAAAATCACCCGCGTGACGAACCGCATGATCGGCGTCCGCGAGGACGGCCGGGTTCTGGTGTTCAATAAATAATGGGAACCTCTAAAAACTCCAATTTCGTCTGAACCACTCACCTCCCCTTTCAGGGGAGATGGCGCGAAGCGCCGGAGGGGTGCCATTGGGAAGGCGTTTTTAGAGGTTCCCTGATACGAATCGCAGTTAGGATTTTTACATCCTTGCTGAGATGAGGATAAGAGGTCTTGCCGAGGGAATTTCGCGTCAGGCAAGCCGGTTGGCGTGGGGCCGCAGCGGGCTGCGCCGCATGCCGGCCGGCACAGCGTGACGGAAAAAACGGCAAGCGGAGGATTCGTTTTGCGAATTTTGATGGTTGGGGATGTCATAGGCCGCCCGGGAAGGGCGGCCTTTGCCAAATATACGCCGAAACTCCGGCGGGAACAAAAAATCGACCTTGTGGTTGTGAACGGGGAAAACTCCGCCGACGGCAAAGGCGTCACGAGAAAGACACTGGACGAGCTGACGTTGGGCGGCGCGGATGTCGTGACGAGCGGCAACCACATCTGGGACAAGAAGGACGTCCTGGGCTTCATCGACGACGAGCCGTATCTCTTGCGCCCCGCGAACTACCCGGCGGGGGTGCCGGGCAAGGGCGCCTGCGTCTACCCGCTTCGGGGAACGAGCATCGGCGTGATGAACCTTTCGGGCCGTGCGTTCCTGCCGGCCCTGGACTGCCCGTTCCAACGGGCGGAGGAGCTTTTGCGGGCGCTTTCCCGCGAAGCGGATGTGCTGCTTCTCGATTTCCACGCGGAATCCACGTCCGAGAAAATGGCGATGGGCTGGTATCTGGACGGGCGCGTCGCGGCAGTCGTCGGCACCCATACCCATGTGCAGACGGCGGACGAGCGCATCTTGCCCGGCGGCACGGCGTTCATTTCCGATCTCGGCATGGTCGGCCCGTGGAACTCGGTCATCGGCTTCACGAAAGAGCCGGTGCTGGCGAAGACGACGACGGGAATGCCGGCGCGCTTCGAGGTCGCCGACGGCCCGGCCGTTTACTCGGCGGTCATTGTGACTGTCGACGACAGCACGGGCAAAGCGTCGGATATCGCGAGGATCCAGATCCGGGAGGACGATCCGTGAGGCTTGCTGCGGCAGGAGGCCTGTGCCTTTTGACGGATGCGCGGCAGGTGTGGTATAATATGAGCAGTTGTTAAATTCTGATATTTCATGGCCGCAGGGAAGCGGGCAACACGACACGGGAAGTGAATGGTTTTATGGCAAGCGATTTACACACCCATACGAGCTTTTCGGATGGGCGGCTTTCGCCGGAAGAGCTGGTGGCCGCGGCGAAAGAAGCGAAGCTTTCCTATATCGCGATTACCGACCACGACACGGTGGACGGGATTCGCCATTTGTACGAACAGGGACTTTATCCGTCGAAGACGCTTCATATCATTCCGGGCATCGAGTTCAGCTGCGAGGTGGACGAGCACGATGTCCATGTCCTCGGCTACGATTTCGACATCTACAACCAGGATCTTGTCGACAAGGTGACGGAGATTTCGGAATCGCGCTGGGCGCGTTTTTCCACGATGATGGAAAAATTGCAGGAGTTGGGCTACGCGATCACGGAGTCCGACGTGCTCCAGATTGCCGGGACCTCCACGTCCGTCGGCCGCGCGCACGTGGCGCGGGCGTTGGTGAAGAAAGGACTGGCGTCCTCCATCCGCGAGGCGTTTGACAAGCTTCTGGAGCATGGACAGCCGGCCTATGTGCCGCATTACCGCATCTCGCCGGAGGAGGCCGTGGCCTTGGTCCGGGGCGCGGGCGGCGTACCGGTGCTGGCGCACCCGAAGCTGGTGAAGGACGACACGATTGTCGCCCGGATGTTGGAGCTGGATTTCGGCGGTTTGGAAGTGTATTACCCAAAGCACGACGCCGAGGATACGGCGCGGTACAAAGCGATGGCCGAGCAAAGGGGTCTTCGGCTTACGGGCGGGTCGGATTTTCACGCGATTCCGCAGCGCGAGCCGTCGGAGCTTGGCGTTTTCACCGTCGCCGACGAACTGGCGGAGCCGTTTTTTCATCCGCCGCAGGCGTTGTAGTATCATCTGGCAGGTGAATCGTATGGACGTCATAGCGCTGGTTGGGGCCAGCGGGACAGGGAAGAGCCATCGGGCGCTTCGGGTGGCGAACCAGTACAAAGCGGACGTGATTATCGACGACGGCCTTTTGATCAAGGACGGCAAGATTATCGCGGGCAGCTCGGCCAAAAAGGAGAAAAGCCGCATCATGGCGGTGCGCCGGGCCATTTTCATTTTGCCCGGGCATGCGGCGGATGCACGGGAAGCGTTGGAGCGGGAAAAACCGGAGCGCGTCCTGATTCTCGCAACCTCGGAGAACATGGTTCACAAGATCGCGAAAATCTTGCGCATGCCGCCCGCGAGCCGCGTCATCCACATCGAGGATATCGCCTCCGAGACCGACATGAAGAAGGCGGCCTACCATCGCCTCAAGGAAGGCAAGCATATCATCCCGGTGCCGACCATCGAGCTCAAGCCGCATTTTTCCGGCTACCTGGTCGACCCGTTGCAGACCTTTTTCCGCCGTTCCTCGGCGCGCCCGCGCCGCAAGCTCGGCGAGAAATCCATTGTCCGTCCCGTGTTCAGCTTTTACGGCAAGCTGATTATTGATGATTCGGTGATCAAGGCGATTGTGAAGAAATTTGTCGGGGAGCGCGATTTTGTCAATCAGGTCGCGCATATCCGCATTCGCCATTTGAAGAACGGCGACGAGGACCAGGGCATCGAGGTTTCGCTGGAGGTCGTGCTCCGCTATGGAAAGCACATCCCGACGCTGATCCATCAGACACAGGAAATGGTCAAGGCCGAGATCGAGCGCATCACCGGCATGGTCGTGCAGGAAGTCAATATCATGGTGCGCACGCTGTATGTGGGCGCGACGTAATCTTATGAACAAAAGCTGACGCTTGGAACGGTTCCGGCGTCAGCTTTTTGTTTGCGTCATTCCGGCTGGTTTTCAGGAGGCAGCCGTCGGGCTTGTGCTTGACGATGCGCATGACGCTTTCGCGGTCGTTGCCCCCCGTCAGGAAGATGATGGGGATGTCCGCGGTCTCGCGGTTTCCCGTGCCAAAGGAAAGGTTGAGTCCCGGCACGCCGGAAAGTCAGCCCGGAAGTTTCGCTGGTTCTTCCTTGCGTCGCGCGTCCTCGTCGTCGCCTTTTTGACGCTCCTCCTCGCTGCCCCCCGGCAGGTATTTCATCAGCAGCTCCGAGAGGTTTTGGGGGTGGACCGGCTTGATCAGCACGTCGGCGAATCCCGCCGCTTTGTACAGATTGATGTTTTCCTTCCCCGTTTCGACCGTGTGGCAAATCACCGGCACCTCGCGCCCCTGCTCCTTGAAAATCTCTTTGAGCTGCACGAGGGTGTCGATCCCGTCGGCGCCCGGCATCCGGTGGTCGAGGAGAATCAGGTCGTAGCGGTTTTCGCGGCAGAGCGCAAGGCACGCCTCGCCGCTTTCCGCCATGTCGGCGAGCACGCCGTGGGATGCCAAGAGCGACGAAAGGATCATGCGGTTGACGCGCATATCGTCAACAATGAGCACACGGGATTGCGTTTTTGTCTCCATAGGGCACACCCTTCTTTCCCAAATGGTTTCTTTATAGGAGAGTATATCATAAGATATTCCGGTCGGAAACAGTTTTTGTCAAGCCGCATAATTTTATCGCGAGTTGCTGTTTGCACGTTCATTTTTGCAGGAAAAAACAGAGGCTGTGTAGAATAAAGTACAAACACGCAAATCATCAATCCATACGAAAAGAGTGACTCTCTATGGAAAATCCGAACGAAACAAAAACGACGGACACGGCGAAACAAGCCGGGCTGTCCCGCTATCTTTCCCCGCTGCAGGCATGGGCGCTGTCCTTCGGCTGCGCCGTGGGGTGGGGCGCTTTCGTCATGCCGGGCACGACGTTTTTGCCGATCGCCGGCCCCATCGGCACGGTGCTCGGCCTCTTCGTCGGCACGCTCGTCATGCTCGTCATCGGGTGGAATTACTACGCGATGATGAAAAAATATCCGGACGCGGGCGGCACGTTCTCCTATGCGAAGCACACGTTCGGCTACGACCACGGTTTTTTCAGCGCGTGGTTCGCCACGCTGACCTATATCGCGATCCTTTGGGCGAACGCCACCGCGCTGGCGCTCATCGTGCGGAACCTTATCGGCAATGGGTTCCAGTTCGGCTTCCATTACAGTTTCGCGGAGTATGACGTCTGGTTCGGCGAAATTTTGCTTTCCGACGCCGCCATCGTGCTGTTCGGCGCGCTGGTCATCTGCGGCAAGCGACTCGCCGCACGGGTCCAGACCGTTTTCGCGATTGTCCTGTTGGGCGGCATCCTTGCCGTTTTCAGCGCGGCTGTCGGCGGGAGCGGCGATATGTCCGCCGCCTTCGTTCCCGCCTTTGCCTCCAATGAGCCAATCCCGCTCCAGATTTTCCATATCGCCGCATTGGCGCCTTGGGCGTTCATCGGCTTCGAGTCCGTTTCCCACTCCGCGACGGGACTTAATTTTTCCTCGGCAAAAATCGCCCCCGTGATGGTGGCCTCCGTTTTCGCCAGTTTCCTCGCTTACGCGCTGCTGGCGCTTCTCGCGGTCATGGAGCTGCCGGCCGGCTGCTCGAACTGGCGCGCCTATGTCGCGTCGTTGGGGGGCGGCATGGGCGGCCTCGCGGGGCTCCCGACGTTCTTCGCCGCGCAGCGGGCGATGGGGGACGCGGGCGTGTTCCTGTTGGGCCTCGCGGTGCTCGGCGGCGTCATCACCGGGCTTGTCGGGATGTACGTCGCGGCGAGCCGCCTGATTTACACGATGGCGGCGGAGGATATCCTGCCCGGTTGGTTCGCCGTGCTGACGAAGGACCGCACACCGAAAAACGCCGTGCTCTTCATCATGCTCATCTCTCTGGTGATTCCCTTTTTCGGGCGCACGGCGACAGGCTGGATCGTGGACGTCACCACCGTCGGCGCGACCATCGCTTATTGCTACACTTCGGCGGCGGCGTACAAGTCCGCGCGGGCGGACGGCGACCGCCTGACGAAAGCGACGGGCATGCTCGGCATGATTTTCACCGCGCTGTTCAGCTTGTTCCTGATCGCGCCGGAGCTTTGGAACATGAACGCCCTCGCCGCCGAAAGCTATATCATCCTCGCCCTTTGGAGCATTTTGGGCTTCATCGTGTTCCGCTTCGTGTTCAACCGCGACGAGAAGCACCGCTTCGGCCGATCCACCGTCGCGTGGATCGCGCTGCTCTTCCTGATCCTGATTTCCTCGACGATGTGGATCAAGCAGGAGACCCATGACATGATGGTCTCCGTGGTCAGCGACGTGAACACGTACCACGCGAAAGAACTGGCGGAGCGCGGCGTCAAGCGCAACCGTGCGCAAAAAGAGGCGGCGGAGACATACCTTTACGAGCACATGAACGCGGTCCAAAGCTCGCTCCTCACCAACACGACGATCCAGCTTCTCTTGATTTCCTTCAGCCTTTTGATTATGTTCAACATCTATTCCGTCATGCGGCGGCGTGAGCAGCAGGCCGACATCGAGCGCACGCGGGCGGAGGAGAACAGCAAGGCGAAGTCCATGTTCCTCTCGAATATGTCCCACGACATCCGCACGCCGATGAATGCCATCATCGGCTACGTCGAGCTGTCCCAGCGGATTCGGAAGCCCTGCGAGACTTGCACCCGCGAGCACTGCGAGCACGGCATCCCGACGAAACTCAAAGAATATATGGACAAAATCGGCGCGTCGAGCCAGCATCTTCTCGCGCTGATCAACGACATCCTCGAAATGAGCCGCATCGAGAGCGGCAAGATGGAGCTGGACTATGAGCCGGACGATCTGGTCAAGGCCATCGACGAGGCGGAGGATATGTTCGCGACGCAGATGGCGGGCAAGGGCATTGAGTTCGTCGTGGACACGTCGGGCGTTACGAACCGCTATGTGCATTTCGACAAGAACCGCCTGAACCGCGTGTTGCTGAATCTTCTGTCGAACGCCTACAAGTTCACGCCGGAGGACGGAAAAATCTCCGTGACGCTGGCCGAAACCGACGCGACAGCGGAGGACGCCGCCTTCGAGCTTCGCGTGAAGGACAGCGGCATCGGCATGACGAAGGAATTTGCCGACACGGTCTTCGAGGCCTTCACCCGCGAGCGCAACGCGACGGTCAACGGCATCCAAGGCACGGGGCTTGGCATGTCGATCACGAAGAGCATCATCGACATGATGGGCGGCACCATCGACGTGGAGACGGCGCCCGGCAAAGGCACGGAGTTCATCATCCGATTCCGCCTCGCGCTCGCGCCGGAGTTGGCCGAAAAAGCGGCGAAGGAAAAAGAGGCGGCGCAGTCGGACGGCGACGACGCGACGATGTTCGCCGGGAAGAAGCTCCTCCTGGTGGACGATCTCGACGTGAACCGCGAGATCGCGAAAATGCTCCTGATGGGCTCGGGCTTCGAGGTCGATACCGCGACGAACGGCAAGGAAGCGGTGGAAGCGGTCGCCGCCGCCGAGCCGGGCGCGTACAGCGCGGTGCTGATGGACATTCAGATGCCCGTGATGAACGGCTACGAGGCGACGGCGGCCATCCGTGCCTTGGGCGGCGGGCGCGGGAAAGTCCCGATCCTCGCCATGACCGCCAGCGCGTTCAGCGAGGACGTGGCGAAGGCGAAAAGCGAGGGCATGGACGGCCATATCGCGAAACCGATCGACATCCCGCAGATGATGCAGACCTTGACGGATATTGTGAAAAAGCAAGGCTAAAGGAAAGGACGGGGCAATATGAGCAAACGAATCCTTCCCGCGAAAGCGGGCGCGGACGTGCCGGAGACGACGCTGGACGCGCTCCGGCGCATGGCGGAAAGTATGCCGGGGGGCTTCTTCATTTACCGTGCCGACGAGGACGAGACGATTCTCTATATCAACGATGTCATGCTGGACATTTTCGGCTGCGCGACAGAGGAAGAATTCCGCGGGCTGACCGGCAACTCGTTCCGGGGCCTCGTTTATCCCGACGACCTGAAAACCGTCGAGGCATCGATTCTCCGGCAGGTCGGGAGAAACGACAAACGGCTCGACTATGTCAAGTACCGGATCCGGTGCAAGGACGGCGCCGTCCGTTGGGTGGACGATTACGGGCGGCTTGTCCGCACCGAGGAGGGCGGCGAGGTCTATTACGTCTTTATCCGCGACATCACCGAGGAGCGCGCCGCGCAGGAGGAAAGCCTGCGCCGCGCCCAGGTCATCGAGGGCCTTTCCGTCGGCTATTCGTCCATTTTCCTCCTGCATTTCGATACGGGCAATATGCGCCCCTATCGGCAGGGAAACAATTATTTTGACCGGATTGTTTCGGAACTGGGGGAGGAAGGCCCGGGCCGCGCCGATTTTCGCCGGGTGCTTTCCGAGTACGCGGCGCGTTTTGTGTTGCCGGAGGACCAGGCGTTTTTCGTTCGGCAGACCAATGCCGAGCACATCCGCGAGCGCCTCGGCGGTGTGCCGTCCTATACGGTCACATACCGCTGCAACGGCAATATTTATATGGAAATGTCCGTCGTCCGCGTCCGGGACGAGGCGCATCCGAACAGCGTGGTCATGGGCTTTCGCGACGTGACGGAGCGCATCGCCCGCGTTCAGCGCGAGCTTTCGGAAAAAATGGAGATGGAGGCGGAGCTGGACCGCGAGAAACGCGCCAACGAGATCAATTCCTCGTTCCTGTTCAGCATTTCCCACGACATCCGCACACCGATGAACGCCATCACGGGCTTCACGGCGCTGGCGAAAAGCCACATGGACGACCCGATGATGCTCAAGGAATTTCTCGGCAATGTCGAGGAAGCCAGCGGCCATCTCCTCGCGCTGATCGATGACTTGCTGGAAATGAGCAGCCTGTCCCGGGACAAATTTACGCTGGACGAGCTGCCCTCCAGTCTCGACGACGAGATTTTCACGGTGATGGATATGTTCCGCCCGCAGGCCGAGGAGAAGAAGATCGAGCTGAAGGCGGAGCTGGAGCTG